>CAZOIA010000037.1:0-35130 GCA_964579675.1 uncultured Planctomycetales bacterium | reverse complement strand
GTGGCCCTTCGGGGCGTGGAATCCCCCCGTCCGAGGAAACACCGGCCTCACAGAGACCGGCTCTGATCGCGCCTGAAGCGGTTCTGATCGCGCCTGAAGCGGCTCTGATCGCGCCCGAAGCGGCTCTAATCGCTCCGGAGGCCGCTGAACACTGAACACGTACGGTTAATAACCGGTGCCGCAGGGGTGTCTTCTCAGCTCCTGCTGTAAGCGCGTCAGCTTCCGATCGCGGTCGAGCCCTTCCCTTGCGATGCTTGGACATCGATATCGACGTGGACCTCGGTCGGGTCCGGGCTCGCCGCCTTGGGCAGCGTTACTTCGAGTACGCCGTCCCTGAGCACCGCCGATGTGGCATCGATCCGGATGGGCCCCGGCAAGGCGATGGTCCGCCTGAAACCGCCGTAACGCCGTTCCGTTTGCAGGACCCGCACCGCGGGTGCTTCGGCGCCCTCCGACGAGGGGGCCGTCGGCGGGGCGAGCTTCTCGCCGCGAATGACCAGGCTCGCCGCCCGGGCGGTCAGATCGATCGTCGATCGATCGACCCCGGGCAATTCCATCACCACCCGGTAGCAGTCCGGCTCGTCACGCAGCTCCGTCGGCGGAGCCCAGTCCTGCCCGTCGAGCGGGCCCGTACTGAGGCCGCAGTGCCACCACCGTTCGATCAGGCTGCTGACTTCGGATTGCAACCCTTCGAGTGACAGCTTCTCCGGTACGCGGAAAGGAAATCGAGACATGCCCTAGGCCCTCAAGAAAACCTTCCTCAATTCCCGATTCTCAACTCTCAATTCTCTCTCAATTCGCTCGGCCCAGCGTTGCATCAGCCGCCGGGCGTGCTTTGGACCGGCTCGCTGATCTTGCGAAGCAGCATCTCGTAGAATTGCCGGGCTACCACCTGCTCGGCCTTGATCACCTCGTCGGCGCCGAGCTGCGAGGCCTGCAAACCCGAGGACGAGTAGAGCGTCCGGGCCACGATGTAAATGCCCGGCCTGAGCGACCGGGCCAGGCGCGTCGCCTCCAGAACCGCCTTCTCGTCCGGCACGGTGAGGGCCAGGATCGAAGCCTCATCGATCCCCGCGCGGCAAAGCGTCTGCTCCTCGGAGATATCGCCTTCGATCACGGTCCGGCCCAGCTTGCGTTGCGCGCGCACGGTGTCGTGGTTCTTCTCGACGACGACGTACTCGATCCCATGGCGGTCGAAGATGTCGGCGATCCATCGGCCCGCCAGGCCGAAACCGGCGACAATCACCTTGCCCAGCTTCTTTCCCGGCTCCTGCGGGGCGAGGTCCGCCACGCGAACGGAAACCGGCGTCCCATCCGCCCAGTCGACGCTCGCACGGAGCCGGACCACACCACCTTCATAAACGCCAAGGTATTCGCTTCCTTCCGGTGCTCCCGGGTCGTCCTCTGTGGCCATGGTTCAATCCCTGGGTTACTTGATCTCCGCCGGGCTTACAGGCTCGAGTTTACCATCAATTGTGGACGGATGACAGCATGGGCCATGGTCGGGCCCTCAAGCACCATGACCGGCCGACTCATTCATCCCAGATGACCCGGCGTGAATCGAAAACCGGCCCGTCCGTGCAGCAAAGGCGATAGCGCCACTGGTCCTCGGCCTCCTGGTCGCGGAGGCGAACGACGCACGACTGACACGTCCCCATCCCGCAGCCCATCATCCGTTCCAGGCAGACCTGGCAGGGGATGGACCGCCGCTCGCACAGGCCGGCCATCGCCCGCATCATCGGCGCAGGTCCGCAGGCATAGACCGCCGCCGCCCGGGCATGGTCAGGATGGCGGTCGAGATAGCGGGCGAAGACCTCCGCGATGCTGCCGGCTGACCCGAGTGAACCATCGTCCGTGGCCACGACGACCGGGGTCCCGGACTCGGCGAACTCCCTGAAGGCCGGTGCGGGTTCGCCCCCCGTTGCCGCAACCTCGGGCCGGCGAGTCAGGGGAAGCAGGTCCGCCGACCGGGCCCCGGCGAAAGCCACGGTACGCTTACCGAAATCGCGAAGTGCTTCCGCCAGCCAGATCAACGGCGGCAGCCCGATCCCGCCCCCAACCAGCAGTGCCAGCGGGTGGTCTGGGAAAACCTGGAACGGCCGACCGAGCGGCCCGAGTATGCTCACCCGGTCACCCGGGGCGAGTTGCGACAGCCAACGCGTGCCGGGACCGACGATGCGGTGCAGAATGTCGATCTCGCATTGCCCGCCGTTGCGCCGCAAACCGCCGATGCTGAAAGGCCGCCGCAACAGCACCCCGCCCGTCCAGCCTTCGCGGCTTGGGTCCGCACAGAGGATCTGCAGGAACTGCCCCGGGGCAGCGGCGGGGAAGTCCTCCACCTCAAGCACGCAGCGCCAGTGGTCCCGGCAAAGCGGCTCGTTGGCGAGGACCCGGGCAAGGAAAAGGCCTTTGACGGCGCCGAACTCCGGTGTCACAGCCATGGGTACCCTCTGCCGAAGAAACGACATCGGGTCTGAGGCGGACCGCCTTTTTGTGGTCCGCAACTTAACAGAAACCTTGTCGATAAACGTGCTCGCAAAGCGCGCTCATGTCTCGTCGTAAGGTTCTAAGCCGGTCGGCTGAAGACCACGCCGGCATACCCGACCGCGTCGTCCATGTCGCCATAACGGTCGCGCGCCACCTCGCTACTGGTGGTGTGTCGGAACAGGTGTGCCTTCTGGGCACCGCAGGTCCGGCATGCGCGGATAGCCGCCGCCACCGCGCCGCTGCCGCAGGCGTTGTGATGCTCCTCCGCTTCAGCGACGACCTCGTCGTCACGCAGGTTAATCATCAGCTCGAGCACTCGCCGGTCGTTCACTTCCTTGGCCCACTTCAATCCTTTGGGCCCGGCGCCCATCGGGGTGAACTGATAACGAGGCCCATAGTGGGTCAGATCGGTCGAACCGAGGATCGCAACTTTTCGGCCGATCGCCTGGGCCTGCTCGGCGACGACATGGCCGACTTGGTGAGCCGATCTCGTCGGCGGCACCATCACCGGCAACAACCTCGCCGACGGCGCGAGATACTGAACGAACGGCACTTGGACTTCGATGGAGTGTTCGGCATCGTGGGCTCGCGGGTTATCGACAATGGCCGAAGACGCCCGGATGACCCCAGCCGCCAGTTCCTCATCAATGAGGATGTCGCCGAGAGGCGTTTGCCAGGATCCTGACCCATACGTCAAACCGGCCGGCCCGGAAAAAAGGCGATGCACCGCTCCAAAGATCACAAACGTCTCGACGGCCTGGTCGGCCGTGACGGCCTGGATCACCCCGGCCGCCACCGCTCCGCTGAACACCCAGCCGGCATGAGGCACGATTCCGCCGACCGGTTGACCAACCGGGGCATCCTCCTCAGAGACGGACGCGCCGGCCTGCGAGAGGTATCCCGCGACCCCTGCTCGACACGCCTCCGGCGACCCGGGATAGAACTGTCCCGCCACCATTGGCACACGCACGGGCATCGGTTGAATTCTCCTGCTGAGACAAGCGGTTCTTTTCCGAGGTCATCCAGCCCCGGACGTCGAACCGCCGACATCTCGCCTTTGCCGGGCACGGCCGCGTAGGGGCAGCCCCGTCAGTAAGGCTATACGAGTCCAGTCTCCAGTTCAACGGTACGCCGCCGGCGAGCCGGCGGGTGGCGGGACAGGCTCAAGCGGGGATCCCGTTGGCACTTCTCTCAAGCTCGCGTATGCTACGAGGGGGGCCCGCGACTGGGATGGGCCCGCGAGCCCAGGGGGCACAGGTGAGGACGCGCCCCCCTCGGAGGCGAGACGATGGCGGAAGGCCCACTGAAGATCCACGCCCCGGCAAGGCTGAATGACGGCAGGATGATCCTGGCCTTTTCCGGCTGGATGGACGGTGGCGACGTGTCCACCGGCACGGTCCAGTGGCTGGTCAATGCCCTCAACGCCCGGAAGGTCGCCGAGATCGAGCCCGAGGATTTCTGCATCTACAACTTTCCCGGGTCGATGGAGATCTCCGCCCTGTTCCGCCCCCATACCAGGATCGAGGGCGGGGTGATCCAGACCTTTGAGCCTCCGACGAACACCTTCTTCTGCGACGAGAACAGCAACCTGGTTCTGTTCAGCGGGAAGGAGCCGAACCTCAACTGGTGCCAGTTTGCCGACTGCATCTTCTCTCTCGCATCCCAGGTCGGCGTGTCAACCCTCTACTTCGTCGGCAGCTTTGGCGGCCTCGTTCCTCATACGCGAGAACCTCGTTTGGTCAGCACCGTGTCCGACGAAAGCATCAGGCCCGCCTTAGAGCAGTGCGGCGTGGACTTCACGGACTACGAGGGGCCCGCCAGCTTCGCCACCTACCTGATGACCCGATCGGGGAGCTGCGGCCTGGGCATGGCGAGTCTTGTAGCGGAGATTCCTTCTTACATTGACGGTAACAATCCCAAGAGCATCGAAGCGGTCATCCGAAAGCTGGCCGCCATCCTCGGCCTGCAGGTCAACCTGGATGACCAGCGCTCCATGGCCGACGCCTGGGAAAGACGACTGAACAAGGCCCTGAAACGAAAGCCGGATCTGGCCAAGCACATCCGGAAGCTCGAAGAGGATTACGACAACGAAGTGTTTGACACGCAGATGGGCGATCTGAAAGCGTGGCTCCAACAACAGGGCGTTCGCGTGGACTGAGCCGGGCCGAGGCACGTCATGCTGAACAAGATCTGGTTCGCGCTGCTGCTGATCGGACTGCTGTACGGGTTCGCCAGGGCCGTCCTCCAGGACCCGGCGGAGATCTTGCAGGAGGTCGGCGAGAAGGCGGACCCCGAGCACACCCCGGCCAGGCCGCCCCCGGAACCGACCCGCTCGGCGGCGATGACCGCGATGGGCAAGACGATGACGACGAGCGGCATCGACGCGGCCAGGAACGCCGTCAGCCTGTGCCTGATGTTGATCGGCGTGATGGCGTTGTGGCTCGGGTTCATGCGCCTGGCGGAGGATGCGGGGATGGTTGCCTTGCTGTCGCGGGTCCTGCGGCCGATGCTCCGGTTCCTGTTCCCCGAGGTGCCGAAGGACCACCCGGCGGGCGGGGCGATGGTCATGAACATGGCCGCCAACATTCTCGGTCTGGGCAACGCCGCCACGCCGCTGGGGCTCAAGGCGATGAAGGAACTGCAGACGCTCAATCCCGAAAAGGACACCGCCACCAACAGCATGGCGACGTTCCTGGCGATCAATACCAGCAGCATCACGCTCGTGCCGTTCAGCATCATCGCGTGGCGCACCACGTGCGAGAGCCGCGACCCGGCGGCCCCGGTGGTGGCGATCATTCTGGCGACCACTTGCAGCACGCTCGTCGCGATCGTCGCCGCCCGGTTCCTCCAGCGGTTCTACCCGCAGCCGACCGGCCCGGATGCCCCGGCCCCGGGCTCACCGGACGCCGGTGACGGGAAGGGGGGCGCTTGATGGACGCTTTTCTCCACGCCACGCAGATCGTCAGTCAGTGGGCGGTGCCGGCGATCATCCTGTCGATCATTCTGTTCGCGTGGGCCCGACGGGTGCCCATGTACGAATCGTTCGTAGCCGGTGCCAGGGAAGGGTTCGACATCGCGGTCATGATCATTCCCTACCTGGTGGCGATCCTCTCGGTGATCGCAGTTTTCCGGGCCAGCGGGGCGCTGGAGGATGCCAAGACGGGTCTGACCTGGTTGCTGGCCCACGTGGGCCTCGGCCATCACGGTGACAAGCTGGAGCTTCTGCCGATGGCGTTGATCCGGCCACTCTCGGGGAGCGGGGCCCAGGGTGTGATGGTGGACCTGATGAAGCACCACGGCCCGGACGGCTTCATCGGCTTTGCCGCCTCAGTGATGCAGGGCAGCACCGAGACGACCTTTTACGTGCTGACCGTGTATTTCGGGGCGGTGGGCGTCAAGAAGGTGCGCCACACGCTGCCCGCGTGCCTTCTGGCCGACCTCGCGGGGATTCTCGCCGCGGTCTTCTTTGCCAGCGTCTTCTACCGTGCGGTCGTTTGAGGAGCTTCCTTCATGCAAAAATCGCGATTCGCTCACCTGGCGGGCGCGATAAGGAGCGAGCAACATGTCGGTAACCCCTGGTGCAAGTAGCGCAGCGGGCGCGGGTGCGGCCGCCATCGCCCAGGCGATCAAGGCTTCCGGCGTCCTCGTGAGGGTCGAACCCCATGAATTCCCGAATATCCTCGCCCGCCAGAATGAACCGCTCGTGGTGACTGCCACCGGCGGCCTGTTCAAGACCAACTATCAATACTTGACGAGCTACAAGGGCCTGGCCTTCTTCACGAAGTCGCCGGACCCGCTCTATCTGCCGAGCGGCACCGAAACGGTTGCAGCGAAGAGCATCTATATTCCGGGGTGAGCCGGGTGTTGAACCCAGAGGCAGTCAGCATGAAGGCGAACCGTGCAGCCAGATGGATCTTCGCGATGTATAGCATACCAGCACTGGCATATCCTGTTCTCGCCGAGAAGAAAGCCGAATCCAGGCCGGCGGGGCACGGGATCGACTTCTCCAGGATCAAGACGCCGATTGTTCTCAAGGGTGATCGCACGACGGCCTATCGTGACCCCGCGGCGCACTATCACGAAGGAGTCTTTCGCGTTTTCCACAGCCTCGTGCGGCGAGAGAACGACGGGCATTACTACTGGTACGTGGCCGTTATCCAGAGTCGTGACCTGGTGAACTGGACCCGGCCGACGATTCTTACGCCCAGAGATCGAAACCTCAACTTCTCCAGCCCCGGCAACGTTATACGTGTAGGCGACAGGTGGCTGCTTTGCGTGCAGACCTACCCGACGCCGAACGACGAAACGTTCGGCAACGAAACCGCGCGGATATGGCTGATGAAGAGCCGGGACCTCATCACCTGGAGCAAGCCTGAACTGATGCCGGTCAAGGGGCCTGATGTGCCGGTCGAGAAGATGGGCCGGATGATCGATCCCTACCTGATTCAGGACAAGGACGAACCCGGCAAGTGGTGGTGTTTCTACAAACAGAACGGCGTCAGCATGTCGTATACCCGCGACTTCAAGACGTGGACCTATTTCGGGCGAGCCAGGTCCGGCGAAAACGCTTGTGTATTGGTGGATGGCGATGAGTACGTCCTGATTCACTCGCCCGGCAATGGTGTGGGGATCAAGAGATCAGGAGACCTGAAAAGCTGGAAAGACATTGGATTGTACACGCTTGGCCAGAAGGACTGGCCCTGGGCCCAGGGGCGGCTGACGGCGGCCCACGTATTGGATCTAAGAGATCGGCCCGAGGTGGGCAAGTACGTAATGTTTTTCCATGGCTCATCCAAGGAGGGCCTGAAGATACACCGAGCCCATGGCCGCGGGACCCTGGCTTTGGCGTGGAGTGATGATCTGGTCCACTGGGAATGGCCGGGATAGGGTGTGCTGAGCCCGCTGCCCCGGGCCCACGGCGGGCGGTGGTTTGGCGTCACGCGGGGTTGCCAGGCTGGTACACCACGGGGAGACCGGTTGTCGATGGGTCTTAAGCGCACCCTACTCCGATGCCTGCCGACGTCCACAAACCGCTTGCGCTGGTCGGCGGCGCGGTTCACCCGGCGTACGCTGACCACCGAGATGCTCAGGCGAATGGAAGAGACTCCGGGTTGCCTGAACCGCGAACAGGGTTCGCTGCTGTACTACCTGTCCGCGAACCCCCGGTCATCAGGCGTGGTGGTGGAGATCGGGAGCTTCATGGGCCGCAGCACATTGTGGCTGGCCTACGGCGTTCAGAGGGCAGGCCGCGGGCGCGTCGTGGCGATCGATCCGCACGACGGGCACTCGAGGCCCGAGGTCCTTGCGAAACTCGACTCGTACGCCATGTTTCTACGAAACGTGCGGGACGCCGGCCTGGCGGAGCTGGTCGAGCCGATTCGCGAACGCTCACAACAGGTTGCCCGGCGCTGGAACGAGCCGATCCGTCTGCTGTGGGTGGACGGCTCGCACGATTACGACGACGTCCTGGCCGACCTGGAGGGCTTTGGCCGACATGTTCAGCCCGGGGCGCACGTTGCCTTGCATGATACCCGCGGCCGGCGGTTCCCGGGCGTGAAAAGGGCCATGCTCGAGTACTTCGCACGGGAGCCAGGCTTTACACGCATCGCCAGCCTCCGAAACATGGTCGTCTACGAAAGGGACGCGACGCCCCCACCGGCCTGGCAATCGCCTTCATGCTGCGGTGACCGTCGCCGGTGATGACAGACGACCGTCGGCTTGTTTCATCGCTGCACCTCACAGCCCCACCGGCAGGGTTCCCGTAATAGACATAGCGTGATACGATGTTGGGCAGGGCAGGAGGGCAGTTGTGGTACGTTACCGCGTGCGGATCGAGCAGGATGAAGACAGGAAGTTCATGGCTGACGCAGGCTGACCGATTTGCGAATGTGAGGTGAAGGACCACGGGCCAAGACGGCAGCAGCTTGTTGCCGCTCCCGCCAACCGTACCGGGGTACTTGCGGCAATGAATTGCCGAGGTCCTTGAGGTTACGTCCGTCCCCACGGGCGAAACCGGTCAGTTTGAGATCTTCTTATGTGAGATGGATAGATGGACCGGGATTCGGCACCAAGGGAAGTTCTCGTTTCGCTCAATCGCGTTCGCGTCGAGTTCGGATCGCTGGTGGCGGTTCGCGACGTGTCGTTCGAGCTGTGCGGGGGTGACCTGCTGGGTCTGGTCGGCCCGAACGGGGCGGGCAAGACCACCCTGTTGCGGGCGACGACCGGCTTGCAGCCGCTGACCATCGGTCGCGTACGGGTCATGGGCGGAGAGGTGGTCCCCGGTGCGAACCGTGTGCTGCGCCACATCGGGTTCACCCCGGACAATCCGCCCGTGTTTGAGAACCTGACGGTTCGCGATTTCCTCCGGTTCATCGCCAAGGGGTACCGGCTGGACGCCGACGAGGTCAACGAGCGCATTAACTTCTGGCTGGAGCAGGTGTGGCTGACGGAGAAGGCGGACCAGAAGATCCGGGCCCTGTCGCGCGGGATGCGGCAACGGATCGGCATCGCCCGGACGTTGTTGCCGAATCCCCCGGTCATCCTCCTCGACGAACCCGCCGCCGGCCTGGACCCCGCCGGCCGGGTGCAATTCCGGAAACTGCTGTGCAGTTTGCGCGACCAGGGCAAGGCCTTGATCGTCTCGTCGCACATCCTGGCCGATCTGAACGAATACTGCAGCCACATCGCGATCATGGCCCGCGGGTCGATCATCCAGTTCGGCACGGTGGCCCAGGTGGCCGGTGCCGGCGACGGCGAGCGGTGCCGGTACACGATCCTCCTCGCCCGCCCGTGCGCCGGCGTGACCGAGCTGCTGGCCAACGTCACGGGCGTGGGCGGAGTTCAGGTGGATCGCAACCGGGTTACGCTTGAGTTCAGCCGCCACTGCGACGACGCGGCGGATCTGCTGGCCGGGCTGGTGGCCCGCGGGGTCCCGGTGGCGTCTTTCACCGCCAACACACCGGACCTCGAAGAAGTCTATTTGCGGACCGGTATCCAACAGGTGGACTGATGGCAGGTGAAGTGAGCTTCGGCAACGCGACGGCATGGGCGCAACTCCGGCTGCGCCGCGGCTGGAAGAACATCCTGGCCACCACCGCCGCCTATGCCGCCATCGTCGGGGGGCTGATTGTCGCGTCACTGAAGCTCGATGAGTTCTCCGGGCCGGCCCAGATTCTCTCGTTCTGGACTATGGCCCTGATGGGCCTGCAGATCGGCACGCTGGTCGTTTTCGGCTGCACGGCCATCAACGGCGCGATCCGCAAGGACATCACCTCGGGCATGATCGAATCGCACCGGCTGATGAACGTCTCCGCAGCCGGGGCCGTGGCGGGCTACATCGTCGGTGCCACCTGCCAGGTCGTCCCTATCGCCGCCGTCAACTTCGCCCTTGGCGCGATGACCGTGGGCGGCAGTATCTTCTCGCCTCGCGGCTGGCTGATGGCCAATGCCGTCATGGTGCTGTTTTCGGTATGTGCGTGGACCGCCACCGCGCTGCTCGTATTCGTCACCCAGATGGGCACCCGGCTGATGGTCGGCTTCGCGGTGATCTGTGTCATTGGCCACGCCGTTCTACCGTCGCTGCTTCCCGGGCTGACGATGGCGATCAGCCCCATTATCAGGGACTCGGTTTTCGGGCTCGTCGAACGGGGCCAATGGACCTCGACTCCTCGGGCCTCGCTCTTCGGCCTCGTCCAGGATGCCCCGTGGGACCCCACGTATGCCATCTCGATCTCCGCCCACTGCTTCGTGGGTATGCTCTGCTTTCTGGGGGCGGTGCGCAAGTACCGGCGCAACGACGTGGTGGCCTTCGGTCCGCTCCTTGGCCTGGTCCTCGTGGCGGCATGGGTGATGGCATCGGCGGAGGGCATTCGCGACTGGCGGGCGTTCGAGCCGAGATGGTCCCACGTGCAGCGCATCGATTCCAGGACCGGGCTTATCATCGCGCTGCTGCTCAGCATGTGCGTGGCCGCCGTGCCCATCTCCGGCGCCGCCTGGCTCCAGACCCAGTGGCGCCGCCGGCAGCGGCTGAATGACCCCGCCCTGCCGCGAAGACCGATCCCGACGCCGCTGGTCGCGCTGGCCGCGGTCGGGATTGGCCTGCTGCTGCCGTATCTGGTCTTTTGGGAGGGGCATGTGCCGCTCGACTACATGGTTCCAACTGCTCTTACAATGGTCGCCTTCCTTCTGGCGACCAGTTACGTGATCCGCATCGTTTATTACGCCCGAGTCACAAGGGCGTGGATCATCGTGGACCTGTGGTTCTTCTTCACCTGGCTGGGGCCGGTGGTCGTCGATTTCACCCGCGGCGGGATTGCGGGCCTGGAGAATGAAGACGACCTGCTGAGTTGGATCACGGGCTGCAGCCCGATCGGCACCCTCATGTACATCTGGACGGACTGGGACCTGACCACCGTCCCCGGACTGGCGTTCCAGGGGTTCCTGGCGGCGACGATGGCGGCTCTGTTCTACGGGCTGCAGTGGCGACGCAAAGCCACCCGGGCCGCCCGTAAGTCTGCGTAGCCTGCCCCCCGGTTAAGGGGTACGTGTTGAGCGTGGATGACGGCTCGTTGATGTTGTGCACGACGGGCGCAGAGAGACCGGTCAGTTTGGGCAGAGTGGCGGCGCGCGGGCGCCCTTCGCTGCAGGCCGCCGGCGCCCAGCCCATTGGAGACTCGCCCATGTCCAGACCGCTTCTCATCGCGCTGCTTGGCTCGTCACTGCTCACGGTGCCTGCTATCCGCGACGCCGCCGGTGCCGAGCCGACGACTCAGCCGGCGCCCGTCCTCCGCCCGGGCCAGACGCAGGCTGACCTCAGAGCCTACCTGGTCGAACGAGCCCCGCACTTCGTCGCACCCTCCGACCCCGGGCGCTGGCACGCCGAGGCCGAAGCAATTCGCCAACGCGTGCTCGACGAGGTCGTGCTCCGCGGGGTCCCGGGGGACTGGTTGACCGGGGAACCTGACGTGGTGTGGGGCGAGACCCTCCCGGGCCAGGGATACGTGATCCGCAAGCTGCGGTACGAGGCGGTGCCGGGCCTGTGGGTCGGCGGCCTGCTGTACGAGCCCGAAGGATTGAAGGGCAAGGTCCCGGCGGTGCTGAATCCCAACGGCCACGTCGGCAAGCCAGGCATGACCATTGACTACAAGCAGGTCCGCTGCATCAACCTGGCCAGGCGCGGCATGCTCGCTTTCAACCTCGAATGGATCGGCATGGGACAACTGGGCTCCGAAGGATACGCACACAACGATCTGAGCTATCTGGACCTGTGCGGCCGGGCGGGCCTGTCCGTGTTCTACCTGGCGCTCAAGCGAGGGCTCGATGTTCTCTGTTCGCACGAGGCAGTGGACCTCGATCGGGTCGCGGTCACCGGGCTCTCGGGGGGCGGATGGCAGACCATCCTCATCAGCTCGCTCGATACGCGGGTCAAGCTGGCGGCGCCGAATGCCGGTTTCATCGGCCTTGAGCAGCGGATCTGGAACGACGAGGACATCGGTGATCGGGAGCAGAACGCCACCGACCTGGTGTCCGTCGCGGATTACCCGGTTCTGACGGCCCTGCTGTACCCGCGGCCCGCCTTGTTGATCTACAACGCCGAGGATGACTGTTGCTTTCGGGCGGAGCGGGCCCGGTCATCCGTCTATCGGCCGGTGGTGCATCTTTACGAGCTGTTCGGCCTGGTCGATCACTTCGCGTTTCACGTCAACCACGATCCCGGAACGCACAACTACCTCAAGGACAACCGCCAGGCGTTCTACCGTTTCCTGAACCGCCACTTCCTGCCCCAGGACCAGCGCCAGGACGAGGAGATCCCGGTAGATGATGAGATTCGCAAGGCGGAGGAACTGGCGATTGAATACCCGGCGGACAACGCGAACTTCCACACGCTGGCCGCGGAGGCCATGAAATCACTGCCCGCCCGCAAGGTTCCCCGCGACGACCCGGCCGCCATTGACCAGTGGCGCAGCAGGACGCGCGATATGCTCCGCCGGACGGTTCGGCCCGACCCCGTGGCAGCGGTGGGTCCGCAGGATGTACTTGCCCTTTCGACGATTCCTGACCGCACGGCGGGCGTGCCCGGCCACGCCTGCTGCCTGCGGGTGGCCGGCCAATGGACCCTGCCGGTGGTCGAATATGCGCCCGAGGGCAGCGACCCCGCCGTCAATTATCTGATCCTGGCGGACGGCGGGCTGGCCGACGCCCGAGACGCCGCGGCGGAGGTCATCGGGTGGAAGGGCCGGGCCATCGTGGCCGACGTGCTGTTCACGGGTGAATGCATGCCCTCCGGGGGCGGGGCATGGAAACATGCGCAGATGATTTCCACCGTCGGCCGGCGATGCCTGGGGATACAGGTGTCTCAACTGGACGTGCTCATCGAGCACGTCCGAAGCCGCCATGCCGACCACCCGTTGCGCATCGTCACCAAGGGGCGGGTCGCGGGCCTGGCCGCGCTGGTCTCAACCGCACTCAAGCCGGGCCGGCTCGATCACCTCGAACTGCGGCAAATGGACGCGAGTCTCAAGGACCTCCTCGCCAACAAGGTCACCTACCGCCAGGCCCCGTCGATGTTCTGCTTCGGGCTGCTTGAAGTCGCGGATGTCCCGGAGATGATTGCGCTGGCAGATCCGACCCGGGTGGACCTGCCTGCCGCCGATTGAGCGGAGCCTGGCGGCACGGCTGGTTACGGCCGCGGTCTTTGGGATTCAAGGATCCTTCTGCCTTGCTCTCCAAACCTTCCGGACTCTGGCGGTCTGACTTTCACTGCGTCATCACTCTCGAGATCTGGAACACGGGCAGGAGCATGGCCAGGGCGATGGTACCGATGATGATGCCCATGATGACGATCATGGCCGGCTCGATGAACTGGGTGGCCGTGCGGATCGTATGCCTGAGGTCCGATTCACAGATGTTCGCCACCCGTTCCATGGCCGGCCCGAGCTGGCCGGTCCGTTCACCCGCGTGGAGCATTTGCCAGATCGGGCGCGGAAAGAAGGGTGCGTCGAGCAGGGCCTGGCTGAGTTGCTCGCCCTGTTCGAGCCGGCGATGGACGTCCTCGAAGACTTGCCGGAAGAGCCGGTTCCCCACCACGTCGCGGGTGATGAGGACGCCCTCCAGCACGGAGACCCCCGCGGAGATCATCGCGCCGAGCGTCCTGAGTGATCGGGCCAGAGAGGCCTTGCGGAACAGTGCTCCGATAAGCGGGACGTTCAGACGAAGCCAGTCCGCGGTATATCCACCCCGGTCCGAGCGGAAGAAGTGGATGGTGCCGATGACGGCCAGGATCAGCCCGCACACCATGTAGATCCAGTTGTTGACCATCCAATCACTGGTGGCCATGAGAACGCGTGTCGGCAGGGGCAGGACCGCCCGCTTGTCGGCGTAGATTGCGGCGAACTTGGGCAGGACGAAGGTCAACAGGAAAATGGTGGCCCCGATCGCGAAGACGAGCATACAGATAGGATAGGTCAGGGCCCCTTTGATCCTTTTCTTGATGTCGCGTTGACTGATCATGTAATCGCCGACGCGTCCGAGCACGGTGCCCATGGTACCGGTGGCTTCGGACGCCCGCACCATGTTGACGATAAGAGGGGAGAACACCTTGGGATGGGCGGCCAGGGCGGTGGAGAAGTCGCTACCACCCTGCACGCGTTGGATGATGTCCTCAACGGTGCGGCGGAACGCCCCCGGGGGGGACCTGTCGATGGCGGCTTCGAGTGCGTCGGCGATGGGGACACCGGTATCCACCATGCCGGCCAACTGATTGACGAAGAAAATGACCTCATCGGGCTTGACCCGCGAGCTGCCCAGCCTCGGGACGACGGCGTCGGCCTCTTGCCGCTCCTGGGCCTCGCTTAGGCGAACGACGAACTTGCCTTCTCCGCGCAGCAGCCGGGCCGCGTCCGACTCGGAGCGGGCCACGACTTCGCCGCTCAGGGCGGTGCCGGTCGAGTCTCGGGCCATGTAGTTGAACTTGGGCATAGCTGGGATTACCTCAATCCTGTGTTCAGGGCCAGCGATCGGGAGCGGCAACCGTCATTGATTCGATCCGGGCCTCGGTGACCGCCGGGCGGCCACCGTCGGCCGGACGCCTCGTGACCGATCGGGCCGAGCCGACCATACGCCGGAGCTTCTCGGGATCCGCCGCCCTGGCCGTCGCCGCCTCCGCCGAGACGACGCCGGTGGCGACCAGGTCGGCCAGGGACTGGTCCATCGTGCACATGCCGAACTTCTGCCCCGTCTCGATCATTCCCGGTATGAGATGCGTATCACTATCGCGGATGGCGCGGCGAAGGGCCGGCGTTATCATCATGATCTCAATCGCCGGGATCATGCCTCGTTGGTCTTCTCGGCGAAGCAGGGTCTGGCTGATAACGGCGTGGAGCGTGTTGGCGAGCTGGATGCGGATCTGGGGCTGATGGGCTGCGTCGAATACGTCGATCACCCGCTCGACGGCCTGGGCGGCGCTGTTGGTGTGCAGGGTGCCCAGAACCAGGTGGCCGGTCTCGGCGGCAGTCAGGGCGGTCGCGATCGTCTCGCGATCACGCATCTCCCCGACGAGGATAACGTCCGGCTTCTGGCGGACCACGTGCCGAAGCGCCTGCGCGAAACTCGGCGAGTCGTCCCCGATCTCCCGCTGTTCGATCACACATCGCCGGTGGGTGAAGAGGAACTCGATCGGGTCCTCGAGGGTGATGATGTGCCGGTCGAAATGCTCGTTGACGTATTCGATCATAGCAGCGAGGGTGGTGCTCTTGCCGGACCCGGTGCTGCCGGTGACTAGGACAAGCCCACGGGGCAACTGGGAGAGTTCGCTGAGCTTGCCGGGGAGATTCAACTCCTCGAAGGACGGGATAGCTGTGCTGAGGAAACGGATGGCCGCCGCATGCGAGCCCCGCTGCCGGTGGACGTTGACCCGGGCCCGTCCCACCTCGCGGGTGCCTTGCGAGAAGTCCACGTCGCCGGTTTCTTCCAACTGGCGCCACTGATCCTCGGTGAGGAATGCCCTGAGCATCTCATCCAACTGCTGGGCGGTCAGCGGCTCGGCGTCGAGGGCGTTGAGCCGCCCGTGCACGTAGACGCAGGGCGCTTTGCCGGCCACGAGAATGAGGTCCGAGGCCTCGATCTTGCGGGCATGCTTCATCAGCTCGTCCAGCGTCATACTCTGCTCCTCCCGTTCGCGGCTCTCCTCACACGGTGGTCACGCGGAGGACCTCCTCGATCGTGGTCGTTGCCTGGCGTACTTTCTCGAATCCGTCGTCGATGAGCGATTTCATACCCGCCCGCTTGGCGTGGTCCCGCAGTTGGTTTAACGTCGCCCCCGCGGTGACGGCGTCGCGGAGTTCGTCATCCGGCACGAGCATCTCGTATATTCCGATCCGGCCCGAGAAACCGGTCTTGCGGCATCGGCTGCATCCCGAGCCGAAGAAGGCGGACGTGATGGGTTGCCCGAGGAGTTCGGCGGTGTGCAACAGCCCCGGAGCCGGTTCGACCTCCTGGGCACAATCGGGGCAGATCCGGCGAACCAGCCGCTGGCCGAGGACCCCAACCAGCGACGCGCTGATCAGGTAGGGCTCGACGCTCAAGTTGTACAGCCGCGTAATCGCACTCGGCGCGTCGTTGGTGTGCAGGGTCGAGAAGACCATGTGCCCGGTCAACGCGGCCTGGACGGCGATCTTGGACGTGTCGGCGTCGCGGATCTCACCGACCATGATCACGTCCGGATCCTGCCGGAGCAGCGACCGGAGCGTGTTGGGGAACGTGAACCCGATCTTCTCGTGGACCTGGAACTGGTTGATCCCGACAAGGTTGAACTCGATGGGGTCCTCGACCGTGCAGATGTTGATCTCGGGCACGTTCAACTCCGCCAGGGCCGAGTACAGCGTGGTACTCTTTCCGCTGCCGGTCGGGCCGGTCACCAGGAGCAGTCCGTGAGGCTGGTGGATCTGGAGGCGGAACTTCTCCAGCGTCTCCTTGTCGAACCCGAGCTGCTCGAGGTTCACCAGCACGTTGCGGTTGTCGATGATCCGGATCACGACCTTCTCACCGAACTTGTTGGGCAGGGTGGAAACCCGGAGATCGATCGGTCGGCCCTCCATCTTGACGTGGATCGCGCCGTCCTGCGGGAGCCGCCGCTCCGAGATGTCCAGCGACGCCATGATTTTGATCCGCGACACCAGAGGCGCGTTCATCTGCGGAGGCGGGCTGACCTTCTCCACCAGGCGACCATCGATCCGATATCGGATGCGAAGCTGGCCGTCGTCCGGCTCGATGTGAATGTCACTCGCGCCTTCACGCACCGCCCCGAAGATGAGGTAGTTGGCCAGCTTGATGACCGGCGAGCCGTGGGGATCCTCGGACAGAGCCGCGATGTCCATCGACGGCTCGTCCAGCATGCCCATGGCCCCGGAGGCCGCGTCTTCCAGAATATCGTCCAGCACCAGGACGTCCGCCTCGGGCAGGTAGGCCTGCATGGTGGCCTGGATATCGCGCGCGGTGGCGGCGACCATCTGCACCGGACGGTTGGCCAGTTGGCTGATCTCCTCGGTCAGAAAGAGGTCCGAGGGCTCGTGGATGGCAACCGTGAGCACGCCATCCACCTGGAACAGCGGAAGCACGCACTGCTTCTCGATGAAGTCCCGGGGCAGTTCATCAATGACCCGCGGATCAACGAGCTTGGTGGTCAGCTTGGCATAGGGCATGCCGTAGGCCTCGGCCAGCGCCTCGACGATCTGGTCCTCAGTGCAGAAGCCCAGGTCAACGATGGTCTCGCCGAGCAGCTTGTTGAACCCGCTCGTCTTCTGCTCGGCCAGGGCCTGCTCGATCTGCTCGCCGGTGACCAGCCCGCGTTCGAGCAGGATCTGGCCCACTTTCTTCTTTGTTCCTTCCGTTGCCGTGCTCATCGTTCGCTGGGCAGCTCCAGTTCGTGCCCCCGCCTGGTTGGGGAAAAGGTCACCCCTGGCCGAAACTGGCCAGGGCCTCTTCCGGGCCGTCGCATAGCGTGAACGTTTTGTTCAGCCGGGTGATCTCGAAGATCTTCCGCATCGTCGCATCGGCACCGCAAAGCCGCACCATTCCCAGTTGCTCTTCGCATTGCCGCTGAACGGCGGTAAGCGCCTCCAGCCCGGCACTGTCAATCCTGGTCACCTCCCCCATATCGACGACGAAATCGCGACGCTGGTCTGCCAAAGCGTCGGCGACGGCCTTATTGAACCTGGCCGTCGAGTCAACGTCGAACTCCCCGGAAACGCTCAACACCGTGACGTCGCCTTGCACGGAGGTTTCCAGCTTCATGGTCGCGCTCCCATCATGGGCCAAGATCAGACCCCGTCGGCCTGCGGTGGGACTTGGCCATCTCCTCACTGAGGGCCTGGATATCGTCCTGGAGGAGCAGCTCGGTCAGTGCGGGATCGAACTGCGTCCCCGCGTATCGGCGGAGTTCAGCCACCGCCACCTGAACGGGCAGGGCCTTGCGGTAAGTCCGGCTGGTGGTCATGGCGTCAAAGCTGTCGGCCAGGCCGACCACCCGCCCCAGCAGCGGGATGTCCTGTCCAGCCAGCCGGTCCGGATAACCCTTGCGGTCCATCCGCTCGTGGTGGTGAACCACGCCGGGAATGAGGTCCTCGACTTGCCGGACCCCCTCAAGAATGCGTCCCCCAATCGCCGGGTGGCGTTTCATTTCTTCGTACTCTTCCGCTGTCAAGCGGCCTTTCTTGCGCAGGACGGATTCGGAGATCCCGATCTTGCCGATGTCATGCAGCAATCCGCTTAGATAGACGCGTTGACATTGTGTTTCCGCCAACCCGGCTCGGGCAGCGATGTGCCGGCTGAGCCAGGCCACACGCTGGGAGTGACCGCAGGTATAGGGATCCTTGGCATCGATACTGCTGACCAGGGCGTGCAGCATCCCCATGAAAAGCTGCTCCAGGTCATCGTAGAGCCGGACGTTTTCCAAGAACGCCGAGCTGCGCTCTGCCACTGCATTGATGAGCCGAATCTCCTCGGACCCGAAGCCCTGCCGGTCGCGGTGATTGATGGCCAGCATCCCGCCGAACCGCTGACCGTTTCTCGACAGCTCGAAGAAGACGAATTGCGTCAGCCAGTCCTTGGCCCAGTCGAAGTCCGGATGGCTCCGCGCGTCGTTGACGACCAGGGCCGCCCCCGCGTTCGGACGGCGGTCGCACACTTGGCCATAGAGCCGAAGAACGTCATCCCGGCTCGGCTTGAGCGGCCCGGCGGTCACCACGGTGGGTTCGGCAGCCGCCTCAGGCGGCGGCACCAGAACCGTCGCCAGACTATCCACAACCGTCGCATCCAGAACCTCCATGCTCACTTTCTCGAAATAGGCAGTTGGCCGCTTCGACACCCTCATATCCGCGCTGAGGCGGAAGATCAGGTTGAGCTCCTCGTATGCCTGCGCGAGATGGGCTGAAAGATCGTGGATGTCCCGGTGGGCCAGCGATCCGATGCTGAACGACTCGATGTGATGCTGCAGAATATCCGCATACGCGTGGAGGTGCCCGGTGCGGTGGGGAGGCACATCGGCGACCAGACGCTCGAACACCAAGCGGTCGACTCGATGGAGGTCGCAGAACCGCGCGAAGGCCTCCTGGTCGAAGAACTCGTCGCTCAAGCCGCAGGCCAGCACCGACCCGACTACGCGCTGCCGGTAGGTGATGGGGGCTGCGATGACCACGGCTCCGCCCCCGGGATCCAGCTCCGTCACGGTTGCGTCCCCGCCCGCGGCCCCTCGGGAAATCCGTCTGAGTCGATGCCAGCAGCGCTTCGAGTGCTGAACCAGCGCCTGCCAGAAGGGAATCGCGGGTTGGGACTGGTCGACGCACTCGGCCCGTTCGTCCCATAATGAGACCCAGAGACCGAGGCGCGACCACGGCTCCGACCATCGTTGAAAGCTGGAGCCAAGCAGCTCACGTGCCTCGGTCGCCGTTACCCCGATGGTGTTGCTCCTGTCCGACTCAATACCCGCAAACGCATCCTGAGACCTAATCGCCCCCCACGGCGACCTTCTCCAGCAATTCCTGGACACGGGTCAGGATCTCACGCGGGCTGAACGGTTTATCAATGACCTGCTTGATGTTCCCCGACTTTCTGTCATCGTCCGATATCGCGAAGCCTCTCGCCGTCAGAATGATCGCAGGAATGTTGCACGTCTGAGGGTCGGAGCTCACCTTGCTGCACAGCTCCACCCCGCTCAACATCGGCATCTGGTAATCGGTGATGATCAGGTCCGGTTGGATCTGGCGGGCCAGGTCGTACGCTTCCCGCCCGTCCTCAGCGGTGATTACTTCGTATCCCGCGTTCTGGAGCTTGACCGAAACCACATTGAGAATGTGGGTCTCGTCATCGGCGATCAGGATCTTTTTTCGTTCCATGCCAACGTTTCTCCGGCTTCAATACAGCTTCAGCGGGAACCGCAAGGCGATCGTGGTGCCAGCCCCGTGCTCAGAGGTCACGGAAATCTCGCCCTGGTGCACACTTTCCACGATGTGCTTGACGAGATTCAGGCCCAGGCCGGTTCCCTTGGCCACGTCCACACCTTCCCGGGAACGGTAGAACTTGTCGAAAACGCGCGGCAGATCCTGGGCCCGGATCCCGATGCCATTGTCGGTCACAGTAATGGCCAGGCGAGAAGCCTGCTCGTCGATGCTGGTCTGGACGCAGACGCGCCCGCCCTGCGGCGTGTACTTGATCGCGTTGCTCACCAGGTTCATGACCGCCTGGTGGAGCAGATCGCGATCCGCCCAGATACACGGAGACGATTCGCCCAACTCGCTGTTGAGGGTGACGCCCTTCTCGTTGGCCTGCGGGGCCATCATGTCCAGGACGCCCTTGACGACGTCGTTTGGCTGAATCGACTGGCGGTGGATCTCCACCACCCCCGACTCGATACGCGAGATGTTCAGGATATTGCTGATCAGCCGCTGGAGGCGGTCGGTCTCCGATTCGATTATCTGGTAGAACTCGCGGCGGGTTTTCTCGTTGTGGGCCTCGCCGTCCACGAGCATCTCGACGTACGCCTTGATGCTGGACAACGGGGTGCGCAGTTCGTGTGAAACCGCCGAGACGAAATCGGTCTTGACCTGGGCAATCTCCCGTTCCCGAGTTATGTCGTGGAAGACCGCGACCGCTCCGCGCGACTCACCTTCCGCATCAATGACGGTCGAAAGCGTGATGTTGAACGTCTGCGTCCTGCCGTCCCGAAGGGCGCTGTACTCGACCTGGCGCCGGGCGTTGCCCTCGTCCGCGGTTCGCGCGTCCTTGATCAGGGTAACGAGGGAGCCGTCTTCCAGCACCCGTTCAATGGGGCGCTGCCGGCAGTCGGTCAACCGGAAATTGAAGAGCGTCTCGGCCGCCGTGTTCGCCAGCACCAGCTCGCCGAACGAGTCGATGACCATGACGGCGTCGGAAATGCTGAAGATCATGGCTTCGGTGTGCCGTTGCTCTGCCTCGGCGGCCCGGGTCTGGATGTCAAGTTCTTTCTTTTGCAAACGCAGCCGGTCCACCCGTGCCCGCACCTGACCAACGTAGTCGGACATCGCCGCCATCACGGGCTTGAGGTCGTCGGGAACCGCCGTGTCGATCGTTTGAAGGCGGCTCTCGTCGCGGGCGAGCGTGCGCAACTGGTGCTCGACATGCCCCAGGGCCCGCTGGGTCATGTGTCGGCCCAGAAGCAGCACCACGATGGCCAGGCAAACCAGCATCCCGCACGCGGCCCACGCCACGTATTGATCCCGGGACGACGCGCTCTGGGTAACGCCGGAAATCCCGAGAACCGCCACCGCGGTCACGACCACCAGCAGCGCAACGCTCAACAACATCGTTCGTCTCAGGGAGAACAGAGATGTTGTCGGGCCCGCGATCGTCCTTTGGGGACCACGGAAAATTGAAGTTGTGGCATCACCCACGGTGCTCATGGTGATCGCGCACTGCCTCCCGTCATAGACCATCGACCGGCTGTGGCGGCCGGACCGATCGAAGCCGATCCGTTCTCAAGCAGCTCTCGGGCCCACTGGCACCGCGGATTCACCCGCAGGGCCCGGTGGTAGCAATCCTCGGCCGCCCGAGGGTTGCCGGTCGCTTCGTGACATCTTCCCAACAGGTACAAGGCGATCAGGTCGTCCGGAGCGTCATGAAGCAAACCTTCCAGCGAGGTAACGGCGGGGACGTAATCCTGCTGGCGCCAGCAGACATAGGCCAGAAGCATCGCATGGTCGCGGCTGGCCGGCTCGATCTGCACGGCCCGGGTGGCTGCCCGTCGGGCCGTCAGCAGGTCCCCCGAAGCCAGCGCCGCCTGACCCAGCAGGCTCCAGGCCCGAACGTTGTCGGGATCCGCGTCGACGACGCGGCGCGCAACCACCTTGGCCTGGTCGTATTCACCCAGACCCAGATGGCAACGCCCCAGTGCGGTCAGGACCGAGCCCGGGATGTCCTCCTCGGCGGTGGCGGCAACCGCTGACAGCACCGTGCGACCTTCTTTGTAATCCCCCGACAAAGCCAGCGACACCCCGAGCTGGAACTGAAGCGTTTGATCGTCCGGGGCGATCAGGGCCGCCGCCCGGTAGGCATCAGCCGCTGCCTTGTAGCGCCCCAGCATCGCGTAGATCCCGCCCGCCACCGAACGAAGGGTCGCGTTCTGCTCGAAGTCGATGCATCGATCCTCAACCAGCGCCAGCGCATCGGCGACCCGATCCAACGCCACCAGAGTCTCGGCAACAGTGGCCACGTAGTGCGCGTTCGTCGGTTCCAGCTCCGAGGCTCGCTGGTACCGGGACAGGGCTTCGGTGAACCGGGCGTAACGCTGGGCGATCAAGCCGTTGAGATAATGGGTCTCGGCGGTCTCGCCGCCGCAGCGTGTCGCTTCAGCCAGCGTTTCGGTCGCCGAGGCGGTCTCTCCCCGCTCCAGCAGGATCCTGGTCATCAGCACGTAGCCGTCCGCATCCTCCGGGTTCAACCCGATCGCTTCGGAGAGGAACTCCTGGGCCTCGTCGAGCTGGCCCTTGTCGAAGCTTCCCGCTGCAAGCTGGTACTTGAGCCGGCTGCGCATCATGTTCCATCGGCCCTGCGCCTCGTCCTTCGAGTTCGGCAGGGTCAATTCCGAACAGGACACCAGCCCGAGCCCGGCGGCGGCAAGCGTTACCATCCATGTACTTGCTCTCATCAGGAATCTCCCTCGGCTGAATCCTTTGCTGGCGGAGCACCTGGTTCGGCTCGGGGGGTCGCCGCTGCCTGGGGCTCCGCGTCGCCGTTATCGAAACCGCTCGGTCCGTGCATCGACGGGAACTCCAGCAGTGCCGCGGGCCGCCCGAACTGTGGGGTGATCACGCCCTGCTCCTTCATGATCTGGCGCACCAGGAAGCCCCGAATCGCGCTGCCCTCATCGCCCCATGTCCGCTTGTCCAGCAGCTTTTCTCTCAGTTTGATTGCTGCCATGAGTTTGGGGTTGTTGTTCAGGGCCAGATCGAGATCCCACATCGCCCGGCTCCGGTGCCCCTTGCTGAGGTGATCCAGCGCCCACTGGTAGTGGGCCTGGGCGAGTCGTTCCCGGCCGAACCACTGCAGGCCCCGTCGCATGCCCACCCGGAATCGCTCGATGTCCTCCGCCATCTCCAGACTCGCCTCCAACAGCGGGTCGTCATCCTTGACCAGATGGACGGTCAGCAGAATGATCACTTCTTCTCGCTGGGTCTCGTCGCGGGTGTTGCGGAACAGGGCACCTACCACCGGGATGTTTCCGATGATCGGTATCTGCCGGCGGGACGCCCTTGTCACCTCCCGGAACAACCCGCCGATCAGAATCGTATTGCCGTCACGAACGATGATGTTCGTCGTCACCTCCGTGGTTTGCTCCTCCGGGAGGTTTGCGGCAGTGAGCCCGCCCGTGCTGTCCTCGGGGTGGATCTCCATGCGGACGTAGCCGTCGTCCCCGATGAACGGGCGGAAGATCAACTGCGTGCCGGTTTCCAGGAACTCGACGCTCTGGACTGCTGCGGTTTCCGTGACTGTCGTGGTCAGGTATCCGTCCCGCCGCCCCACGATCACTTCGCCCCGCTGCTTGTTCAAGGCCAGGACCTTCGGATTGGCCAGCACCGTGGTGTCCGTCACCTGCTCCAGGGCCCGGATGAAGGCCGCCACCGAGTTCTTGATGATCCCGAAAGTGAAGCCACCGGCGGGAACCACGTTTCTGAAATCCGTTTCGGCGCTGTAGGTGGTGCCCCCCATCTCGGCCCGGGGCAGATCGCCGGTGGTGATGTCGCGGATGCCGGTGGACGTCGCGGTCAGGCCTTCAAAATCGATTCCGCCCACCAGGTCGAAGTCGATCCCCAGCGCGTTGTCCTCGTTAAGTTGAGCCCGAAGGATGGTGGCTTCGATCAGCACCTGCTTGGGCCGAACGTCGATCTCGGCAATCAGCTTGGCGATCGCCTCGACGTTCTCAGAGTAATCGACAACCAGCAGGCAGTCCTCGATCGACAGCGCATCGCCGCCGGCCTCTTCGGCGTTGGAACCGACTCCACCTTCCGCCTGGGGCGTGACTGAGATCTTCCCCACCTCGCTCCGGAGCGAATCGACCATCGGCTGGACGTCGGCCGCCCGGGCATAATGCAGCCGAAACAGCCTCAACACTACCCCCCGCGCCGCCGCCTCCATCTCCTTCACCTCTTCCCTGGTGTACACGAAGATGAAATTGCCCTCCTCCCGCCACACGCAGTTGTTGCTGGCCAGGATCGCGGTCAGCGCCTCCTCGAAGGTGACCTCGTAAAGGTTCGCGGTTACGGTGCCAGACGCGCTCTGGCTGGCGACGATGTTGCGCTGAGACCGCATGGACAGCATCTGCAGCACGCTGGCCAGATCCAACTCGCGGACATGCATCTCGACTCGGCCCTGGGGGCTGACAGTGATGTCGGGTGGTTCGGCCTGCTCTTGATCTTCAAGGACAAGCGGTTCCGCTTCGATCGCTTCGGCCGTCGGCTCGTCCACTTCTTCGTCGGACGCAACGGCCTTGAGCGCCTTGGACAGCACGTCGCCGATGCGGTTGCCCGCCCTCGGCCCGCTGGCGCCTTGGGCCGACGCAGACGGTGCCGCCACTGCGATCGACACCGCGATCCAGAAAATCGAAAGTCTGCTTGCCGTGTGTGTCATCCGTGATCGCTTGCCCTTCATGAGCAACACTCCCTCTTCAATCCGTTTCGGCCCTGCCCGAACCGGCGGCCGTCGGCTACCTCAAGTTCAACGCCACCGCGGTCCCCCCGCGCCAAAGCACGACCCGTGTCGGCTCGATGCTCTTGACCACGAAACCGGCGATTTCCTGTCCCTGCGAGACGACTTGGCCGTTAATGCAGGCCAGCGGGAATCCTCCGCAAATCGTACTTTGGAGGGCCAACTCGTTGGCCGCTTCTCGAATGTCCTCGTCAGGTCCGCCCTCGACGACTTCCGCCGAAGGCGTCGAAATCGGTTCGGTCGGTCCGCCGGCGAGTGGGAACCTGTCAAGGCGGACGGCGAACGGGTTCCGGGCGAGTTCCGTCGGCAGGTGACCGGGAATGACTACCCGCTTTGGCGTTGTCGCGGGTTCCCGCTCGGTCACGTCCGTTGCTCCGGAGGTGTCCCCTTCGCGACTTGGCACGGCCCCGCCCCCATCCGAGGCATTCGCCTCATTGGGCACGCTCGATTTGAGGTACAGTCGCGCAAACACAATCGCCATCACCACAACGAGCACGATCAGAACGCCCGTCTTGCGCGGGTCCGCGCGGAGGTGCGCCCGAAGGACGGCCCACATTGGCGGCTTGGCACTACTCATGTCGCGACCGGTTCACCTCACGACGCCTGGAAGAAAATTCTCAGACTCACTTCCGCGGAAGCGATTTCCGGGGTCTCCGGGTCCGTTTCCGTCTCGAAACGCTCGACCTGCGTGAGTCGAGGCATCCGTTCGATATCCTGGATCAGGCCATGTATGGCCGGGAACGGCCCGCGGATCCTGAACGTGATCGGCAACGCCACGACCTTCGACGACCGCACCGGCTTGCCCGGCTCGATGGTCTCGGGTCGGAGCTTGTGGGCCTCCGTCAGGCGCGCCAGATCCTCCAGGAAAACCCCGAGCGATTCCTGTTTCGGAATCCGGCCATCAAAGTCGGTGGCACTGGCCATCAACTCATCCGCCTCTTGCTGCATCGCTTCGATTGCCTTGACGTCCTGTCGGCCCAGGGCTTGTTCCGTCCGCTTGGCTTGGATCTGATCCCCCAGCTCACTCAGCCGTTTCAGTTGCGGACGCGTCACCAACGACAGGAAACCGGCGGTTACCGCCAGAACCACCACCGTCCAGACGATTGTTATCTTGTCCAATCGCATCCTCGTCCCCTTCTCACCGCTTGGACAACACACGCCTGACCTTGAAGATCAACTCGAACTCGCACATCTGTCTGCCCGCTTCCTCTATCTTCCTCGAGAAGCTCAACTTGACATCATCAAACAGCGCGCACTCCGCCACCCGTCCGAAGAAAATCCCCACTTCCACGTCGGTCGCCGCTATCCCACCCAGGACAACCTGCGTGGGGCCCCGGTCGAGCAGCGGATCACTCGCTTCAGGGTCGGCGTTTTCGAGGGGGGTAGACTCGACGACCAGCGAGCGGATGGCCATCGAGTCATTCATGTACCGGGTGATCTGGGCCACCACAATATCGAGCGGCGCGTCGTCATCGAGCCGACTGAGAAGTCCAAGGCGGGCCTCAAGCCCCTGCTTTCCGGCCCGCAGTTCCCGGAGTCGGTTCCGCTGAAGGTTCCTCTCGTGGTCGCCGGCATGGAAGGCATCCAGGGAGGCTTTCGCCGATCGGAGTTGGGACCCATTGACGAAGTGCAGGCACCCCAATGCGATGCCCAACGCGATCAGGTAGAGCGTGTTCCTCCGCATCAGGTAGCGTCGGCGGCGGGCCTCGTGGAAGTCTCTCGGCAGAAAGTCGAGTTCCTTCATCATGCCACCTCCGCCGCGGCCGCCACGGGTTTGAGCGCGAGCCCGACTGCTGTTGCCCAGTCCGGTTGGCCGGTCCTTCGATCGGCCCCGTTGTGACTCAGCTCGCATCCGATGTTCCGCATCGGTTGGCCGATGCGGAAGGGCACGTTCACCTGATCCGCGAGCAACCGGAGAATGTCGTTGTTACATGCCTCCCCCCCGACAACCGTGACCGCCTCGGACCTCAGGCCTCGGAAGGTCACCGAGCAGTACCGCAGGCAGAGCCCGATTTCCTTGCTGAGCTGCTCCAACGCCGGCCTCAGCGCGTCGAGCACCGCCCGCTGGACGTTCTCTCCCACCGTTTCATCCGGTCCCAGGGTCGCGGTCTGGCCGGTCATGGCCGCCACGTGCTGGCGATGGAGGCGGACGCGGATCTCGGCCGCTTCGTCCAGCCTGAAGTCCAACTGGTCGCTGACCAGTTCGTCGAACCGCCGCCCACCGACCGGGATTGTCTTGAAGAAGATCAGGTCTTCCCCCCGCGATATCACCACCCGAGTCCCGCTGTAGCCCAGGTCCACGAATGCATTCACCTCGTTGGTGTCCTGGTCGCGTCGAAGGAACCTCTCGAACCCTCGGAAGATGGCACACGGTCCGGCATCGACCGCCACCGGCCGCAGCCCCATCTTCGCCAGCATGTTGATGCGGGCCTCCACCTTCGATCGGTCGGCGACGAGGACGATTACTTCCTGTCGGATTTCCGTTCCCTGCCGGACGTCACCCGCAACCAGAAACCGTACTTCCGCAGCGCCGGGATCCAGCCCGAAGCGTTCGGCCGACTCAAATCGAACGACCTCGCCCACCTCTTCTCCGGGCATGACGGGGAGTCGCAGGTTGCGGGCCTGCAGGTCATCCCATCCCAGCGCGGTTACGACGTCGCGCCCGACGAAATCGCCCTGCCTCAATAGCTCCGTGACGGCCTGGGCCTGCAGACGTTCCTGCTCCGCCGGGTTGTGTGGTCCGGGGGGAAGGGCAACCTGCTTGCAGGCGATGGCCGCGACCTGGCCCCGGTGGCGGGCCAGTTGCAGCATCCGGACGCACCGGGTGCCCAGATCGATCCCAATCGGGTCGACGTGTCGCCGCACCCACGAAAACGAACGACTCATGCTGCCCCCTGCGCGAAGTCCATGTGGTCTTGAAGACCAGCTTGGTACCCGGGCGGCGCCGCCGCGAACGCCGCGATCACCTGCACCTCGTCGCCGGTCTCCATGCTGCACATCCCGCCCCCCGTCGACGACCGTCACTTCTTGGTCGCGCGCGGCGCTGGCTTGGGCGTGCGCTTTGTTTCTTTATCGGTACTGACAACCTTCACCTTAATTGGCTGTGTGCGGAGGTGTTGCAGAATACTGTCCAGCTTCGCGTTGGTCTGCCGCTGGGCTTCCAATAACTCTTTTCGTTGCAGCCCGCTATCCGGGATCTGGGCGTTGACCCGGGGCACGAGCGGGCCCATCAAGACCGATAACTCGACCGCGATCACCCCGAGGAAAACCGCGACGGCGGTCAGCAACCACCGCAGCCAACGAGCGTTCATCGATTCAATCATTCCGTGGTCCTCCCTGCAATAGGACATTCAGGCCAACCAAAAACGGGCTCGACAGGCCGCCCCCCTGACGGTCCGCCGAACCCGGGATTGTCTGCGGTCGTGTCGGTTGTGTCGGGCGCCCTGCTCAGTACCCAGTGTAGTCGGCGTGGTGATTGGCCCGGAACTGGCCGGTGGCTCCGTCGTAGTACCAATCACTGTCCCCTACGGCGCCGTTGCCGACCGTGTTCGTGCCGGTGTACGGGTTATTCGGGATCGACTGCAGATAGGGCCCGAGGTCGTAACCCGCGGTCCCGATGGGCGCGGTGTTGCCGGCCGGGTCGCTTGCCAGGGTCATCTGATCCACAAAATCGGCGAGCGTTGGATAGGTCTCGTTGTGCTGGATCTTGTAGAGCTCGATTTGCCCCCGGGTCGTTTGCAGATTCGTCTTGAGCGAGTTGAGTCTCGCATCCGTGCTCGCGTCGGTGAACTGCGGCACCACGATGGCCGCCAGTATGCCGAGGATGACCACGACGATCAACACTTCAACAAGCGTGAATCCCTTGCCGCTGCCCATCATGGGAACCCGACTCCCTGCGTTCGGCTTGCGGTGCCCGGCTGGAACCAGGTAGGGCCGTCCCGGCCGACCAACGGGGCGGCACCGCCACCGCTGATGCGCTATCGGACAAGCGGCCAAGCCACTTAACCTATTGGCTCAGCCGGCCCGTCGTCGGGCAGGGCCAGGCCTGCTTGCACGAGAATCCTCTCTCGCCCGGTCTGTCATCCCGTTCAACACGCATCCGCGCCGCCAGGGATGATCGACCTTCCGATAACTCGAG
Organism: uncultured Planctomycetales bacterium; assembly: GCA_964579675.1. GTDB lineage: Bacteria > Planctomycetota > Phycisphaerae > UBA1845 > PWPN01 > CAZOIA01. The sequence continues at coordinate 6,275 of CAZOIA010000037.1, read as the reverse complement.
GCAGTAGGACGTGCGACAACTCAGCGGGGCAAGACAAGGCAAGAGGAGCCAGAGGGGCGGATGGAGGTGGGGAGTCCAAGCCGAGAAGAAAAAACGTGCAGAGCACGCCGGTTCAACGGATCACGCAACTCCTGCCCGTCATCGTTCATCAGTGCCTTCTCCCTGCGCCTGTTCCCCGCTCCCGTTACTCCTATCGCCGTCGCCCGCCCTGCTCTTCTCCCCGTCGGCTCGCGGTCAGACCCGTCGATCGGCAGTCATTCAGCCATTGCACCAGTGAAGAAACGGGCACGGGTTCTTCGGTTCTCAGAGCGTGGGTGATCCAATCGCGCTGGATCGAATGGGCCCGCAGATTGGGATGATCGGCCAGTAGCCACTCGACCGGAGACCATTGCCCCTGCCACTCGGCCTCCGCGGGAACCGCTGATCCGGGCGCCGCCGTCAGCCGAAACTGCGGTTCCCCCCCCGCGTCGACCACCACCCAGTTGGCCGGTGCTGCCATGGCATGCTCGAACGTCACTGCAATAACGGCAATCGCCCTGGCGGTCATGCCCGCCAGGGGGGCGTCGATGACCACTCGTCCGCCTGGCCGGGTGCGTCTCGCCAGCCGGGCCAGCCATTCGGCCGAGTACTCCGCAAAACCGCACATCCGCCGCGAGGTCGAGCCGCGCTGATAGCTCAGGTCATACCGGAGGTGTTCCAATCGCAACATGCGAAAGGCGCTGACCTGAAGGACTTGCGTTCGCCCCCCCGCGGGTAAGGTCGTGCCTGACGATCGGGCGCCGGGAACCAGCGGAATGATGTCCACGTACGCTTTGCCCAACCCAGGCCACTGCGCCGCCGCCGTCGGATCGACGCCGATGAGGCAAACCCTTCTCGCGGGCGGCAACTCCTCGGATGCCAACCAGTCGAGACCGAGCGTCGTCGGTTCTGCCTGCCGTCGTTGCCGCACCAAGCGCGCCCAGCGCTGCGCGTCGGCGGGAAACAACACCGTCGCCCCGGCCAGCGAGGCAAAAACCAACGCCAGCCGAAGGTGCCGGATCCGGGCCGGGCGGTCTTCTTCGTAGATCTGCATCATCCCCCCCGATGCGAGCATGAGCAACGCGCCGCCGGTCATCATGCCCATCGCCCCCAGCGTGGGCAGCGCCCACCAGCGCACCGCAATCACGCCGATGCCCAGACCGCCCAGAACCGCGCTCATCAGTTGCGCGAACCCGAGCGTCTCGCTGCCTACTCGCGCGAGCCAGGCACGCTCGGCGTAGTGCAGGGCGTACCCGAACGGAAGGGCCGCCATCAGGACCTGGACGACGCTCCCCCACGTTGCCGCAGGATAATACGAGGTCAGGGTTGCCGCCCCACCCGCCCCCACGCCGGCCGCCCACGCCGCCATCCCGCAGCCCGAGGCGGACCGTCTGGTTCCCCGGGCATAAAGCGAAGCCATCCCCATCCCAACCGCTGTTACCAGTATACACCAGCCAAAGACGCCCGAAGGGGGTGTTGGCACGGAGGTGCCCGCTGATCGGCACGCGGCCCAGCCCGAGCCCACCAGCACCGACGCGATCCCCCATGCAACCAGCAAGAGCCAGATTAGTGCTTCCGCCCCCGCGGTTACCTCGGGGGCCATTGCTTCGCCATCACCGTCCGGGCGACACAGGCGATCGGCCCGCTGGGACAAGCGGGCGGACAACCCGGCCAGAACGAACATCGCCAGCACCCCCGCCATGAACTCCTGGCGACCGGACAATGCCCACTCTGCCCACTCCTGGTGTGCGAGCCACGCCGCGCCAAGACCGACCAGGACGCCGGACACCACACCCGGTGGTCGGCGCTGGGACCTTGTCCCCGCGCCCACGACCGGAGCCAGCGTTGCCGCCACCACCCCGTAGACCAGGCACAACGGACCGATAAGCAGCGCCACCCCAACCCATTCGAGGCCCGCCAGGGTCAAGTTCGTCCAGAAAAACCGATCCAGCATGTACTCGTAGACGCCGACGAAGGTCCGGGTCAGCACCAAAGTCAGGAGGGAAATGCCGGCCGCCGCCGCTGCCAGCACTGAAAGCGACAACCACATCAATGGCTCATCGCGATCGCGAACGGCCCGCAACATCCAGAAGGTCCCGGTGCCGTCGACCGCGGGCCCACCCGCCCGCCGGCTCCGTTGCCGGATGAATCGCGCGACGCCCAGCACCATCCGTTCCGGAACCCAGGGCCCCAGTGCCGCCGTGAGCAGTGCGATCGCTCCCACCATCGCCGTCGTCGCCGGCAACGGATCGATCGCCGAGGCCAGAATCGTCTGCATCCCCGACCACTGCCAACCTGCTGCCAGCCCTAGTAGAACCGCGGCCGGATGCACCGGTAGCGTCCCCAACCGCGCCGGGCGAGCCCGGGCAGCGCGGGCGAGTATGTTTTGCCGTCGGCGCGGCCGACTCGATGGCTTTCCACGCGATTGCTTTCGGCGGCTCATGCTATAGCAACGTCGTCACCATCGGGTCGAACCATTCCCGCCGGCCATCGTCCCCCTGCACGATCAGCCCGCCGGACGGATCGACGGCGACAGTCCGGCCCGCATACTCGCGGCCTCCACGACGCAGGCAAACGCGCTGCCCGATCGGTTCTGCATGGTTCAACCAGGCGGCGTGGGCGGAGTTGTCATCCTCGGGTGCGGGGTCGGCCATCCATTTGTCCAGGCAACGCAGCAACGCTCGCGCCACCGCCACCCGATCGACCGGATGGGATGCCTCGAGTTCAAGCGAGGTTGCTGTGTCGCGCAGCTCCGGGGGGAAATGGCCCCTCTGCTGCAGGCAGTTGATGCCGATGCCCACTACCCAGGCCCGGGTATCCGCGTCAAGGAGACGATCCGCGCCAACGCGGCGAGACTCGATCAGGATCCCGCCCAGCTTTCGGCCGGAGACGCGCAGGTTGTTCGGCCACTTGATCGCCGGCGCCACCTCAGTCGCCTGGCGGATCGCTTCGCAGGCCGCCACCGCCGACGCCAACGTCAGCCATCCGCCCACGTGCGGGCGCTCTTTCAACAGTATCAACGCGCTGCAAAGCACGCTGGCACCGCGCGGGGACGACCACGTTCGCCCCTGCCGCCCGCGCCCCGCCGTCTGATAATCGGCCAGGACCACCAGACCGTCCGCGTCGGGTCCGCTTACCGGATGCGGCCCACCTGAAGCGGCGGGCCCGGCAACCGCCTCCAGGGCGGCGGTGTTTGTACTGGCCGTTTCCGGCAAGACCAGGATGCGCCGGCCGATGCGGCGGGGTGACCATCCCTGATGCAGTTGCTCCGCCGTCATCGGCATTCCCCATTCCGTGGGCATAATGCCCAACCGTACCCCAGCCCACTGCGGTTTTCAATCGGTGGGATTGATTCGCACCCAGAAGCTGGGGCTGCAGAGAGCCCCTTGACGCCGACGGCCGTGGTCATTCTAATGTGAGTTTGCAATCCGTCGGCCGGGACTGAGGCAAGAGGCCCGTCGCCTCTGGATCGGTACGAAACTGGATGCGACCGTTTCCCCCCGGGGCCGTAGCTCAGTTGGGAGAGCGCTTGCATGGCATGCAAGAGGTCAGGGGTTCGACCCCCCTCGGCTCCATTTGGCCGCCGGCCGAAGCGTTACGCTTCCTATAGCGTGCCAGGTGGTCCGGCCGCGTTGTGTCGATCGAGATGACCAGGGCATTGAACCCGCGGGCCGCCCCGCTCTTGAGCAGTTGGCTCAGGTCAGGTCCGCGGCGCATCGCAGTCGGCCAGCTCGAACAAAGGACAAAGCGCCCGGGGCCTCCAAGAGGCCCGGGCGCTTTGCTTATTTCTGGGCCCGACTGTCGCTATCGCTAACGCACAGTCGTCCCGTCCTGCCGTCGTCGAACGCTTCACTTAACCTTAACGACGACGACGCAGGAGCGGCAGACCCGCCAGGGCGAACAGGGCCAAGCTGGCCGGCTCGGGGGTGAGATCCAGGCAGTCCACGTGAATGGCCGTGCCATTGCTCCACCCCGACTTGATCTCCAACCCGACGAGGATCTTGACGTGGCCATCCTGGTTGATGTGGCCCGACAGGGAGAACGGCGTCCAGGCGAGACCGGTCGTGGTCGCACCTTCGAAGTCGTACCTCCACTCATCGACGACGACGTCGTTAGAGCTCGAGCCGTCGATCAACTGGATGTAGATGTCGGCCGCCGCGTTGTTGGTCCCGCCGGCCACCATACCGGTCAGCGTGACGGTCGTGCTCGGGGGCACATAGATGCTGGTGATGCACGCGTCCCTCCCGGTGGGGCCGCCCGTCTGCACACTGCCGTAGTGTTGGCCACAGGCTGGGCCGGGACCCCAGATCGTGCTGTCCCGCTCCATGTTGGCCGACCACGCGTTGGGCTGGCTCGGCCACGGATCCTCGAAACCGCCCTCGCTGTCACTCAGCAGGTTCGCCCACGCCGGTGTCGCCACCAACGCAAGCATTGCTAATCCAACAAGAAGTCGCATAACCTACCTCCTCCAAAAGAGACCCAAAATGTGAACGTTCACGCTCTCTCTTCAGACATGCAAAAGCAACGCACCTTTGCATATGAGCCGTGCGAATCAACTTTCTCCTTCCTGATCCTCTCTGTTGCTCACGCCTGGCATTCGCATTCGGAGATGGGCCTGTTCACCCTCCGTGCACAACGGCAACTTGAGCAACTACTGATGAAATGCCTTACGCGCGTTGCTTGACAGGCTCGGTCGGAGATGTTCCTCCTGCCTCCGAAGCTTTTCCAGCCTCCCTAAGATCCATTCCTTCACGTGCTACCCCCTATTATGCCAGCTTGGCCCGGGCTTGTCAATGGTTTTTGCCGGGGTTCACACTTTTTTTGCGGGTAGCCAGGAGAACTGTAAGCTTATGACAAATAAGGAGTTATCACCGTCTCAGGCCGGCTTGCGAGCCACACAAAGGGCGAATGTCCTCCATTCCCGGCTCCTCACAGGTCGCCGCGCTGCCGGGCCCACTCGATCGATTTGGGAAGCCCGGCGGTTAACGGGACCCGGGGCGCGTAGCTCAGCAGCTCGCGGGCCTTGGAGATATCGGCGACGTAGCGCATGACCTCGCCTGGCCGGGCCGGCTCGAAGGTCACCGCCGGGGTCTTGCCCAGGGCCAGCGAAATGATGTTCACCGCATCGACCAGCGTGGTGCCCTGGCCGTACGCCAGATTGACCGTCTGGTTCGTCACCCGACCGGACACCAATGCGTCAATCCCCCGACACATACCGTCGATACAATCATCCACGTACGTGAAGTCAAAGACCTTCTCCCTGCCGTAGATCACGATCGGCTCGCCGCAGGCGATCTTCCGGGTGAACAGCGGGAGGACGCGCTCCATCCGCTCGAGGTCGTTGTCGTATCGGCCGTAAACGTTGCTGAACCGGAAGACGAGATAGGTCAGCCCGTAGCACTCGGCATAGGAGTAGATGAACGCTTCGCCGGCGATCTTGCTGGCGGAATAAGGGCTCTCCGCCACTACGAAATCCGCTTCCGCCTCTTCGGTGACGTGGCGATGGATGTCCCCGTACACCTCCCGCGAGCTGCCGAAGACAAAGGGCACGCCGCGTTGGCGGGCGTATTCGAGCGCGGTATGGCCGATCGTGACGTTCTCCAACGCCCGGTCCGGGGCCTCAACAAGTTCGAATACCTTGGCATGGGCGGCCAGGTGGACGACGGCGTCAACCGACTCGCGGGGCAGGTCCCCCGGCGAGGCGGTGACCAGATCGATCAGGCGGGTCTCGATCCGATCGGTCCAGGAGTTGGCCCGGCAATCGACGCCGATCACCTCATCGCCCCGTTCCTGCAAGGCAAGGGCAAGGTTGGTCCCGATTTGTCCGCTTGATCCGGTGATGAGAACCTTCATGGGCAGCGAACCTCCGTGATGGGTGGTCGTGAACGCCAGGGCTATCGCGTCTAAATCGGTCAAATCCGTCCGGCGGCATTGTGCCACTGCTCTCCGAGCACTGAGCACCGCAGGCACTGCTCATCCGCAAACACTGCTCATAGAGCAGTGGCACACAGCACACAGGCGGGGCTGAGAGTATACCGCCGCCCCGGGAGGATAAGAAGTGGCGACGGCCCACAGGACAGGCTCTCCCCACCGGGCCGGGGCCTGGCGGAGGCAGCATAGGGCTTCCTCCGGCCCGCCGCCTGAACTGCCACGCAACCCAGCGCCTCCGGGTGCATGACACTTTGGGCGGCTTGTTGGAAGGTGCCGCCCCCAGGTGTTTCCGAACCGCGCCCGTAAGGAAGCGGACCCCCTCTCCG
>CAZOIA010000036.1:0-35228 GCA_964579675.1 uncultured Planctomycetales bacterium | reverse complement strand
GAGCCTATCTTCTTGCCATCAAATCTCCAGATTCCCCAATTGGCGGTACACTACGAAGAACGCCGGGGGCTCGTCGCAGGGAGGCGAAGAGGGTTCGGGTTTGCTATGATATAAAGGTGGTCTTATCCAGAGACGGCTGTCTGGAAAACATGACTGGATGGGGAGGCTATGATGAAACAGACTGGATTCGGGTGCTTGGTGTGCCTCTGGGCCGCAGTGGCGGCGCTGGCCTGGAGCAGCGCGGCAGCGGGGGCCCAATGGGGCGATCCGACTCTGTTGGCTCTGCCGTACAGCGACGGTTTCGAGTCGGTAGGCTCCGGCGATGGAGGCGACCGGCTGACGGCCCGGCTGGCCTACGTCGTCCAGCAGGCGGGCACGCTTACGTCGGTCCGCGGCGACACGCTGCTGCCGGCGGGGACTACGCTCGATTCCCTCACCTTCGATGAGAACGGCATCGCCCACATCGCACTCACATTCCCCCGGGACGCTGCGCCCGAGGCGATTCAGCCGGTCCGGGTGGCGACGATCGAGCACGTGCTTGGCGGTGTGCTCGGGGAGGAAGTGACGCTGGGGGGCATTCGGATTCAACTCCGGATCGGGAAGAAAGGGCCCTACGCGCCGATCCTGTCGTATCTGCCCCCGTTCGACCCGCCGCCGGACAGCGAGGTGAGCGACGACACGGGCAGGAAAGCTAGCCAGACCCGGCGCGAACGCGCCCTGGCAGCAGCCGAAGCGGGCAAGGATCAACAAGCCAAGGGCATCGGCGGGCCCGTAGCCAACGCGGACGGCCAGCCGGCCGGGGCCTTGAGTGGTGTCGTCGTCTTCGTCAGCGCGGGCCACGGGTGGACCGCCGGCGAGTCCAGTTGGTTTCTGCAAAGGCCTCTGCTGCTGGACATGGTCGAGGACTACGGCAACCTGGACCAGCTCAACTATTTCGTAAATTACCTTTACAACGCGGGGGCTGTTGTCGTGCCCTTCCGGCCCGTCGGATATCAGACAACTGAGATCGTGCTGGACAACGACGATGCCGGCGTGACGTTCACCGGCACGTGGCAGGACAGCAGCACTACCAGCGCGTACTACGAGAACGGGGTAACCGTAAGCGGCGTGTCCTATCGCTACGCTGACGCCAACCCGACCGAAACCGCCACCGCCTGCTACACCCCCACGATCCCCCAGGACGACTTCTACCCCGTCTACTGCTGGACGAAGGACGACACCGACCGAGTCAGGCAGACCTACCGGATCGGGCACAGCGGCGGGACGGCTGAGGTCACGATCGACCACGCCCGCGTGGGCAGGGGCTGGATCTGGCTCGGCAACTACTACTTGGAGGCCGGCACGGGCGGCTTCGTCGAGATCACCAACGCGTCGCCGGACAGCGGTATCGTGATCGCAGACGCGATTCGCTTCGGCGACGGGATGGGCGACATAGTACGCCCGGGCCCGGGGACGGTGAGCGGGTATCCCCGCGACGAGGAATGCTCCCGTTACTGGGCGGAGAGCGAGGCGGGCAATAATGCCGTCGGCATGCCCAACGTCTGGGAATGCGAGGGGTGCGACGACCAGGGCGATAATGTGGGGACCGCGGCCCGGTGGTCTGCGGTCATGAACCGGGAGAACGTCAACAACGAGCGATGGCGGCGGGTTTACGTTGAATGGCACACGAACGCGGCCGGCTGCTCTCCGCCCCCCTGCAGCGCCAAGGGCACCATCTGCCTGGTCAGCAGTGCCTTCCCCACCACCTATCAACAATCGTACGCGACGATCCTGGGCGACAAGATCGAGGCGGACATGCGGCTTGTCGATGACCAGTTCGAGTACGAGTGGGGACTGCGGAGCAACCCGTACTACGGCGGCTTCGGTGCCATCTCCACCTACAACAACGACGATGAATTCGATGCCACGATCGTCGAGCTCGCCTTCCACGACAACGAGGAAGACGCAGCCAACCTCCGCAACGCCAAGGTCCGCAACGCCGCGGCCCGCTCGACGTTGCAGGGCATCATCATGTTCCTCAACTCGCTGCCCGGCAGCGGCGTGCCCCTGGTGTTCCCGCCCGATCCGCCGGAGGGGGTTCAAGCGGTCCACGACGGCAACGGGAACGTCGTCGTGTCGTGGTCGGCGCCGCCCAGCGGCGGGGCCAGCGGTGATCCGCCCAGCGGATACAAGATCTACCGCTCCACCAACGGCTACGGCTTCGGCAATGCCATGGTGGTGGGCGACGTGCTGAGCGCGACGCTGGGAGACGTTGCCCCGCTGGACACGACCTACCTGCGGGTGTCGGCCTTCAATGCGGGCGGAGAATCCATGCCCTCCGAGACGATGGCGGTTCGCCCAGCGGCGTCGGGCCCGGCCTGTGTGTTGATCGTCAGCGGGTACGACCGCGTCAGTCGGCACCAGGACTACATCCAGACGATTCCGCAAGGCCCGATGGAGCGGCCCATCGCTCGATACGTCAACTCGTTCGATTACGTCATCCAGCACGCTGCCGCCCTGGCAGCCGATGAGTTCACGTTCGATTCCTGCGCCAACGAAGCCGTCATCGACCAGGCCGTGGACCTGACCGATTACGATGCCGTCGTCTGGATCCTTGGACGCGAGTCCGAGCTGGACAAGACGTTCGACCCGACCGAGCAGACGCTAGTGACCGGCTACCTGAACCAGGGCGGGGACCTCTTCGTTACCGGGACCGAGATGGGGCGGGAACTGGATGGCCAGGGTGCGGGTCGGAGCTTCTACGAGGACACGCTGGGGGCGGACTACATCGGCGACGACGGCGGGACCTTTACCGTGGCGGGAACGGGCGGGATCCTGAGTGACATCGGCACGTTCGATTTCGACCCCGCCAACGGGGCGCCGTATGCGGCACTGTACCCCGACCGGCTGGTGCCCCGGCCCGGCGCGACGAACATCCTGACCTACGTGGGCGGAACCAGTGACGGCGCCGGCATCGAGTTTGACGCCGGCACCTATCAGGTCGTGGTCTTCGGATTCCCCTTCGAGGCGATCAGCTCCGAGGCGGTCCGGGTGGACGTGATGCACCGGGTGATGGGGTACCTTCTGACCGGGGGCTCGTCGTACTGCGGGAGGACGATGCTCAGCAACTTCGAGGGTTATCACGATGGGACAGGGGTGATGTTCCAGCACCCGAGGTACTCCGACACCACCCAAGCCCATCTGGTGTCCAGGCCGAGCGTCGCCGTGGTCACCGACGACGTCCCTGCGTTCGACGGGATGAAGGCTTACGAACTGCGGTGGAAATGGATCGACACCGACCCCTCGCGCTGGGTGCGGCTGGTCACGTCCGACATCACCAACGTGCCCAATCCGACGATCGATCTGAGGCGTGCGGTGAAGATTCGACTTCGCCTGGACAGCGGTTCATTTCGTCTCTGCATGGGGGTTCGCGAAACCGGTGTGGATGTCCCGGTGGGCGAGGACGGCGGCACGAACGGGACGATCGAGTGGACGGGAGCGACCTCGGTCATCAGCGGTGCCCCCCAAGGGGTACTCGTGACCGCCCAGCCGGGCCTCTGGCAGACGATCACTTTCCTCCCCGATCCCACCCAGGTGATCGGCTTCACCGGCGACGGGGTGCTGAAGGCCCCGTACGATAAGGGCGTTCTGGAGCACCTGGCACTGGCGGTTACCGATACCGTCGGTCCGATTGTCGTCTATCTCGACGCCATCGAGCAGCCATGCCCGCCGCGCGCCGACTTCGATGGCGACTGCGACGTGGACCAGGAAGACTTCGGACATCTGCAGGTGTGCCTGAGCGGCCCCTCGATACCGCAGGACGACCCCGAGTGCCAGGACGCCAAGCTGGACGCCGACAACGACGTGGACCGGGACGACTTCGTGATCTTCGAAGGTTGTCTCAGCGGCGCCGACGTACCCGCCGACCCGGCGTGTGGGGGCTGACCCGTTCGGTCCGGCTCCGTCTCTGCCGCTTGCAGCTTCGCGGGACAAAGCGATCAGCCTTCATGATCAGTGCGGCTCAATCCCGGGCAGCGATACGCGTCACCGTTCGGTCCGGCTCCGTCTCTGCCGCTTGCGGCTTCGCGAGACAAAGCGATCAGCCTTCATGGTCAGTGCGGCTCAATCCTGGGGAGCAATACGCGTCACCGTGCCGTCCATGCCGGCGACGTAGGCGTTGCCGTCCTTATCCGCAGCCACCGGGGCCATCACGTGCAATTGCGGCGTCACCTGGTATTTCCACAGGACCTTGCCGGTGGCGGAGTCGTGCACGGTGAGCAGCCCGCGGTTCGAGCAGACGAAGACCTTGCCCGCCACCTCGGTGGGCGGAACGGGAAACCGGCCCAGGGGTACGGGGTTTGACCATACTTGCTTGCCGTCGGCCTCGTAGCGGGTGAGGCCCTGGTCCAAGCCGCGAGCATAGAAGCCTTTCCCGTCTTCGGTGAGGCCAATCGCCGCGACGCCGGAAGCAATCTCGCCAAGGTACCCGCCAGCCAGCGAATAGGATCCCAGCACGTACGCACGGTCCGTCACGAACAGGCGATCGCCGGCGACTATCGGCGAGCAATCGGCCGGCGCATAGTAGCGTGACTTGTACTTCTGCTCGCTCCGGTGCCCGGCAGGCCCGGGCTGCTTCCATTTCAGCGAGCCGTCGCGGGCATCGACGGCATAAACGAAGCCGTCCCAGGCACCGAAGTACAAAAGCCCCTCATGCAGGAGGAGCGACTGCTCGATGCTGAATTGGGCGTGCCGCTTGGACCAACTGATCTCGCCCGTCTTGCGATCGATCGCGTGGATGAACCCTTCCAGGTCGCCGACATAGACCCGATCATCTGCCACCGCGGGGGTGCCGTAAACCACCGCACCGACGCCGCGTCGCCAGTTCAACTTGCCGTCGAGGCCGAACGAATGGACGCCTTTCTCCGCTGCGCTGAAGTAAAGAACGCCGTCCGCGACCGCGGGGGCGTGAAGGATCTCGACCTGGGCGTCAAACAGCGTTCGGGCCTGCCCGCGCGACCCGCTGAAAGAGATCCTCGCGATCCGGCCCCCGGTGGTGGCCACGATCACTTCGTCTCCGATCGTCACCGGGGCGGCCTTCATGCCCGCCGCCAGCACCACCCGCACCGCACGAATCGGATCGCGGCGCGGTGCGAATGACAAGGCCGTTGACCGATCGATTTGGAATGCGCCAAAATCCGCGGTGACCCGCAGGAAGTGCATACCCCCGTCCAGGCCCTTGGTCGAAACGGCTCCCTTGAAGTTTATGCGATCGCCCCGGCGGCTGACCGCCCCCCGGGTGAGCTGGGCGGAGTTGGCGTCCGTGTCGTCGAGCGCGGCTGTTACCCTGGTCGGTTCGCCGCCGACAACATGCACGGCAACCGCAACCGAGCTGCCGGAAACGGCCGGCGTTTCCTTCCCCGGAATATCGCCGCCTGCCGGCGAGTCGAGCACCAGGCGCGGGGCAGGCGGCGGCGTGATGGGCTTTTCGAGCAGGACCTTCATCGGTTTGTCTGCATCGCGAAACCGGTACACCACGCGCAGGATGCCCCTGCTGACCGAGATGATGTTGTACCCGGTGTTCGGACCGAAGCTGGAGCCGCCCATGACGCTGTCGAGCACGCCCCAGCGCTCATGGCGCACGCCGTGCCCATGCCCCATCAGCAGAAGCGCTACATTGTGCCCCTCGATCACTTCCAGCAGCCGCAGTTGCTCGAACGGCTTGGCGAACTCGCCGCTGGAGAGCGGATGATGACAGAACAGGAAGATCGGCGTGCCCGTGGGGACCTTGCTCAAATCGTCGCTCAGCCAGGTGAGTGTGCGTTGCTCGAGGCTGGGCACCGGGTCCTGGGGTGTGGCGGAGTTGATCGAAGCGAAGTGGCAGCCGGACTTGCCGAACGAGTAATGATCGCCGCCACGCCGCATGCGCATGATGTGCTGCATGGCGGTCCAGGTGTTGTCGTGATTGCCCGGGGTCAGGTAAAGCGGCAGATCAAGCGGCTCGAACAGCCTCTCCAGGTCGTCCCAGGTCTTGTGGATCACGCCGTATTCGGTCAAATCGCCGGTTGCAATGACGAGAGCGGGCACCGGCGTGGTGATCTGGACCGGATCGAGGATCTGGGGTTTTCCCGCTTCCCGACAGAACCATGCGATCGCGTCCACACTTCGATCGCCGCGTTGGGGATCCCTGCCTCCGACCGGATGGGGATTGACGTGCATGTCGCTGATCTGCAGGAAGCAGAAATCCGGGATGGGCTCAGCAGCGGCGGCGGTATATCCCGGGATCGAAACAAGGGCCAGGGCCGCGGTGACGATTGCAGTCACAACGTTGAGTCTGTGGTCGAAACGCATGTCGTCTCCTTGTCTGATACGTGGATCGGGTTTACCGATGGTATGGGATCATGGCGATAATTTCCAGCCGAGACGGGAACCTTGGCATCCAGGCGCCGTCTCGCGCCATCTGGCAAGAACATGGGGGTCCCGGAAGAAAACGATCAATGATGAATGAAGGCGGGTAAAGACGCGAAGCCGCAAGCGGCTCCGTGTGAAGGTGGGGAAGGGAAGTGGTGGCAGGCCCGGGTTACCGGTTCAGACAGTCGGGATCACCGGGGATATTCGGGCCGCTCATACAACCCAGGAACATCGCCAGGTCGCTCTGATCGACGTCGCCGTCGCTGTCGAATTTCGCGTCCTGACAATCGGGATCCTGTTGCGGGACGGTGGGCCCGGTAAGGCACGCCTGTATGTGCCCGAAGTCGGCCTGGTCCACGTCACCATCGCCGTCGAAATCCCCCGGTACGGTCAGCGACAGATCGACCGTTACGGTCTGAGGATCGTTGATCGCGGCAGCATCCGAGACCGTGATGATGGCGGTGTAGTGGCCCGGCAGCAGACTGCCCGTCTCGTAGGTGATGGTGATGGTGTCCGCCTCGCCGCTGCTCGTGCCGTTGGTCGGCGAGACGCTCAGCCAGCCTGCGTCCTTGCTGATGTTGTAGTTGACGGGCCCCCGCCAGGTGGAGGCCAGGGCACTGACGGTGAAGCTGTCCTCCGGCGGGCTGCCGCCGGCATAGATCGACCGATGGATCTCCTGCGGATCGACCTCCATCTCCGGGGGCAAGGCCCCAAGCGAGAAGTCATACCGGACCACATCACCGGCCAGGATGATCGCGGCCGGGTGATTGCCCGACGGCACACCCGTCTTGGTGATCGTGACGGTATGGCTGGTGCCCTGGGCCGTCGCGGGGATGAGCGTGACGACGTAGTAGCCGTTGCCGTCCGTCTCGGTGCTGGGCAGCGAATCCACCTGCACGGTGGCGTCGTCAACGGGGTTGCCGGTCTCCCAGTTTATCACCCGCCCCCAGAGCGTGCCTTCGGTCGCCGTTGCCGGGTCTCGCCAGGGCATCGTCGGGAGCGTTGCCGGCGAAGTGAACAAATGGGAGGAGACGTAGGGGTACCAGCTCCAGTCGTTTTCCCACTCGCCGTTCAGATCATTGTCCGCGGTCGCATAGTAGGAGTAGTTCATCGAGCCGTTGACCCCCCGGCTGTAAGCATACTGCAACTGGGTGATGCTGTTGGCCATGCTGTTCAGGTAGTTCCCCTGGCCGCAGTACATGTGCCGGCAGTAACGCCAGCCGATGGCAGCATCGATCCAGCTTCGATACCAGATGGGCTCGCTTCCGCTGTGCTCGCGCTTGTAGTTCATCGGCATGCCCGCATCGAGCCAGCCCCTCTCCATCCAGAGCCTCCAGTCCTGAAACCGCTGGTAGGCCAGCGAATTGCTGAAACTGGCCGGGGCGCTGCCCGTGGCAAGCAGATCGGCGGTGTAGCGGATGGGTTGGCGCGGGTTCTCTCTGATGATAGGAATCTCCGCCCGGCAGCGGCGCACCAGCTCGCTGATCGTGCGCCGCCGGAAGTCATTCCAGTTGCCGCCGATCCGTTGATAACGCTGCCAACTGGAGTAGTAGTAGCTCGTGTCTGAGGGATACCCGGCGTCGCTCTGGGTATAGCGGATGTAGTCCCAGTTGATCCCGTCGATCTCGTAGTTGGTCACCAGCTCGCGCACGATACTGACAAGGTAGTCCTGGACGTCGGGAGATCCCGGATCGAGGGTGTAATGATCGCCGACTTTGGCGATGGTGCCCGTGTCGGCCTGGGGCACCATAAGCCACTCGGGGTGCGCGGTCAGGATGGCGTTGCCGTTTGGCGGCCAATGGGTGGAGACGCGGAACGCGACAAGCCAGGCGTGGACCTCGATTCCCTGGTCATGGGCCTGCTGGCAGAGGTACTGGAGGGGATCGATCCCGCCGATGATGTCCGTCGCCTTGGGCACGATAGCCGAGTCCCAGTACGCCCCGTGCCAGGGGGTGCCGCTGTCCTGAAACGCAAGCACCTCAGCCACGATCGCGTTGTAGTTGCCGGCCAGGGCCCGCTGAACCATGTCGTCGATCTGGGCGGCGCTCTTAAAGCCCGAGTGGAAGGCGTCAACCCAGAAGCCGCGGAAGGCCGACTGGCCGAAACTCGATGCGGTGCTCAGGCCGACTGCCAGGCAGCAGGTCGCGATTCCCAGCCCAGGTCGGCGATTTGCGTGTCCAATGCTGGTCATAAGGCTTGGCTCCATGACGGAGACGCACCGGGCATCCTCGACGCCGGATCCACTGGGGAGTCGTTGATTCCGAGGGCGTTCTCCGCGTTACTCAATCATATCCAATAAGGGGCCCCGAGGGCAACCTCGTGTGCTCCAATGTTCAGGATCACGGGGCACCGGTGCATTGGCACCTCAGTCCGCGCAGCCCGGGTCGGCCGGTATGTTGGCCCCGGTCAGGCAGCCCAGGAAGATGGCCATGTCTTCCTGATCGACGTCCAAGTCCTCATCCAGCCTCGCGTCCTGGCAGTCGGATTCGTGCTGCGGAATCGACGTCCCGGTCAGACAGACCTGCAGATGCCCGAAGTCTTCCATATCAACGTCACCGTCCTCGTCGAAATCAGCGGGGGCAAGGGCCGCACAATCCTCGGCGGTAACGGCGTAGTCGAACGTGCCATTGGGCACGTCCGCCGCGTTGAGGCCCTGCACGTGGAGATACCATGTGCCAGGCTCCGAAGCCTGCAGGCTGATGGTTCCGTTCGACCAGACGGGCTCGGAGCCGGTGAAGTCATGGCCGGCGCTCTGATCCCAGGCGTAGCTGTAATACTGCACCTTGCCCGGACCGAAGCCACCTTCGGCAGCCCAGGTCACCATGTCGCCGGCGCAGACCGGATCGTTATCGGGCGTGACGCTGCCGGCCGCGGGCGGCACGGAAAGCGTGCAGGCACAGACCGCCTGAGCATACGCGCTGTGGAGCGTGCCGTTCCATGCCTTGACTTTGCGCATGTACTCGGTGTTGGCGGTGAGGCCGCTCTCGGTCCAGGCGGTTGCGTTCCGGTTCAGCCAGCCGGCGGCGGGATACTGGGCAGAAAGGATCGTCCCGCCGTCATCAGCCAGGTCCCAGCCGAAGAAGTTGTCATCGGCGGGGCTGAAGCTCCAGACGATCTGGGAGGTGGAAACAACCGTCGGGGCGTCCATTGACGGGATGTCCGGCGGCATGGCCACGAACGCCACGTCGTCCCAGAAGCTCTCTCCGTGCGAGGAGTAGCCCAGTCCGAGCGTGATCCGGCCAATACCGTAATCGGCGAACTCAGGTGGCAGCTCCGCGTTGGCGGTCGAGGTTCCAGCGCCATCGGTGACCTTGAAGACGGCGGCTCCCGGCGGGGAGGCACCCGGGGCATTGGGTGTCACCGCAGTCTCGAAGAAGATCCACGCCCCGTTGCAGTCGGTGTTCGGGTTCCGGGTGCCGTACGTGACGGAACCCGAGTTGCCGCTTTCCGACACGGTTCGCCAGAAGTAGTCTGAATTGGAGACGGCCTGGTTGAAGCAGTTGTCCAGGTACATCTTGGCCGCCCCGTCCGGGTCCCGCAGGCACAGCGATTGCCGATAGGTCCAGCCGCAGACACCGGATTTCCAACCGCCCTTTCCGTCCCAGAACCAGCCGGTGACGGTGCCCTGCGCGAACGGCCGGGCGAAAAGATGGTGCATCTGGTCGGCCTCTTCAACTCCGCAGTACGCCGCCCCGCCCCCGGGGTAGGTGCCGTGGTTGACCGAAGCGCTGTAGGCGAAGGCGCTGCCCCCTTGGCTCCAGTTGTCGAGGTTCCCGTCGAAGCCGTCCGAGAACACTACGGTGGGTTGCGGGGGAAGCGCGGGCGTGGTGGCCGTGGCGGGGTCACTCCACCCGGAGTAATTCGGCACTGCATCTCTGGCTCGCACCTCGTAGGTGTGGGTGGTGTCCGGGGTGGCCGAGTTGTCGGTATAGCCGGCCGTCGGGCTCGACCCGATGATGGTGCTGTCCCGGCGAACGTCGTATCCCACCACGCCGACGTTGTCCGATGACGGGTTCCAGCTCAGCTCCACCGTGGTCGGGCCGGTGGGGTTCGCGCTCAGCCCGGTTGGCGTGGAGGGAGGTTCCGTATCCGAAGGGGTCAGGGCGAAGTTCTTCGTGGTCGTCGCGCCGGCGTTGATGTTGACGGCGTCACTGTCGGGGTTGAATCCGGCGGCGGTAACCGAGACGGTGTAGCTGCCGGCATCGAGGTTGTTGAAGTTGTAGACGCCCGAGCCGTTGGTGGTCGTGTCGCCCACGCCGCTCAGGGACACGGCGGCCCCGACGATGGGCGCCCCGTTGGAAGCGTTGGTGACGGTGCCGGTAAGGTTGCCCAGGCTGGCGGTGACGTTAATAGTCCAGGAAATGGTGGGCCCGAACCAGGTGATGCCCTCGCGCACCAGCTTGTAGTTCTCGACGTAGGTTCCCGGGGTATCCGGGGCAAGGATGATGAAGGTGAAACGTCCGACCTGGCCGTTGGTGACCTCCCACTGATCGACCTCCGTGGGGCGGTTGCAGGAATCCCAGTTGGGGATGTTGCAGAAGGGGCTCGACCGATCCTGGGGGTCGGTCGTGCCGAGGAAGGTCTCATCGTGGTGCCAGGCGTCGGTCCCGGTATTGGTGAACTCCGCCCACACGATCGCGGTCTGCCCCGCCTCGATGCTCCCAGGGTAGGACTCGGCGACGAAGGTGGCGTCCCAGGCGGGCGGAGGAGGGGTGCCGGTCACTAATTGCATGTACGTGTCCCAGGGCAATGGCCCGGGACAAGCGGTTGAACTGCCGGGAACCTCGTTGTGACCGACAATGTACGTCCGCGTCTTCGGTATGCCGTACTGGTTGCAGAAGTAGCTGCAACAGTTGGCGGAGTTGACGAGCATGGGGCTGGAGGGGCTGGTCGGCCAGGGGTTGCTGGGGGTGGCTTCGTGCTCAATGCCGATCGAGCGGGCGTTCCAGTTCCCGCAGTGCCAGGCCTTGTGAGCGATACGCACCATCTGCGTGAGTTCGCCGTCGCTCTTGCGGATCACGAAATGGGCACTGACGTTGGAGCTGGGATTCTTGAACCATGAGATCGTCCCGGCGTAGGTCCCCGCGCCTATCCAGTGGTTCACCCAACGGTCAATGCTCACTCCGCGATAGGTTGAGTAATTGGACGGATCGGCCGGATTCCAGATCGCCGGGCCATAGTCCGTCGATTCGCTTTGACCTTCCTGCAGCCCTTCGCCTATCCTGTCCATATTGATGGGCACTGGCGCAAGGTTGATCTCCATGCCCAGGTTGTTCGTGGCCGCCGCCCCGTCGGCCATGATCCGGTAGTACTCCTGAGCCTGTTTGGCCTGGGTTTCCTTGAGCAATCCACTGAATCTCTTGAGGGCTTCCCAGTAGTCCTCCAGCGTTTCGGGCTTGCCGACGGTTTCTGCTGCGTATCGAGCGATTAGGGCGGCGCCGCCGCGAATGTTCTCGATGGGGCCTGTCTTCAGTTCCTCTACCGATAGGCCCGTGATCGCCGCCGCTTCGAGCAATGTCCGGCTGTAACCGTTGTTCACCAGGTGCATGATGCCATAGCCATAGTCAATCGTCGGGCCCGAATGCACCCATCTGGACTCCTGAAAGGCAACCGCTTTCAGAATCGCTGCGGGTACGCCGTAATCCGACGCTGCCTGCTCGAAAGCCGCTTCCAGGGCTGCCTTGTCGGGATGAGGTCCACTCAGTTGTATTCGTTCGCTTTCCGTGTGGCCCACATGAGCCATGGAGGCCCGGGGGGCAAGAAGGACCATTATCCAGGCAATGATGGCTGATTTGACAAGACTGTTGTTGCAGATGATGTTCCACATCTGTCGGCACCTCCAGAAAGGGTGGACGGACTCTTTTTCCCGACCCGCATACTACTGGCTTGAAAGATGAGAACCCGGCTCTGTTCTCGGTCCGCGACGTAAAGGTTTCCTTGGCTGTCCACATCTATGCCGGAGGGAAACCACAGGTTCCGGGAACCGGTCAATCCCATACCCCGCCGGTTCTTCTCGAACGAGCCGAATTGCCCGTAAACGTAACTCGCCCTATCGCCGCTTGACAGAAGATCGTCATAGAACAGCATCCGGCAATTGGCCGTGTCAGTCGCCAACAATCCTTTCCGCCAGAAGGCAACGCCTTCCGGGCCGCTCAGGCTGGAGGCGGAACAGCCGCTCAGGTTATCCCGGTGGCTGGAGAAGTCTTGGCCCTGGCCAAAGACCTTCTTGGCGGTAAAGGGATCGTCCGCTTTCGTGTCAAAGAGAAGCACGCGATGATTGTTCGTATCGGCGGCAACGAGGAGCCCGTTGGGATTGATGTCAAGACCGAAGGGATATGATAACGTATCAGCCCGCACACCGATTCCCGCATATTCCGCCGAGGTGGTGAAGCTTCCGAGCTGCCCCCAAACCGCGTCCGCGACGGCGTCGGTTCGGATGGCCTGGTCGAAGCGGAGGATCCGGTGATTGCGCGTATCGGCGAGGTAGAGATTCCCCCGGTTGTCCACGGCGACGCCCTCGGGGCGGTTCAGCGACCTGGCCGAGATGCCGCCGCAGTTGGGCGCCGTCGATTCGAGATCCGGTTGGCCAAAGACCCGGTCCGCGATCGTATCCGTCCTGAACGGGTCCTTGAACCAGAGGACCCGATTGTTCTCACGATCGACCGCGAAAAGCCCGCCGGCTGAGTCTACCGCAATCGCGGTGGGCAGAAATAGACCCGCCGGCCCTGCTCCGGGAGTGTCTGACCAGACGTCCGGTTGACCGATGACCAGTGAAGGCTGGGCCTGGGGGCCGAGGTCTTTCGTGGACGCATATCCAAGGATACGGTTGTTGTCGAAGTCGCATACATAGAGGCGATTCGGCTGAACGCAACGGTCGATGGCCACGTCTCTGGGGCTCGAGAAGCACAGGCCGTCCACGAAGTTCGGCGTCCCCCGGCGCAGGTCTATCTGACCGATGACGTGATCTGCGGCGCGATCGCCCCGGACCCCGTTGTCGAAGCCGAGAACCCTGTGGTTGTCCCGGTCGGCTACCCACAACATTCCGTCCGGAGCAACCGCCATCCCGGTCGGGTAGGACAAGGCCCCGGGGCCGGGTCCCCTGAAGTTCGGTTCTCCGGTATGGAGGTTTTCCCCTTGTCCCCATAATCCGATCGGCTGAAGACTCCTCGGCCCCGGCAGGACAAGCATGCGCCGCAGCCTATTGTCCAATCCGGTCGGATAGGAAGTCTCTGATCCCGGCCGATCAAACATGAGTATTCGGTTGTTACCGCTGTCGGAGACCAGGATGCGGGTCGGGGAACCGGCCGGGCCTGACGCGCCGGCCGTGAGTGCGGTGGGAAAGCCAAATCGGAAAGGGCCGCAGCCTTGCTTGGCGGTCTGGAACGAACCATCCTGACCGAGGACGTGATCGGCCGTGACGCCGGTGCGGAGGGGATCCTCGTAAATCAGAACTCGTTTGTTTCCGCTGTCCGATACGATGACATCATCAGCAGACAAGGCCACGTCCATCGGGCCGTACAGCGATTGGGCGCTGATACCACCGGCATTGATCAGAATGGTGTTGAAGTCTCTTTGCCCGATCACCAGGTCAGCGACGCGATCGGTGGTCATTGGAGCGAAATAGCACAGCACCCGGTTATTGCCGGCGTCGGCCACCCACAAGTTACCCGTCCGCTGATCGACACAGATGCCATTGGGAAAGGCGAGCGAGCGGGCTGAAATGCCGCCTTGATTGGGGCCGAAGGCGTCCAAACTCTCACCTTGTCCGAAGACCCGGTCCGCTCTCGTGTCGGTCTCGAAAGGCCGGTCGAACTCCAGGATCCGATGGTAGCCCGCGTCAGAGACGTAAAGATTCCCCTCGGCATCGACCGCCGCGCACAGGGGCGTGAGCAATCGTGCCGCCCCAGCTTCCGTTTCGTTAAAGAATCCACAATAAGGATCCGGCTGGCCGATGACCAGATCGGCCCGGACCGGTCTTTCCGAGGCCAGCGGCGCCTTGTATCCCAACACCCGCCGGTTCCCGGTATCGACGACGTAGAGGCGATAGGGCGTGGCACTTGTATCCACGGCAACGGAGGACGGCCGGACGACGCCGCGGGCATCGGTCCGGTTGGCAAAGGGATACGCCATGTCCGCCTGGCCCAGGACGACGTCGGCGATGTCATCGGCGATGCCGCCGCCGGTACCACCGGCCGCCGCGTTCCCGCTCCCAGCAACGCCCGCAACGGCAGCGGTCAGGCACGATGCAACGGTCCACGACGCGTGCCAGCACGACATGATCGCGTCCACCTCCCGTCAACCGTGACGTCCCCTCTGGCGCAGCTCGACCTGCGTGTGATACCACAACGCGACCCTACAATCGTACCACGGGCCGGGCGGCACTTACAACTGTAAGGGCCCGATCCTGCGTCAGGAGGTGAAGATCTGATCCTTGCCTTGGCGCTCATTGCGGCACCGGGACACCATGACCTCGGCTTGCACGTTACTGGTCGCTCAACCGCCATCCGCTGAAGCGACGGATTGCCGCTCGACGAGATCCACATCGATGATCGTGTGGTAGAGCGTTTTTCGCGATCCGGTCTCGGGGGGGCCGGTTTCAAGACGCCGCTCCAACAACTCAACGGCGGCTCGACCGATCTCGTCCGTGCGTTGTGAGACGATGGTGATCGGGGGTCTCATGGCCAGGGCGATCTCCGAGTCGTCACACCCCACGATGGACACGTCGTCGGGAATACGGAGCCCAAGTTCCCGGCACCTCTCGTAAACTCCCCAGGCCGTGTAAGGATCGACGGCAAAAACCGCCAGCGGCGGTTCGAGCTTCTTCAGCACCGGCAGGATGGCCTGGTAGCCGCCGTACCACTTCCGGCTCTCGCGAAAGGCAGCGGCCTGGACCTCCAGGTCAAGCCAGACCTTCCACTCCGGCAAGGGCTCCTTCCCGGCGTCCCGCAGGGCCCGCTCATACCCGTGGATACGCGCCGCCAGCGACGACACCCCGGGGCGGGGAGTCAACATCAGCACATGCCGGTGACCGTGCTCAAGGAGGTACTTGGTGGCCAGGTACGCCCCCTTCTCGTGGTCCGACTCTACCAGATCCGCCTTCAGGCCGAGCGGAATCCGGTCAACCAGGACCACCGGCAAGTCGCTCGCTTGTATCTTGAACAAGGTTTCGACGCACTTGGGATCGCCCCAGGTGGGCAGAATGAGCGCTCCCCGGCAGCCGGAACCCGGCAGACGCAGCATGTTACGCGCCTCCAGGCTGGGGTCATGCTGGGCATCGAGGATCTGGACCGCCCACCCATGGTCCTGACACGCTTTTTCAACGCCCCGGGCAATGCCCATCTCGAACCCGCTGCTCAGATCGCTGGCGGCAAAGGCGAGCATCTTCTGAGCAACCGCCCTGGTGGGAGGGGTGGGGCGAACGAATACGCCGACGCCAGCGATCCGGTAGACGTGACCCTCGCCTTCCAGCGTGCGGATGGCCCGGCGCACCGTCATCGTGCTGACGTCGAACTCGTCCGCGATTTCGCGGAGGGCGGGCAGCTTTGAGCCGCCGCCCCAGTTGCCTTCCGTGACCCGGCGCCGCAACGTTTCGGCAACTGATCGATGCAGGAATTCGGGGGCGCCCGCGAAGCCGGTGGCGTTTCCCTCCTGGTCTCGGTTGTCGCTCATACCACCAGGATAAGCACGGCGCGATGAAAAAACAAGTCACGGGACTTCGTCCCACAAGGCTAGAATCCCGTAAACCCCTGTCATTAAACGGATTACGCTTATGCTCGGCCGAAACGCCGGCCCACACCCTGGTATCATGCTGTGATGCAGGAAAAACCCTCTTAACTCCTTTGTTTGTAATATCTTACGCTTCGCCGCGCTCGCAAGCCGCCGCATTTGGATAGAGTTTTTTTCATCACGTCATGACAATTCTTGCTTGCAACCCGGGGCATCCGGTGGTAGGATGGCTGCTTGGAGGTGACGGCTCTTGCCGCTTGGGCCGACGACCATGTAGAAACCGTCGAAGCAGCAGAAGCCGGCACTGCTTGCAACGAGAATGCCAGCCGATACACTGGTGGTGTGAGGCAGATTTCCTGCGGGTATTGTACTCACATGACCGGGCGATTTCTGGGGGCGAGGAAACGTGCCTGACGCGCGACGCCGCAACGGGAAAGGCTCGCGAGTGCGGACACGGATTCCAAGTGGAGTGAGCTGGATCATGATGATTCGATCGACGGGCCAGGTTGGCGGATGGGGGGCTCGCCGTGCGGGGCGCTGCGGCGCCAGGCGGGCCGGGTTTACGCTCATCGAGGTCCTGGTGGTGGTGGCGATCATCGCCCTGCTGCTGGCTATCCTGATGCCCTCGCTGTCCGCGGCCCGCGAGAGCGCCCGGGCGTCGCAGTGCCTGTCGAACCTCAAGCAGCTAGGCAGCGCGATGATGATGTACACGGTGGATCAGAAATCATACCTGCCCGGGGCGGCACATCTGCTCTTGTACCACAACAGCTATGAGGTCTTCGCCCAGAGCGGTCACGAACGCTGGTTCAAGCAGAACCTGCCTTACTTCCTCTCGCGTTATATCGGCGGCAAGAGCAGGGACGCAAAGCTGGTGGATCAGGTGGCGACTTGCCCGACCGCCAGCGGGATCTCGGTCGCCTCAACCGAGGGCGAGGCCTGGTATTACCAGGCAAAAGCCCATTACGTGGCCAACTCGATTATCGGCTCGGAGCCTGAGCAGACCCCTCAGATTACGCCCTACTACGGGACGGACCCGCCGCTCTACTTTGGCCACCTCAACGTGGACCAAACATGGGAGGATCTCCTACCGTGGCAGAAGAACATCTATGCACCCAAGAAGATCGGGCGGATCAAGCACACTTCGCGAGAATGGGCGCTCGCGGATCTGTGGTATTGCATGGAGTCAAGGGGGCGCGGGGGCACCAGGCTGGTGGGCACTTGGCCGAATGCATACGGGGGCATAGCCACGTCGGTATTTACCACCAATGGTGAGATGAAGTGTCCGTCGTATCCGTACCACAACACCACCCGGTCGTTTGCCGAAGCCAAGCAGGACCGGGCGGGTTCGCTCCGTTTCGAGTCGGGTAAGTTCAACCTGGCCTTCATGGACGGCCACGCCGAGGCCTACCGGCGGGCCCAGTGGAAAGGAACGGTGAATCCTGACCTGGAGTAGCAGGTGAATAGTTGCTTCGAGCCCCCAGCGGCTGGCTCGAACGCCGGCCGCCATGAGGGTGAAGGAAGATAAAGACAAGTCGGGGCCGGGGCATCGGGCAGCGAAAAAGGGTGTAACTGTAAGTGGTTTATGAAAGGCAGTTAGTTAACGTCAGTCTCGGGCGCTGAACGAAGGAGGAATGTGGAACGTTGAGGGCCAGGCCCCCCAGGTCCGGTCGGCAAAGCGGATGTAAAGCGACTGTTGCCGTTGACAATTCAGGCCGGTCATGTAGAATGGCCAGAAAGCGATAGCGAGGAGGCGGGAAGGTCTCGCCTTATGATACAATTCGGTTGGCGGGTGTTCTGACGCCAAAAGGTCATGTGTTTAGTCTCTAACAAGAGGAGGACGAGGCTATGAAGGGAAAAGTTGTGTTCGTGATGGCGGCTGCCGTCGCGATGCTCTGGGCCGGGGTGGCCCAGGCAGGTGTGATCTGGTGTGATGACTTCGATTCGTATCAGACCCAGGCGGAGTTGGACGCCGTATACACCCAGCTCTACACGCCAAATGAGTTTCTGCTGGACACCACGGACGGGC
This sequence comes from uncultured Planctomycetales bacterium, assembly GCA_964579675.1. Taxonomy (GTDB): domain Bacteria; phylum Planctomycetota; class Phycisphaerae; order UBA1845; family PWPN01; genus CAZOIA01. The sequence continues at coordinate 17,089 of CAZOIA010000036.1, read as the reverse complement.
ATAGCCAGGGGAACTACCCCGGGAACTGTGTGCACCCCACCGCTCCCAACGTCAACTACGAGCGGAGGATGTACAAGAACCTTGGCGTGGAAGCTGCAGGTACCGACGCCATGCCGCTTGAGTTTACGGTCTGGGTCAAGCTCTCGGCGGGCGACGACTGGTGGACCCGGGAGTACATCGAGATCCGCGGGTACACAGGCAGCGGTTACGGCGACGGAGATCTGGAGGAGCTGATCGCCTTGGGCTGCACTTCCAGCGGCGTTGACACCACCAAGTACAACGCCCGCGTCGTGACGGGCAACAACTGGTTCGACACGACCGTCGATAAGTCCACGGACTGGGTCAAGTTGACGGCCATGGTGAAGACCGCGTCGGTTGACATCTACGTGAACGACGCGCTGGATGTCAGCAGCCCCAGGGCCCCCGGATTCACTTTCGACTCCGTAGTGATCGGCTCGGGGCTGAGTTCGCGGGTGGACGTCAAGTTCGATGACCTGTGCATCGTGGAGGTCCCCGAGCCGGCGACGCTGGCGTTGCTGGGTCTGGGCGGCCTGTTCCTGCGTCGTCGTCGGACGGGGTGAGGGGTAATGTCTGTGGTTTGATGGCCTGATAGCCGGGTATGTGTGATTACGCCTGGCAAGAGAGGAGGACGGAATTGTGAAAAGGCTTGGAGTGTTAGTTATTTGTGTTGCACTGTTGGGGTGGTCGGCAACGGCCTCGGCAGTGTGGATCGACGTGGACGGCGTACTTCCTGCGTTCGAAAATACGCCAGCCCCGGGAATCGAGGCGGGTTGGGTGGTCACTGCCGGTGCAGGTTGCCCGAATGATACTCAGCCGCCCGGCCAGGTGTACGAGGGGCAACAGTCGTGTCTGGTCCCGATCGGCACCAACGTCATCTGCCATGACGTCAACCTCGGCGACGAAGGTTTGTATGAGTTCATGTTCTACGATGACATGGACGAGAGCAAGAACGTGCGGGCCGGTCTGCATTACGCTGCCTGTCCGTACACGGCCCCGAGGTTGGGAGCTCTCGCGGTGGAGACGAACCAGTCGCTCACGCACTACGTCGTTCACCGAAAGTGGGGGTTCGTGGTCGGTGCCGTGCCCCGCAGCCCCGGCTGGCGCCACATGCAGATCGAATGGTACAACGCCAGCGATCCGCGCGGCGCTGGGATGTCGGCCTATGTGGACGGCCAGTTGGCCGCTGCCTTCAACGACGGGTCCGTCTACACCGCGCTAGCCGAGATCGTGGGCTCGCCGTACGCCAATAACAGCCCCGCGTGGGTGGATTCGGTCCCCGAGCCGGCGACGCTGGTGTTGCTGGGTCTGGGCGGCCTGTTCCTGCGTCGTCGTCGGACGGCGTAAGAGGGGATATAAGCGGCCTCCCCCTCGAGGTCTGCCGGCATGGAGAAGCCGGGCAGACGAGTAAGTGCTGCCTAGTCGGGACGCATGTTTGAGTGCTTGACGTGCGGGCGGGTAATTTGCGCCCGCCTGCACGCCTCTTTTTCGGCTCGTGCCCGGACCGGATTTTGGGCAGCGGGGGCGCAGACGAAAACCATGGGAGCGGATAGCGGCCGGGAACGGCGAACGTTCCCGCAGCCGACGAACAACGGTATTGCCCAAGAACAGAACTTTAAGGAGTCGGGATACCATGAAACCCAAGATCGGTGTTGGAGCGGTTCTCGGGGCGCTCGCCCTCCTGGCGGTCTCGTCGGGAGCGCCCGGTGCGACGCGGACGTTCGATTTCGATTCGGCTGAATACGGTATAAGCGATCCCGATTGCGGCCTGTACCCCAATCCGGAACCACCATTGTTCAACCGTCCGGAGTACGGGTCTCAGACGAAGGACTACATCGTGGATCCGGCCGGTTGCGGGGAGGGGACGTGTGGGGGCTCCGATGGGAGTGACAGTCTGCGCACGGATTTCGCGAGCACGAGTGGGCAGAACAGCAACGAACTCCGGTTCAGTTGGGAGGACCCGACGAACGACGACTCATGGCTGCGAGTGCTAACGCTCGCCGCCGGCGACGGAATACCCAAATTCCAGAGTCCCACCGTGGACTTGCGCGCCGGCAGCAGTATCAGCATGAACATCATGATTTTCGCCACGGATGGGAACGAGGATCTGAACTGCAGCCCCGACATCCCGGACGCCCCGCTGGAGTTTGCCCTGATAATCCGGGAGACGGGCAGGAACCTGCCCCTGGGCGAGAACGGCGGGACGGTCGGCGACCTGGAATTCGTTGGCCTCGACAGCGCGGGCGGGGCCGTCGATCCCTATACGCCCATCGGTGGTACCACTGTCACGAACGACTACGTGTTCCACACGGTGACGTGGGAGTTCACCGACGCGGGCGGCGGTGCGGTGGGGGTGCGGGTCAAGGTTGACGCCGGCGGCTGGGTCACCAAGAGCATCGCGGGCTGTTTCACGGGCGACGGGGTGCTGTCGGCGGCGTACAACCGGGGCACCCTGGACGGGCTGGCGATCCGCAAGCCGGCCGACGATGACACGACCGTCAAGTGGTGGATCAACATCGACGACGTGGTCATTAACGCGCCCGGGATCACCGATCCGGTGATGGTCGAGGCACCGGTCTTCGAGTATGAGACCGACGTGACGGTCGCGTACATCAATCCGACGGCCACCGAGGTGAAACTGATCCGGAACGGGACCGAGATCCTCGGCACGGCGGACCCGGGAGGGTCGCCGACCTACACCTTTTCCGGTCTGACGCTGTCGGAAGGCGAGGTATTGACGGCGACCCAGACGGTTGGTGGGATCGAGAGCGAGCAGTCGGCCTCGGTGCCGGTGCTCAGCGCGGTGCTCATGAAGGATGATTTCGACGACTACGCGGACCAGGCGGCGTTCAACGCGGCTTGGCCGGTGGTGGGCGATACGACCGAGCCGGACCGGATCACGCTCAGTACGATGGCGGCGGCGAGTTGCCCGAAGTCGGCGCTGGAGCCGGGCTCGTCGGGCGGCTCAGTCCCCTACCGGGCCCAGGTCGCCCGGACCATCACCGGGGCGCAGCAAGCGGGCGGATATCAAGCGACCGACGAGGAGCCGCTGGTCATGACCGTCTGGGTCCTGCATTCGGCGGGCAGCCAGAACCGCAACTGGATCGCCCTGATGGGCTGGGGCGGGCACGAGTACGGAAGTGGCTCCCTGCGCACCTGGTTGCGAATCGGCATGTACAACAGCCCGCCGGCCAACACCGGCATCTATCAGGGTGGTGTTAACATCGGCTGGACCGGGGATTTCCCGATCAACCTGGACCAGGGTCCCAACGGGGCCGGCACCGATCCGGCCACGCGAAGGCCGGGCGAGTGGGTGAAGTTCCGGATCCGGGTCAAGACCACTACCGTCGAGTTCCTGGTCGATGACGTGCTGTACAAGATCTGGACCCGGCCGAACTCGACCGACACGTTCGACTCGATCCGGATCGGGTCCGGCGTCACGAACACCAACAATCCGATGTGGTACGACAATCTCAGCATCTCGATTGGAGATGCCGACCCGTATCCCAACGCGCTCCCGGAGGTGACCCCGGTCGGCCCGCTCTCGCCCGCTTCGACATCGGTGACGATCAACGACGTCGATCCCACTGCGACGCTGGTCAAGGTTTACGTGAACGGCGCCTACCACAACGAGCAGGCGGTGAGCGGCCAGACCAGCGCAAGCGTTCCGGTCTCCGGGCTGCAGGACGGCGACGTCATCCGTGCGACGCAGGTGATCAGCGGCGTCGAGAGCTGCGTGTCGTCGGCCAGCGTGACGGTGTACGCGGCAACGGTCAGCAAGTTGACGGTCACGCTGATGATTCGCGAGGTGGACGACGCCTCGCTGAGCACGCTCGGGGTAGGCGCCACCGGGCCTTCGTCACCCAACCACGGACTCGAGTTCATCGGCGCTTCCAGCAAGATCGGCAGCGCGCCTCAGGGCAAGGATCTTATCCCGGGGCCGACTTGGCATACGATCACCTTCGACGCGTCCACCGATCCGGTCCTTTCAATGTGGACCGGGAACGGCATTCTCGACAGTCCCCAGCACCCGTGGGTCATTATCGACAGCATCGACTTCTCGATCAGCTCGGATGATCCGAGGCCGGGGCCATATACGGTCTACATCGACAGCGTCGAGAACGACGGCATCGTGTTCGGCAACTTCGACACGCATGCGCCGGGCACGGGTGAGGTGATGTTCCGGCACCCGAGGTACTCCGGCTCCACATCCGGCGACCTGCAGGCGAGTCCGGACACCAGTGTGGTATCGGCTGAGCAGGCTGCGTCCGGCAACAACTCGGCCAAGATCGAGTGGGCGTTCGTCGATACGTCAACATCCCGATGGCTGCGTCTGACGTGCTACAACCTGCCCGCCGCTCAGCTCGGGAACCCGATCATCCGGCTGGACCGGCCGGTGACCGTGAAGTTCCTGTTGTGTCCGCTGGCGCCGGTAACCATCGGGAGCATCCTTGCCGACGGCACGACCACGGTGACGCTGGTGGACGTCAATCCGGCGGCGGATTCGGTGACGGTGTACGTTGACGGAAGCCCGAACGGGACGGCGCCCGGCAACGGGACCAGCAGCGTGGAGGTGACGCTCGATTCGCCACTGGTGAACAACCAGGTCGTCACCGCGACCCAGACGCTCGGCGGTATCGAGGGCTGCTTCTCGGCCGGGGTAGTGGTCGGATCCTGTGGCCAGATACCGGAGGTGTCAGTGAGCGGTCCGCTCGCCGCCGGTCAGACGACGGTTACCGTGAGCGAGGTCGATCCCGGCGCCGACCCGGTCAAGGTCTACGCCCAGGGTGTCGAAATCGGTCAGGCCCCGACCGGCGGAAACACTACCGTGGATGTCCCGGTCACGGCGCTGGTGCAGGGCAACACGATCACCGCGACCCAAACGCTCGTCGGTATCGAGGGCTGTGTCCCGACGAGTGGGCCGGTGGTGGGCTCCGGGGCGAACTCCGGATTGCTGCTGTGCGTGGGCATTCGCGAGTCGTCGGATCAGATCGAGTGGCTCGGGGCGACGTCGGTGGTGAGCGGCGCTCCGCAAGGAACCCAGTACCTGCCCGGCCCCGCCTGGCAATCGTTGACGGTCAGCGACCTGAGCCCGATTCAGGGCTTCACGGGCAACGGTGTCCTGGACGAGACTACGGTGGTTCTGGAGCACCTGGCGATCGCGGCCGACCCGGCCAATCTGGATACCGGGCCCTACGAGATGTACATCGACAACGTCACGAACGGGGCGACGGTGATTGAGGACTTCCAGGCCGCGGCGCCGGGCGACCAGGTCCTGTTCCGCCAGCCGAGCTACTCCGGAACCACCGATCGCGATATCCTTACGCCGCCCAACCTGTCGGAGGTTGACGGGTCGGTGGGCGACGCCAGCAGTCAGTCGGAACGGATCGAATGGCAGTTCTATGATGAGGATCCGAGCCGATGGGTGCGTCTGACCACGACCGGCGACCCCGCGGCCTCGACCTATATCCGCGACTGGCTGGTACTCGGGCCGTTCACCGCGGCCGATCGGACAACGGCTCACAATACCGATTGGCTGTCCGGCTTCGGCGGGGAAGCGAATGTCGAGCCCGAAGCCGGCGATCCCGGGCCGGATAGCAAGACCTGGGCCGTTTACAACAGCCCCGAGAACCTCATCAATTGGGATACGGTATGGGGCGACCAGACCAACGCCGCCTCTTACGCGGTCGTCTACGTCTACAATCACGGCGCCCAGCGGGCCGGGAAAGCCCGGTACGACTCGGACGACGGGACCAAGTTCTGGTGGAACACCGCTCTGATCGCCAACGATGACGAAGACACTGGGCACGAGTACGATGCGCACCTGTCGGCCGAGTTCACCGTGCTGGCCGGATGGAACACACTCGTGTTCAAGGCAAGCGAGGCGGCCGGCGGCTACGCGAGCAGTTGGCGGCTGGTGACCGCGGATGACGCCCCCATGCCGGACATCGGGCACTCAACCACCAAGATGACGATTCCGGACCCGATTCAGATTCCCAATTGGAACCCGACGGTGGATCTGACGCAGGGCTTGACGTTGCGGGTCCTGCTGCGGCCGGCGTGCAACGACCCGTTCGCGGACGTGGACGGGGACGAGGACGTTGACCAGGAGGATTTCGGCGTTGTGCAGGCATGCCACACCGGCCCCGGAGGCGGTGTGCCGGCGGGCTGCGGGTGCTTCAACCGCGACGCGGATAACGACATCGACGAGGACGATCTGACCGCGTTCGAGGAGTGCGCCAGCGGGCCGGCGATTCGGGCCGATGAGACGTGCGATGATTGAGTGCCTCGCAGCGTAATCCAGACCATGGTGGGGGTCGGTTCTTCGTGAGCCGATCCCCACTCTTTCTTCTGGAGGAACCGGGCGGGGTCTTTTGCCGCCGGCGGACGGAAAGGCGCTTTGCACAGAAGACCGCCCTGGTCGGTACCGGATGACAGCAGGGACGTTGATAATGATGGTGATGGCTTCGATGGCCGCGGGGCAACCTGCCGATCCGGGGCCGACAGGTGCAGCGGCAGTGTTCACCTCTGCGCATCCGATCATGGCGCGGATCCGGGAGTTGATGGTCGACGGCAGGCTCACCGAGGCGGAGACGCTCCTGCGAACCAGCAAGGAGGCATCCGATCCAAGCGCCGCGGGACTCGTCAATGAGGCGAGTGAGGTCATCCGGCGATTGCGGCGTGAGTATGATGTTGACCCGGCCGAGCTGGTGAGACGACTGAGGCAGTCGATCCCGGATGCTGCCGAGGCTGACGTCGAGGGCTGGCGCGAGGCGGGATGGGTCCAGTGGCGGATGATAGACGGGCAGGTGCGCTATTTCCGTCGCGAGCCGGCGAACATCTTCCGCTTCTGCGACGACGCAAAGCGCCGCCGGGACAAGCGCGCCGCCCGCCGCCCGGAGGCTGCGGATTCTGACCCAACATCGCAACCGAGCCCCGAGCAGAGACTGCTCACACACCTTGCCCGGGTCATCGCCGCCGCGGAGACGAGCGGACAGGCACAGGTCCTGCCGATGCGACACAGGGTGCGCTACAGGCTGACCGTGCCGGCGAACCGCCCCGATGCAAAGGTGGGATCGCTGGTGCGATGCTGGCTGCCGTTTCCTCAGGAATACCTGCAACAGCGGGACGTGAGGCTCATTCGCACTTCGCCCGCCGCTCATGTGGTTGCGCCGAACGTCATCGACGGCAAGACGCTCGGTGGGGCGCCGCAGCGAACGGTGTATCTCGAACAGCGGATCAGGGACCCGGCAGAGCCAATCGTGTTCGAGGAGGAATTCGAATACGTATCATCTGCGTACTACCCAGATTTGAAGGACAGCCAGGCCCGGGCGCTGCCGGCGCACTATCACGGTGCATACCTGGGCCAGCGGCCGCCGCACATTGTCTTCAGCTCCGAGCTCGAGCGGCTCGTTCGCCAGGTGGTGGGCCAAGAGACCAATCCCCTGGCCAGGGCCCGCAGGGTCTTCCACTTTGTGGCCGATAAGATCCGCTACTGCTCCGAGGAGGAGTACTCGGTGATTCCGAGCTTCACCGCCAAAGCGTTAAGCACGCGCAAAGGCGACTGTGGTATTCAGAGTATGCTGTTCATCACGATGTGCCGGGCCGCGGGCATACCGGCCCGCTGGCAGTCAGGGTTCGAGACCAAACCGGGCGAATGGAACATGCACGACTGGGCGGAGTTCTACGTGGAGCCTTGGGGTTGGCTGCCGGCGGATGTGTCCTACGGCCTCAAGAGCTCGGACGACGCCCGGGTGCGGGAGTTCTATTTCGGGCACCAGGATGCTTATCGGCTGATCGTCAACCTGGATTACGGCTCACCCCTGCAGCCGCCCAAGGAAAGCCTGCGGAGCGAGCCCGCCGATTTCCAGCGCGGTGAAGTCGAGGTCGACGGCCGCAATCTGTACCTCGATGAATGGGAATGGGACTTCCAGTTCGACGTGGAGCCGCTGGACGAGTAAAGTACCTCACGCTGCCTCTGGGGCAACACTGAGATAAGGAGACACGTAAATGCATTGGGTGACTCACGGACTGACGGGCTTTTTGATGATGGCGATGGTCTGGGGCTGTGGACCGGCTCCGGGCGATCGGCTGGCGCGGTGTGGGGACGAGATCGTTGCGGCGGGACAGTTCTTCCACACCGGGACTCCGGTAGTGCTCTGGCTCGATTCGCAGGGGTACGACGCCTACCGGTGCCGCCGGCATTTCGAGCCGTCGGAATTCATGCCGACGAACCCGGCCGCGCCAGGCAACCCGAATCGTTACGGCACGCGGCACGGCCTCTGCGAGGGACTTCAGGAGCAGATCGAAGGGGAGGGATGGACCCTGGAAAACCTGCAAGAGGTCGTGGATCAGTTTGTGATCCACTATGACGTGTGCGGGACCTCTCGCACGTGTTTCAAGGTTCTACACGACCAGCGGGGTCTGTCCGTGCAGTTCATGCTGGACGTTGACGGCACAATCTACCAGACGCTCGACCTGAAGGAACGTGCCTGGCATGCGGGCACCGCCAATGACCGGTCGGTCGGCGTCGAGATCGCGAACATGGGTGCCCACCCGAGTATTAAGGCGGTGGCCGAATGGTACGAGCTGGACGAGACGGGCTGGCCTTACCTTACGTTTCCGAGCCGGATCGTCGAGACGGGGATACGGACGCCGGACTTCGTCGGCCGATCCGCCCGCAAGGAGCCGATCAAAGGTACGATCAACGGCCGGGAACTCATCCAATACGACTTCACCAACGAGCAGTACCACGCCCTGATCAAGCTGACGGCTGCCCTTGTGAGCGTCTTTCCGAAGCTTGAGCTTGACGCGCCGCGCGATGCCGATGGCAACGTGCGTATGGACGTGTTCTCCGCCGACGAATTGGCCGACTACTCGGGCCTGCTGGGACACTATCATGTCACCAAGGGCAAGGTGGATCCCGGCCCGGCGTTCAATTGGGATCGGGTCATCCGCGGGGCCCGTCGAGAACTGGGCATGAGCTTGTGATTGGCTCTGCCTGCCGGATACTCCAAGAACCTGCACCAGGACGTGCCGGCCTGGAGAAAGTGGCCTCGGTCGTGTATAATAACAACGGGCATGCTCGATGAGTCGCGGAGGCGGGGCAAGTGGCAACCGTATGTCGTCAGATCAAGGGCAAGGTGACCCAATGATTCAGGAGCGTTTATCGAAGAGGTTTCTCGCGCGCCGTTTGAGTCTTGCAGCAGTGGTGGCGGCATCCGTTCTGGGCGGGGCCCGAGCCGGCGCCGATGAACTCCGCGGATTCTGGGTGGACGCCTGGGGGGCCGGTTTCCATTCTCAGTCCGAAGTCGAGACGCTCCTCGGCCAGGTGGGCAGCGGTTACAACATAGGGCGAATCCGAGAAAGCAATTGTAACGCCGTGTTCGTCCAGGTGCGGCGGCGAGCGGACGTCTGCTACCCCTCGGGGATGGGCGAGCCGTACATGTCCGGCCTGTCGCCCTCGCACTTCAACGCTCTGCAGGCGATGATCGACGCCGCCCACGACACCACCGGCGGCAAGCAGCGGATCGAGGTGCATGCGTGGATCGTCGTGTTCGCCACCAGCTCCGGCGGAACCCCCAGCCCCGTCTACTACGAGCACAATGACCCGAGTGACCCCGAGAACTACTGGATCACGCGGGACAACTACGGCGACGAGCCAAGTGACAAGCCCTTCGACCCCGGCCACCCCAGGGCGGCAGAGTACCTGACCGATGTCTGCATGGATCTGGTCAACAACTTCGACATCGACGGACTGCACTACGACTACATCCGGTTCACCGGTTCCACCCAAGGCTACAACCCCACGAGCATCGCGAGGTACAACGAGCGCTACGGTCTCAGTGGGCAGCCTTCACCTTCCGACGAGCAGTTCAAGCAATGGCGTCGCGACCAGGTCACCGCCCTGGTGCGCAGGGTTTACGCCCACGTTCAGAGAGACGGGCCCGAGACCAAAGTGTCGGCCGCCGTCGTCACCTGGAACCCCTCTCCCACCAGCTCCACCCGGGCCGCGTTCATGAATACCCGCCCGTACTACCAGGTCTACAGTGACTGGGACGCGTGGATGGAGGAGGGCATCCTCGACATAAGCGTCCCGATGACCTATTACAACCAGGCCAGCCTGCCCAATGACTTCCAGAGATGGATGAACTTCCAGAAGGATCGCAAGTTCAACCGGCACAATGTCGTCGGTCCCGGCATCTACCTGAATTCGCTCTCGAACTCTATCCTCCAGCTCCAGAAGACGCGGGAACAGAGCCCGGGCGGCAGTTCCGCTCAAGGGTTCTGCGGCTACTCGTATCGCGTGCCCTACTCCGGCGGGTCGTGGTCGGGGTTTCAACCGTCGCTCGTATCGCAGGTCACGCCGAGCCCGGACACCATTCCCGACATGCCCTGGAAGTCGTCCCCCACTATGGGCCACATGATGGGCACTGTGACCTACTATGCAACGGGCGAATGGGCGGATGGGGCCGAGGTTTCCGTCGCCGGCCCGACCAGCCGAAGCATCATTTGCGACGGCACCGGCTTCTACGCCTTCATTGACCTGCCGCCAGGCAACTACACCGTAACCGCCAGCGCCGGCGACTTGGACGCCAGCGCGAGCGTCTTCGTCTGGGCGGGCAACATGTCCGAGCAGGACTTTGAACTCGGCGGCAATCCGGGACCGCAGATCTCGAACGTCCAGGCCACCAACGTGACCGACGATAGCGCCACGATCACCTGGACCACCGACCAGCCGGCCACCTCCCAGGTCGAATACGGGCTGACGACGGCCTACGGCAACTTATCGCCGCTGCACGGTACGCTCGTCACCTCGCACTCGGTCATGCTTGAGGGCCTGGACTCCAACACGTTGTATCACTACCGGGTGATCTCCACGAACGGCAACGGCAGTGCGACGTCGAACGACTTCACGTTCAACACCAGCGGGCCGCCGCAGATCTCGAACGTACACGCCGACAATATCGACACCGACACCGCCACGATCACCTGGACCACGGACGCGCCAGCCACCAGCCAGGTGCGCTACGGGCTGACCGCCGGTTACGGCAACGAGACGCCCCAAGACCCGACGATGGTCACTGCACACTCCGTAACGCTCACCGGCTTGGACCCGGACACGCTGTACCACTACCAGGCGGTATCCGGCAACGCGTACGGTACGGCCGAGTCGAGCGACTATACCTTACGGACCGCCGGTCCTCCCGACATCTCGGGGGTTCAGGCTACGAACATCGGGGCGACGGCAGCCACCATTGTCTGGGACACCGATGTCCCGGCGGACAGCCAGGTCGAGTACGGACTGACCACCGGTTACGGTTCGACCACGCCCCTGGACCCCACTCCCACGACGACCCACGGCGTGCCGCTGTCGGGCCTGGACCCCGAGACGCTCTATCACTACCGGGTGCGATCCGCCAACGGCGCGGGGGCCACCTACTCCACCGATCACACGTTCAGCACAATCGCGTTCGTCGAGGAAATCGTCATCGACAACAACGATCCGGGCTGGGCCAACACGTCGCCGTACGAATACGAATGGTACACCGGGTCGATCCCCGACGTGCCCAAGATCGGGGACGATTACCTGTACGCGTGGGGGGTCGGCGACCCGGACGAGTCGGCGGCGACGAGGAAGTGCACCTGGACCCCGCAACTCCCCCTTGGCGGCGTGTGGGACGTCTACGTCTTCTACCAGATGGGCACGAATCGAACCTCGGGGGCCCCCTACAAGGTCGTCTACAATGGCGGAGAGCTTATCAGCATCGAGAACCAGTACTCACCCACGTCGAACCAGGGAGACTGGTTCCTGATCGGTGAGGACTTGCCGTTCCTGGCCGGTGCGTCGGGCTACGTGCAAGTGTCCAACAACACCGCGGACCTCGATATCGTCAGTGCCGATGCCGCGAAGTTCGTGTACAGGGGCACCGGCGACCCGACGCCCCCCACTACGCCGGTCGTCACCGATGACGGAGACTACACGCACAGCCTGACCGAACTCCACGCATCGTGGGTCACCAGTGATCCGGAAACCGGCATCCAGGGGTCCGAGTACCGCATCCTCGAGCAAGACGGGCCGGTCGTCCGCGATTGGACCGATGTAGGAACCGCCACCGAAGTGGCTGCCGGCGGTCTGGCGCTGGCGCTCGGCAAGACGTACCGCTTCGAGGTGAGGGCGACCAACAACGTCGGGATGGTCAGTGGGGTCGGTTCATCGAACGGTATCACCGTCTTCCGCTTCGACATCGACGGCAACGGCCAAGTGGATGGGGCGGACACGGCAAACTTCAGAATGTGCCTTTCCGGCGCGAATCTGCCCTATCCCGGCGGCGTCGGCTTCGATTGCGGACGGTTCGATGTTGACAGCGACGCCGATGTTGACCTGGAGGACTTCGGCATCTTTCAGCGCTGCCTGACCGGCCAAGAGCCGATCGACCCCAGTTGCCTGGGGGACTGATTCTTTCCGGGAGGCGGATCAGATCGGGTGCATTGTGCTTTGCCACAGCGCTCGGCACCCACCCTGCATGCGGCGCCCTACGACCACCTGGCGACGCCAGGAGGAGGATGAACCCATGTTTCCTGCTTCTCGCTTCGGTTGGTGCCGGTTTCCTCTCGCCACCTCGATCGTTCTGCTGTGGGTAATGGCGTCGCCTGGCGCCACCGTCATCGTGGACAACACGGGCGCCGTCAAATTCGCATCGGCCGGGCCGCCCCAGCCGGAGTTCCGCGGGTTCTGGGCCGACGTCTTCCACGAGGGCTTCAAGAGCACGGCAGAGATCGACGAGATGATCGCCCTGGCCGTCGAGGGCAACTACAACGCGATCTTCCCCGAGGTCCTCGCCTATCACGATACCGAATACGCCTCCCACGGTGCGTACTGGGAGTCGGACGTTGTTGCAAGATCTTCTGTTGTTACCGGCGGGTTCGATCCCCTTGCGTACATGGTTGAGCATGCTCACACCGCCGGTCTCGAAGTCCATCCGTGGCTGGTCGCCTTCCGCGCATGTACCACCTGGCCACCGCCCGGCAACGCTTATCTCGCCGACCATCCCGAATGGATCATGGTCCCCCGAGCCGACATGGGTGGTGGTCCCGCGACCGTGGACGGCAAGTACACGCTGGACCCCGGCGGAACGGAGGTCCAGGAGTACCTGGTCTCGATCGTGAAGGAGCTCGTCACCGACTACGAGATCGACGGGATTCACTGGGATTACATCCGGTACACCTCGACCGACGCCGGCTATCCCGCCGATGCGAGCTACCCGAAATCCACCCTGGCCAGGTTTCAGGAGATCACCGGGCGTACGGACGTTCCATCGACGAGTGACGCCCAGTGGAACGACTTTCGACGCCGAACCATCGACGAACTGGTCCGACGATGCCGGGCCGAAATCGCCGCCGTCACCAGTAATCCACGCCAGCCGCTGCGGCACACCGCCGCCCTCATCTCGTGGGGGAACGCGCCGAGCGACTTCACCGCCAGCAGCGCCTACGGCATATTCCAGAACTGGCAGTTCTGGATGCAGAGGGGCTACCTCGACGCCGGCTGCCCGATGCTCTACTACCGCGAGTACAACCCCCCCCACGACGAGTGGTACCGCAACTGGGTCAATGCCTGCATTGACTGGCGCTACGACCGGCACATGTACACGGGGCCCGGGATCTATTTGAACTCGATGCCCGACAGCGTCACGCAGCTGCAATACGCTCTGGACCAGGGAGCCAACGGGATAATGACGTACTCCTACCGCGGGACGAACAATACCGGGGACACCTGGTCGGACTGGTATGCCTACGTAGCTTCCAATCTCTTCCTGGAGCCAGCCGCGGTGCCGACGATGCCCTGGCGCGATCCAGCCACCGCCACCGAGGGCACGCTCTGGGGGCAGGTGACCGACGGGGATACCGGTTACCCCATCGACGACGCCACGGTGCAGGTCGGTTCGCGGGACCCGGTCCAGACCGACGGCAACGGTTACTACGTGGTGACCCTGATTCCGGCCGGCGGATCGGGCACGGACTATGACGTTGCGGCCAGCAAGTGGGCGTACACGCCGGCCGTGCATACCGGCGTGACGGTCGCTCCGGGCAACGTGCGCCGCGAGGACATCGCTTTGAGCTTGGCGCAAGACCCTCCCATCATTGCCGAGGTCACGCCTGATCCGGACCAGGCAATCGAGGACCAGGAGTACACCCGGCAATTGGAGCTGACCCAGGGGATCGCCGATTCCTGGACGTTGCTCCAACGCCCCCCCGGAGCCGTTGTCAGCTCATCAGGTCTGGTCAGCGGTTGGGTGCCCACCACCGACGACGTGGGGCAACTTCTCGATTTCACGGTGCGGGCCTCGAATGCTTTCGGCAGCGACGACGAGTCCTGGCAGGTGCTCGTGGAGGCTGCACCGCCCTGCACCGATTTCGAGCTGACCGGGTTCGAGGGTTACGCAAACGGGACCGAAGTGGTGTTCAACAACCCGCGGTACTCGGGCTCGACACGGGATCATCTGAACGAGACCCCGGACGTCAACGAAGTCACGAGCGAAGTGACGCCCTACAGCGGGACCGGGTGTTACAAGCTCCAGTGGGAGTTCGTGGATCCGGGTGATGAGCGATGGCTCCGGGCCACGTCGAGCAATGCCGGGAACATTCCCAACCCGACGATCTGGCTGCATCGGCCGATCCGGGTCCGGCTCCGGCTGGAGTCGCCGGCCGCCACTTCCCTCCGCGTGAGCCTGGGCATCCGTGAGACCGGCACGACCGCCGAACTCGGCGAAGACGGCGGAACCACGGGGACCATCGAATGGGTGGGCGCGGCCAGCGCGGTCGGGTTTGCCCCCCAGGGCAAGCTGCTCCCCGCCAACCCGGGCGTCTGGCAAACACTGATCTTCGATCCGGCGAGCAACCCGATCCTCGCCTTCACCGGCGACGGCCTCCTGAGCACACCCACCAACAAGGGTACGCTCGAACATCTGGCCTTTGCCTGCACCGGGGACGTTGGGCCTTTCACCGTCTACATCGACGACATCGAGCAACTCTGCGAGCTGCCTCCCTTGGCGCCGGCTGATTTCGATCACGACGGCGACGTCGATCCGGACGACTTCGGCTCCTTCCAGACTTGCGCCTTAGGACCGGCCATCGCGCACGGCCCGGGCTGTGAAGAGGAGGATCTCGACGGCGACGGAGACGTGGATCAATCGGACTTCGGCCTGTTCCAGCGGTGCCTGAGCGGGATCAATGTGCCGGCTGATCCCGAGTGTGCGAACTGAAGACACCCCACTGCTCGCCTGCCGGAAGCCTGCCGTCGAGTTCTTCAACACGGCAGACGTGATCACGCTGGCTTGCTCGAGGGGCTCTGCCCGGCGCCGTTTCGCGGCGGCAACACCTTCTCGATGAGTTCGGCCCAAAGCCGATACCCTGCCTGGTTGAGGTGCAGACCCTCTCGCGAGTATTCCTTGCGCAGCAGCCCATCCTCGTCGGCAAAGGGTGCGTAAACGTCCATGAACACGCAGGCGAAGTCAGCCGCGATCTTCACCAGCCGCCGGTTGAACTCCACGATGAGCGGCACCAGACCCGCGTATCGGTCGCGGGTGGGGAACAGACCCACGACAACGAGCGGTACGTCCGGCAGGCGAGTGCGAATTTGCCTGACCACCTTGCGATAGCACTCGTCAATCTCGTCCATCGAGGGCGTGCCGTGTCGCCACAGCTCGCCGAGGTCGTTGACCCCATTCTCCAGGATAATGAAACCGGGATTGCAATCGAATACCGAGGCGTCCAGCCGGCGCAACACGCCGCGCTCGCCGATACCGATCCGGTCGGCACTGATGCCGCGGTTGACGATCCGCCGGCCGGGCAGATGTCTGGCCGTGTCGAACCCCTCCACGTGCGAGGAGCCGATCATGACGATGTTCCTGGCGGCGGCGTTTTCTCTCGTGAATCGGGCGAGGCGATCGTAGTAGTGCTTTGCCCACTTGTCCTGTGCAGGTCCCTGTTGACCGCCCTTTTCCTGGCGACGATCGGCTGTTGCGGCGGTGAACGTCGCGCAAAGTGCGATGGCCGTCACGACGACGCCGGCCGTGCACGCGTGAATATGTCTCATCGAATGAATCCTATTGTGAGTTACGGTCTTGTAGCGACCAGCTTCCCGGGCTGCGCCAGCCGGGCCCATCCATGTGTTCGGGGCGGATACTGTCCCAGCCGCGATTCCTCTTGTCAACCCTGCTCGTACGATCGGCCCGGATGAGGATTCACTACAACGAGCGTTACCGGGGGGCTGCGCCGCCTGTCCACGCGGGTCGTGCAAACGCCCGACGTTCTTTCGGAGAATTGGCCGGGACTTGCGTGAGCTCCCAGGACCACGGACAATACGAGACGGCTTCACTTCGTGTGACGGCGGTTTTGCCAGCAGGAGGTGGCCAGGACCGGTCTCATCCCCGGGTGAACAACCGAGGGCGCCCATCTCCGCCCGTCGAGGGTTATTCGTTCAAGGCTATTGCCAGCCCGCGGCGACCGGGAGATCATGTGGCAACGCTGTTTTGAGAAACGCAACGGACTAGCCGAAAGAAAGGAATGGAGCCACGATGCACACTACCACATCCCACTGCTTAGTATCTCTTGTCTGGTTGACGGCCCTTGTCGCCCCCCTGCTGACGGCGGGCTGCGATGACGCCGGACGCCCCGCCGAACCCGGCGGCCCCCCCGAAACGCAAGCCGCCCCGGGCTCCGAAAGTCGCGCCGATACCGGAGATCCCGGCGACGCTCGGGAAGGGGGATGGATTGAACTGTTCAACGGCAAGGACCTGGACGGTTGGCAGGGCACGGCCCCGCCGGAGAAGAACGCGTGGCAAACGGCGGTCAAGGTCGTGCCGGACCCCGCTACCGCCGACGAGGATCACCAGTTGTTCGTGGTCACCCCCGGCGAGGGAATCCTGGTCAACGGGACCAAGGGCAAAACCTGCAACCTATTCACCGAAATGACCCACGGCGACTGCGAAGCTCACATCGAGTTCATGGTGCCCAAGGGCTCGAACTCCGGCGTCTACTTCATGGGCAGATACGAGATCCAGATCCT
>CAZOIA010000035.1:0-35415 GCA_964579675.1 uncultured Planctomycetales bacterium | reverse complement strand
TTTGGGCGGCTTGTTGGAAGGCGCCGCCCCCAGGTGTTTCCGAACCGCGCCCGTGAGGAAGCGGACCTCGTCCCCGCAGGGCGCCCGTAAGGAAGCGGCCCTGGCGCATCCGCAGATATTCCCCTCCCTGACGGTCGGGGTTCGGAAAAGCGAGGTGCCACCCCGCTGCCCGCCCGAAGGTCCCCGCCTGGACTGTCACGGACCCCGCACCCCAGGAGCTTGGGCCCCTGGCATCCGGAGCGGGTGGCAAGTACCATATCATCCCGGAGGAGTCGGCGGTGTGGGCTGTCGGCGTGTGTCGCTGTGTGGCATGGGGGTTCGAGCAAGATCGTCTTTGCGGGAGTGAGCGGAAATGGCCGAATCAACACGGACGATCACCGGCGAGTTGACGGTCGCAAAGCAGCGATTCGCGATCATCGTGAGCCGGTTCAACGACTTCATTGCCTCCCGCCTCCTGGCCGGAGCGATCGACGCGCTGCAGCGGCACGGGTGCAAGCCGGCCGACATCACGGTGATCTGGGTCCCGGGGGCATGGGAGCTGCCGCTGACGGCGAAGAAGGCCGCGGCCACCGGCCGGTTCGAGGCGGTGATTTGCCTGGGGTGTGTCATCCGGGGCGAGACGCCGCACTTTGACTACATCGCTGCGGAAGCGGCCAAGGGTATCGCTCAGGCGGGCATGGCCACGGAGCTGCCGGTGGCCTTTGGCGTACTGACGGCCGACACGCTCGAGCAGGCGATCAACCGCGCCGGGGCCAAAGCCGGCAACAAGGGGGCCGACGCCGCCATGACCGCCGTCGAAATGGCCAACCTGTATAAGAAGCTCGAGAGCACAGCCAGTTGACGCCTCCCGCCTGAACCGATGAAACGACCACGACACCAGGCCCGAACGGTGGCCCTCCAGGGGCTTTATCAGCTCGACATCCAGCGGGCGCCGAGCGACGTCGACACCGCAGAGATGATTACCTCTTTCCTGGCCGAGGCGGAGCTGACCGGGGATCCCGCCGACTATGCCCGGCATTTGACTGCGGGCGCTTGGGCTCAGCGTGACCGCTACGATCAGATGATTGCCGAGGCCAGCGATCATTGGGAACTCTCGCGGATGGCGGTGGTGGACCGCAATATCCTCCGGCTCGCGCTTTACGAGCTTCTGGACCAGCCGGACGTCCCCGCCCGGGTCGTGATCGACGAGGCGATCGAGCTTGGCCGGGAGTTCGGAGATGCTGAGACGCCCCACTTCATCAACGGGGTGCTGGATGCGATCTGGAAACATCACCCCGCTTGCCGCATCGCCCGCGGGGAGCCCGACGCCTCGAGTGCTCCGCCCGGAAACCACGACCGAGGAGAATGATGGGACTCTTTGATCGGTTCAAGAAGGGGCTGGCCAAGTCCCGTCAGAAGATCAGCAGGAGCTTCCGCTCGGTTCTGCCGTTCGGCAAGAGGATCGACGATGCGGTGATCGATCACCTTGAGGAGACGATGCTCGCCGATGACATGGGTCCCGCCACCACCGCCCGGCTCATCGATGAGGTCCGGGCCGCCTACAAGTCCGGCCGGATTGCCGAGACCCAGGAGGTCATCCCGTTCCTGAAGGAGCAGATCATCTCGTACTGGCCCGAGGCGGATCGGCAACTGAAACTGGCTTCGTCCGGACCGACGGTGATTCTGGTGGCGGGGGTCAATGGCTCAGGCAAGACCACCAGCGTCGCCAAGCTGTGCCATCACCTGAGTCAACAGGGCTGGAAGGTCATCCTGGCCGCCTGTGACACGTATCGTGCAGCCGCGGTCGCCCAGCTCACCGAGTGGTCGAGCCGTCTCGGCGTGCAGATCGTCAAGCACCAACAGGGCTCGGACCCGGGAGCAGTGGCCTACGATGCCTGCGAGGCCGCCATTGCCCGCAGCGCCGAGGCCCTCATCGTGGACACCGCCGGGCGGCTGCACACGCAGGAACACCTCATGCGCGAACTGGGCAAGATCCAACGCGTGGTGGAGAAGAAGATTCCCGGCGCCCCGCACGAGGTCCTGCTCGTGCTCGACTCGACCATCGGTCAGAACGCCATCAACCAGGCCAAGGTCTTCAGCCAGCACGTGAACGTGACCGGCCTGTTCCTGGCCAAGCTCGACGGGTCCGCCAAAGGCGGGATCGTCATCGGCATCCGCGATCAGATCAACATCCCGGTCAAGTTCGTCGGGCTCGGCGAAACGCCCGAAGATATCGAGCCTTTCGACCCCGAGACGTTCGTGGAGGCCCTGTTCTCAGAGCAGGAGGCGCAGTAGCCTCGAACTACCTCAGCCGGATCCGAACGCGCCTTGGCTGGTCTCACCACTCAGAACTGGTGCCTTTGGGAAGGATGATCAGGATTCTCTCCTTCGGCACGGTCGATGATCGAGCCAGAGGTTCCTGCGCGGGAGACGATGGCAAGCGGCATGGTCAGCCGGGCAGGGGCACAAGTCGGCTCTGTGCCGTTCCACCGGCGGCGGCGGGCAGGGGTCAAAGGACGGCTTCCTCGGGAGGAGTGATTGTCGCCTGTCCGGCCGAGCGCGGCGGGGCGGCCGAGCCGCGATCCCTCAGTTGGCCGGGGATGATCACCGAACGGGGCAACTGCCCGGGGGAAGCGGACAGCAGGAGTTCCGTTGCCCAATGGACGATGCGAGCCGGAGCCACTTCGTAAGCGGTCAGCGATTGCTCCTCGATGATGGTTTCGCCCGGCTCAGGCAGCACGCTGATGCTCAACATCGACGGCATCGTCAGCCCGGCGTCGCGGGCCCGGCTCGAAGCTTCCACAGCCGGTGCTGCCCCGACACATATCAGAGCGGTCGGCCGGCAGGAGCTATCCAGCAGATGCCGCCAGTCGAACGCGTCATCCGTGGGCTGAGCCTCGTGAGGTCGCAATCCGTATCGATGCATCGTCGCCCGGTACCCGTTTTCCGCCGCTCCGGCCGCCGGCAGAAGCCGGGGGCTGATCAACAACTGAATCTCACGATGGCCCAGGTGGATCAGGTGCTGGCAGAGTTCCAACCCGCCCTGGGCATAATCCGCCAGCACGACGGGTGTCTTGATCCGCTCGTGGCAGTTGTTGGCGATGACCAGGGGCACATGGCGCCGGTGCAGATTGGCAAGGAAACCCGCGGACGGACGCGACGAGAACAGGATCACGCCGTCCAGACCGCGAAGCTCACCGGGGCTCAAGGCGTCTTCGGGTATTCCGTTCCCCAGGCCGGCGGCGGGGCCGAGCCTGTCGAGACGATGTCCCTTGCCGCGAATGATTTGCTCGGCCTGAAGGTAGTAATCCCCGTGCCTGACGCAACTGGTGTCGCCCGGGGCCAGCCAACCGAACCGAAGAGGCTTGAGCCCGGCGTCGGCGTAGCCCGGTTGACCGTCGGCCACAAACGTCCCCCGGCCCACGTGTCGCACCAGCACGCCCTCGGTCGTCAGATCGCTCAACGCCTTGTTGATCGTCTTGGCGTTGGCGCGGTAGCGTCGGGCGAGTTCCCGCTCGCCCGGCAGCTTGCCGGCAAGCTCGCCGGTCTCGATTGCCCCTCGGAGACGCTCACGCAATCGTTGGTACTTGTACCTTACGCAGGAGGCGGATACGCCTGCGAATCGCTCGAATTCGGTAGACATGATGGTCCCACCAGCAACCACGTGCAGACGACAGACCCAAACCAGGCTGATACGCAACAGCGCTCAACGGAAAAACCTTAACGTGCCGGCCTACCGTGGATTGGGGAGATCCACTCGGCGAATCGGGGAGATGGGGCCGAGCGCTACACCGGCACTGCTCACCTCCATTCTCCGCACCGCATAAGAGGGAATCAAGGGCAAAGCCCCGATTTTCTGGCAGGATTCCAGCCCGAGTATAGCAATGCCACTGGCACTGCTTGTTCCAGCGTTACCGGATGGTCATCTCGCCGGGCATGATCAGCAGCGTGTTTTCCCGGTTCAGCAGTTCGATCCGCAGCAGCGAGCGCAGCATCGTGCGCGCCCGCAACGGATCCAGGCGCTGCAGTACGGGCAGGAGTTCGCGAACGGCCGGCGCAAGAAGAGTCCAGGGCTGGTTTCTCGTGGTCACGGTCACGTCGATGTCCTCGTCCTCTTGGCCTTCGCCGGTGAGCCCGCGAAAGAACAGGTCGAAGAGGTTTTTCGGCTCGGGCAGGCGGCGGATCTCGTAGTCGCTCACGTTGGCCTGAGCGGCGGCGAACTCAATCGCCTCCTGGAGCCCGCCGAGCCTGTCGATCAGTCCGTTGGCCTGGGCCTGGCGGCCCGTGAAGACTCGCCCGCCGGCTACCTGGTCGATCTCTTCTTTCAGCCGGCCGCCTCGCCCCTTGGCCACCCGGTCCGTGAAGGCATCGTAGGTGGCTTGCATCTGCTCGCGAATCAATGCCCGCTGCCGGTCGTCGAAGCGACGGTTCGAGTTGTACAAATCGGCGTTCCGGCCGTAGCTGGTTTCGTGAAACGTAACCCCCAGCCAATCCCACAGGCCCTTGGTGACGAGCTTCCCGCCGATGACGCCGATGGACCCGGTGATCGTGCCCCGGTCGGCGAAGATCGTTCCCGCGCCCGCGGATACGTAGTACCCGCCGCTGGCGGCGATGTTGCCCATGGAAACGACCAGCGGCTTGTCCTTGCCGAGTTGCGTGGCTGCGTGCCAGATGATGTCGCTCGCGGTGGCTGCACCCCCCGGGGAGTCCACCCGCAGGACGACGGCCTTGATGCTCCCGTCCTTGCGCGCCTTATGCAGGACGCGGCGAAGCGTGGTGCCGCCGACGATGCCGGCTTCCCCGAAGAGGCTGGGCTCGGTCTTGCCCGGCATGATGAGGCCGTCAACGTACACCACGGCGATACTCGGCTTGGCGCGGGCCTTGCCCTTCGACCCCGCCGCGCCGCCGAGGAGAAGGCTCTTGAAGATCGCCATGAAGTTGAGCTCGGGGGCTTCTTTGGCCCCGTAGTCGTGGACGAACTCGACCTGCTGGCCGTAGCGTTTTCGAAGCGACTCGGCAAACTCCTCGGCATAGAGGGTCTCATCCACGAGCTTGGCTTCGAGGGCTTGCCGGGCGGTAAAGGGGCCTCGATCGATCAGCTCGCGCACCTCCTCGTTCGACATCCGGCGACCCTGGGCGATGGTTTCCACCATCTGGTCAAACAGGTCCCTGCCCAACCAGTCCAGCATCTCCCGCGCCTGGTCGCTGGGCCCGGTGCGGGTAAACGGCTCACCGGCCTCCTTGTAGGCGCCGATCTGCTCGATATCCGCCTCGACCCCGATCTTGTCCAGGAGGCTCTTGAAATAAGCCACTTCGACGTGAAGCCCGATGAGGTGGATTTCGCCGGTGGGCACCATGTAGACCCGGGAAGCCGAGGTTGCCAGTTGATAGACCGCCGGGCCCGCTTCTTCCAGGTAGCAATAGACGTCCTTGTCGGCCTTGCGCAGGTCGAGGATCATCTGCCGGAGTTCCTGCATCTGGCCCAGGCCGATCAACGGTTGGTCGAATGTCAGCACCACCGCCTTGAGCTGCCGGTCTTTCCCGGCCTTACGGAAACATTCCAGCAGGTCGTAGAAAGACTGCTTGGGTTCCAGATCGAAACCGAGGTCAAACTCGGCAGGTGCTTCCGAGAGAGGGCCATGAAACCGCAGGACGGCGATCTGAGCGCCGTTTTCGAGGTCTTGGCCGGCCTGAGCCGCCCAGACGGTGCCGATCGATACGCAGCACATCAACCCCGCGAGCATACTAGCCGTGCGTCGAGCGCTTCTCATTGACTTGTCCTCCCACTTGCCTGGAGTTGCCAGGAACCAGACCGATCTGGTCCTGGTCAAGGGTGTCATTCCGTCCCGAAAATCCGGTCACCGGCATCGCCCAGCCCCGGTATGATGTAGCCCCGCTCGTCCAGGTGCGAATCAACGGCTGCGGTGTATATCATGATGTCCGGGTGCGCCCGCCGCATCCGTTTGATGCCTTCCGGGGCCGCCACCAGACACAGGAGCTTGATCCGCGTGGCGCCCGTTTTCTTGACCGCGGCGATGGCGGCGACGCAGGACCCGCCGGTTGCCAACATCGGGTCGATGAGGATCACGTCCGTCCGGGCCACGCCGGGCGGCAGCTTGTTGTAGTAGACCACGGGCTCCAGGGAGGTCTCGTCGCGATAGATCCCCAGATGCCCGACGCGGGCCTGGGGGATGAGCCTGAGAATGCCGTCGGCCATGCCGAGCCCCGCCCTGAGAATGGGCACCAGCGTGATCTCGCTTCGCAAGACCGCCCCTTCTGCTCGGGCCAGCGGGGTCTGCACTTCCTGGAGCTCGGTAGCGTGGTCCCGGGTCAGCTCGTACGCCATGAGCATCGCGATCTCGCCCAGGAGGCGGCGAAAGTCCTCGCTGCTGGACCGGACGTCGCGCGCTGCCGTTAACTTCTGTTGGACAAGAGGATGCTGAACAACATGGACGTTGTCAAGCTCGTTCAATACCGAATCTCCCTCAAGAAACCGACCGGCCGGTATGTTTAAGGCTCTTCTGGCGATTTCGCCGCAGCACAACGGCGGCCAGCAGCAAATGTAACAGCCCCCAGCGCACGGCGCCGATGTTGGGCTCAAGCACGTCGGCTCCCGCGAGACGAATGATAACCAGGCCCTCCAGGAGAACGAACAGGCCGATCGCCGCCCTTTTGAAGCCCACCGCAGGGGGCAGCAGCAGCACCCAGGCGGTGACCAGGATAACGATCTCGCGGCCTAAAGGAAACAGGGTGATCCCGACGGCCGGGGGCCCGATGTCGAGGAGCTGCGGCCAGCGGACATGCAGGCCCCGACGATCTGCGGTGAAGGCGGCCTCGCCGAGCGGGTTCATGGTCTCGCCGAGCGGAGTGCGGACCCAGAGGTGCCGGGGATCGCCGGCAAGCTGGCCCTCGATCCCCCGGGCTCGCAAGAGAGCGGCTGCCAGGACCGCCCGCCCATCACAATCCTCCTCGCCCTTGGCGATGACCTCACCCAGGCTCGGGATGTAGTCCACGACGCCCCAAACCTCCCAATCGAACTTGTACGGGATCTCCCGGCAGACGAAGCTTTCCACCGCTTCGAGCACGGGCTTGGAGTCGTCATGATCGACGCCGGCGCTGGATAAGTACAGGTCGAAGCGCCGCGAGAACTCCGCCAGGGCCGGCTCCTCGGGATCGGGCAGCGAGTCAAGGCGTCGAATGTGCCGCAGATGCCGCACGAACAGCCTGGGGCTCGGGTAGAGCACGAAGAACACAACGAGGCTGAAGAGGGACCATTTTATCGGCCAGCGAACCCAGAGCGGCGCGAATTGCAGTCGTCGCCAGACAGAACGCATATTGCCAGGTTTCCTTTTGCCAGGCCGGCCGGAGAGCGTGACCTTACCACACCTGTCAGCGGCGGGGAACCCGACCCGGGACGCGCTCCGATCCGGGGCAGGGCCATCGCACTTAGATCCGTCGGTTTGAGTTCTCAGCTAAACCGCTTGACACGGCCCGTCTACGGAACTAGCATCGGCTCGCGATCTTACTCTCCCAGGGATGACTCCCCGGGCCATTCTCAGAAGTCCCTACGGGACTGGCCGATACGACGACCGACCAACTTGTTGGGCCACTCACGATCGCCCTGAAGAGGCGAGGGATTGATTGATGGGGCATCGGCCCTGGTTTGTGTTTGCCGGTGGTGGGACGGGGGGGCACTTGTTTCCAGCCCTGGCGGTGGTGGAATCGCTGCGCGAGCGGGGCGAGGGGATCGACGTATCTTTTTTCTGCACGGAGCGGGCCCTGGACCGTGAGATCCTCGGGGCGGCGCAGGTGGAGGCGGTGCCGCTTGGGGTTCAGCCGGTCCCGAGCCGGCCGTGGCGCTGGCCGGGGTTCCTGTTGCGGTGGCGGGCGTCGGTGTCGCTGTGCAAGCGGGCGTTCTCCGACCGACAGCCGGCAGTGGTCATCGGCGCAGGCGGATACGCTTCGGGGCCGCCGGTGGCGGCGGCGCTTCGGCTGGGGGTGCCGACGTTTCTTCTGAATCCCGACGCGGTTCCGGGCCTGGCCAATCAGCACCTGGCACGCCGTCGGGGTATGACAGGGGTCTTCGCCCAGTGGCCGGTGACGCGGGACCGCTTCCCGCCCCCGGTCCCGGTCATGGTCACCGGCTGTCCGGTACGGCGGGCGTTCTGTTCGTTCGGCGGTGTGGGAATGAATGCCCGCGGTGCTGGAGCAGAAGAGGATTCCCGTGGTTCAGATGTTATGGAGCGTCGCGTAGTCGAGGAGGCTCGGCAATCGTTGGGTCTGGACCCGGGCCGGCGGACTTTGCTGGTCACGGGGGCGTCGCAGGGTGCGCGGACGGTGAACGAGGCGATGATCCGGCTGGCGGGCGTGGTGGCCTCGTGGGGTTGGCAGGTGCTGCATCTGAGCGGGTCGGCGGACCGGGAACGGGTGGCCCGGGCCTACGCCGAGGCGGGCACGCCGGGGGCCGTCTATCCCTTTACCGACCGGATGGCCGATGCCATGGTCGCGGCAAACCTGATCGTCTCGCGCGCGGGCGCGTCCACACTGGCCGAGATCCTGGCCGTGGGGAGACCGGCGATGTTGTTGCCCTATCCTTTCCACCGTGACCGGCATCAATGGCATAACGGCGCGGTGCTCGTCGAGGCGGGTGCGGCGGTGATGCTGGAAGATCTCAAAGATGCGTCGGCCAACGTCCGACAGATGTCGCCGGTGCTGACGTCCCTGGTGACCGACGACGCGCGACGGGACAAGATGGCGGCTGCGGCGCGGGCGTTGGGCCGGCCTGATGCGGCGGACCGGGTCGCGGATCGGCTGTGCGAAGCGGCGAAAACCGGGGATCGCAAGTGCCTGTGAGTTCTTGCGAGGCGGGCCTTTTGGGTTTTCTGACGCCGGAGGTGCGAAGCCGTCGATCCGCCTCAAGGAAACTCAAACCGGCCGTCGATACAAGACGTGTGAGCTTTGAGCGGGCGTGCGTTCGATGATCCGGTGCGGCATCGGGGCACCGCGATCGCCATTCATCTTGGAACGAACTCCGCCTTCTACTACAATAGTCAACCGAGCCGGCGTGGCGCGCGCCGGCAGTGGTCGAATGCCTCGTGTTCCAGCCCCCTGGGAGGTCGGGCCGGTGGCCTGGATCGGGCGGAGAGCGCTGGGGGCTGCGGTCGTGCTCAGCGAGGAGTCGCTGAGGACGGGGCGGGCGGTCGCAGAGAAGAGCAGTTTCACTTCATAAAGGAAGGAAGGGTTCATGTCGCAGGGCGCACGGACGCGCCGTCGGTCAGGCAGCGGCGTCAAGACGGATCCGCTCTACACGGCGGTTGGAGTCAATCGGGGTGTCGGTCTGGGGACGAAGGAGGAAGTCTTCTGCCCCACCGGCTGTCGGGTGCACATGATCGGGATCGGCGGTTGTGGTATGCGCGGCGCAGCCCGGGTCCTGCTCAGGGCCGGCGCGGTTGTCAGCGGATCGGACCGGTGTGAATCCGGCGCGCTGCTGCGGCTGGGCGAGCAAGGAGCGGACATCCGAATCGGCCAGTGTGCGGACAACCTTCCCGAGCGGTGCGATCTGGTCGTATGCTCGGCGGCGATCCACGATGCGAATCCGGAGCTGGTGGCAGCCCGTGAGCGGGGCTTGAAGGTGGTCAAGTATTCTCGTCTACTGGGTCTGCTGATGGCCTCGAAGGCGGGCATCGCGGTGGCGGGAACGCACGGCAAGAGCACGACCACGGCCATGGTCACCTACGTGCTTCGCCAGGCGGAGCTCGACCCGTCGTTCGTGATCGGGGCGGGTGTGGAGCAGTTGGGCGGCGGCTCGGGCGTCGGCGACGGCGAGCACTTCGTGGTAGAGGCGTGCGAATACGATCGCTCGTTCCTGAACCTGCGCCCCAGGTTCGCGACGGTCCTCAACGTCGATGAGGATCACCTCGACTACTACCGCGACCTGGAGGAGATCGTTGAGGCGTTCCGTGCGTTTGCTTCCCTGGCGCCGGCGGACGGCCTGCTCGTGGTCAACGGCGAGGACCGGGACGCGATGCGGGCGGTTCAAGACGTGGGGGCGACGGTCGAGACGTTCGGGCTCGAGGGCGAGTTCGATTGGCGGGCAGAGATTCTCGATGAGGTTCGCGGGTGTTTCCGCTTCCGGGTCCTGCGCAGCGGGCAACCACTGACGGAGGTCATGCTGTCGATCCCGGGGGGGCACAACGTAGCCAACGCGCTGGCGGCCACGGCGGTCTGCTTCCACAGCCGCGTGGAGCCGGAGACGATCGCCAAAGCCCTGGGCGACTTCCGCGGTGCCTACCGCCGCCTGACGTGGCGGGGGGAGATCGCCGACGTGACGGTGGTCGACGACTACGCTCATCATCCCAAGGAGATCCAGGTGACGCTGCGGGCGGCCGCCAAGTTCTACAACCCGCGCAGGCTGTTCGTCGTCTTTCAGCCTCACCAGCACTCGCGTACCCGGTTCCTGTTGAATGACTTTGCGATGAGCTTCGGGGGAGCGGACGTGGTGATCGTGCCGGACATCTACTTCGTCCGCGACAGCGAGTCGGAGCGCGACCGGATCGACGCCAATGCCCTGGTCAAACAGATTCATCTTCGCGGAAGCGACGCCCGGTACGAGCCGAGCTTTGACCAGATCGCCGCCCAGTTATGCAGGGAAGTGTGCCCGGGCGACCTGGTGATCACCATGGGGGCAGGGAACGTCTGGCAGGTCGCGGACAGCCTGTTGACCTGCCTGGCGCGAACGCGGGGCAGGACGGAGGGCTTCAGGACGATGGGCGATGCGGCGGACCACTGAGGGGCAGGGTAGGATCACAAGAACGGCAGGGTTGGGTGATGGTTTTCTCGGCGGGTTTGCCTGATTTCGTCCGCGAGCACGAGCCGCTCGCTCGATACACCTCGCTGGGGGTCGGTGGGCCGGCGCGTTGGCTGGCCCGGCCCCGGACGGTGGAGCAGTTAATGGATCTGGTCCGCCGGTGCCGCCAGGAGGACGTCGAGCTGCAAGTGCTCGGCCGCGGGGCGAATCTTCTGGTGAGCGACGACGGGGTGGATGGCGTGGTCGTCCGGCTGAATGCACCGGAGTTTCGTCAGGTCGATTGGGCGCACGATGCAGGACCGGAGGCCCGCTCCGGTGCCGGGCGTCGGCGGCGCCGTCGGGGCGGCGATTCCGGGGAAGTGGTCATCACGGCCGGCGGCGGTGCGGACATGAGTCGGCTTGTCCTCGAAGCGGTCCGTCGCGGGTTGAGCGGGCTGGAGTGCATGGCGGGCATTCCCGGCACGCTTGGGGGCATCATCCACATGAATGGTGGGGGGCGCTTCGGCGAGATCGCCGACGTGGTTCGTGACGCGACGGTCGTCGATTCGGACGGTCAACTGCGGACGCTGTCGCGCGACGAGGTCGGGTTCCGGTACCGGGGCGCGAATCTGGGTGAGGCGATTGTCTGCCGGGCGACGCTGGCATTGAGACCGGGGGATCCGACGGAGATTCGGGAGCGCTTCCTGGAGGTTTGGGATTACAAGAAGAAGTCGCAGCCGCTGGCGGAGTCCACGGCCGGCTGCGTGTTCAAAAACCCCCCGGGCCACAGTGCCGGAGCGTTGATCGATCGCGCAGGGCTGAAGAATCGCAGCGTGGGCGGGGCCGAGGTCTCGGATTGTCATGCGAACTTCATCGTTGCCAAGGAAGGTGCGACCGCCCGAGACGTGCTGGCCCTGATCGGAATAATCCGCCGGGAAGTCGCCCGGCGATTCGGAATCGACCTGGAGTTGGAAATCGAGGTCTGGCATCGCCGACGTGTCCCGTTCGAGAAGTTGGAAGTCGGAAGTCAGAAGTGAGAGAGTGTTCAGGCGGGACTCGACGGGGAGCACGGTAAGTTTGCGAAGCCGCAAGCGGCTGAACCGAAAGCCGACCGCTTTGTCTTGCAAGCCGTCAACGGCTGGGACAGGAACATTGCTGGGGAAACACACCACCGCGCGCCTGTAACGTATAAGGAAATGGAGTTCCGATCATGACACGCCTGGCGGAATACGCCTCATCAGAAGTTACCGTTACCAGGGCGGTTGAGCGTTGTCTGAAAATCACGGTGCTCTCCGGTGGGCCGAGTGCCGAGCGCGAGGTCAGTCTTGCCAGCGGCAGGGCGGTTGCCGACGCCCTCGAATCGCGCGGGCACCACGTGCACCGTGCCGACATCGCGCCGAAGCGGCTCAAAGCCCTGGACCTTCCGGCGGATCTGGTATTCATCGCGCTGCACGGGACGTTCGGGGAGGACGGCCAACTGCAGCAGATCCTGGATCATCGGGGCAAGCGGTACTGCGGGTCGGGGGCGGCTGCATCGGCCCTGGCGATGGACAAGGTGGCGGCGAAGGGACGGTTCATCGAGGCCGAGGTCCCCACCCCGAGGTTCGACGTGGTCACGCCCGGGCGGGTGGGCATGATCCCGGAGGCCTGGTCGATGCCGGTGGTGGTCAAGCCGGTGGCCGAGGGCAGCAGCGTCGATTGTCAGATCGTTCACGACCCGGAGGCATTGCAGCCCGTCCTGCAAGCGATGACGCGGTGCTACGGCCGGTGCCTGATCGAGGAATACATTGACGGGCCTGAACTGACGGTGGGTGTCCTGGGGAGCGAGGCCCTGCCGACCATCGAGATCCGGACGGCCCGGCAATTCTACGACTACCAGGCCAAGTACCTGGATGGCGCGACGGAGTACGTTTTCGACATTGACTTGCCGACGCCGCTGCTGGAAGAGATCCAGGCGCTGAGCGTCCGGGCTCACCAGGCGCTGGGGTGTCGAGACTTCTCCCGGGTGGATTGGATGGTGGATGCCCGGACGCAGCGGCCCTACGCGCTGGAGGTCAACACGATCCCGGGTTTCACGGATCACTCGCTGCTCCCGAAAGCCGCGCGACGGGCCGGCCTGAGCTTTGCCGATCTGTGTCAGCGGATTGTGGAGCTGGCGTGCGAGCGATAGCAGTACCTGTGTGGCGATGGCTGCTGTTGCCCCTTTTCGCTCCCCTATTGGCCAAGGAGTTGATCAGTGGCCCGGCGACGACGACGTAAGCACAAACCCGCCGACGAGCAGGCAGGCAGCGGCAGGTTGTGGAACCGGCGGACCCTGGCGGCTGCCAGGCCGCTGGTATCGGCATGGTGTCTCCTGTTGGCGGTTGGGGCAGCGGTCTTCGGCCTCGAGCGGCTGAAGCATTACGTTTATGCCC
This sequence comes from uncultured Planctomycetales bacterium, assembly GCA_964579675.1. Lineage (GTDB taxonomy): Bacteria > Planctomycetota > Phycisphaerae > UBA1845 > PWPN01 > CAZOIA01. The sequence goes on along the minus strand of CAZOIA010000035.1, from coordinate 22,236 downwards.
TGCCCGAGTACAGCCCCCCAGTCAAACCGGAACTCGAGGTCCCGCCGGAGGCGGACTGGGTGGATCGTGAAGGCTGGCGGCCGCGAATCCTGTCCGCGATCCAATTGCCGCAGGGTCAGGCGGAGATCGGCGAGCCGTTACTCCAGGCAGTGGCCGACCGGATGATGCGCAGCGGGTGGGTCTCGCGGGTAAACCGCGTCACCCAGGAGATGGACGGAACGGTCCGGATCGCCTGCGACTATCGCCGTCCGGTGGCGATGATACTCAAGGACGGCGTGTATATCCCGGTTGACAAGGACGGTTGCCGCTTGCCGGAGGTCTATACCCGGGTGAGTGACTCCGGCTGGATACAGATCGTGGGGGTGGGGGCCGACTCGCCGACGCCGGAGGTTGGCGAGCGGTTCACGGACGACGATGCGACGGCGGGGATTCAGCTCGCGTCTCTGATGTTCCGGCAGAAGTTTGCCTCGAAGATCGGCGCCATAGACGTTAGAAACTTCGGCGGCCGACGGGACAGGCACGAGGGGCACATCCTGGTCTGGCCACGCAGGGGCCAGCCGATCGTCTGGGGCTCCGCCCCGGGTCAGGAGTTCGAGGAGACGATCGTTCAAGACAAGCTTCGCATGTTGGCAAAGCATTTTGAATCGGGCTCGCCGCAGGTACGGATCGACGTGAGCGTTTATCCGAACGCCTGGATCGAACGAACCGGGCACGTGGTGCGTACCGCAGATGGGTCGGCCCATCGGGATCGATGAGCGAATTGCCTCCGGGGGCGACTGAGTGTTAGACTGGACAATCTGGCATGGGGCCCGTTGAGATGGGCTGAGGTGCTGGATGGTCGGCGCCAAGGAAGTTGTCGATCTGGTGAGCGGCGCGGCGGCTCTCGTCCGCGACCATGCACTCCCGTCGGGGTATTGGCCTGATCCCACGACGGTAGCCGCAGTGGCGGTCGTGGCCGGTGCGGTGCTGGCATTGTGGGGCGGGCGCCTGTTACGCGCGTTCTACGTGTTGGCGTTCATGGCCGCTGGGGCGGCGGCGGGGGTGAGGCTCGCCCGGGTCGCGGGGGTTGACGACCTGATCGGATTGGTACTCGGGGGCGGCCTGGCAGGGCTGACCGGGTACCTGTTCTATCGCTGGTGGGTCGGGATGACGGCGGGCATTTGCGCCATGTTGGTGGTGGTGGCGGTGGCTGGCGCCCGGAACCTGCCGGTGATCCAGTCCCAGCTCCAGGCGTTCACCGATCACCGCCTCGGGGTGGGCACCGGCCGGTATGTACCGGGACTGCCCGAGCTCCAGGCAAATCGGGGCGAGCCCGTTCCGGCTTACCTCGCCGAGTTCGGTGCTTATTACTGGGACACGCAGCGCGAGGCAGTATACCGCATCGCGTTCATCCTGGGACTGACCGGCTTAATCGGGCTGGGGATGGGTCTTATTTTGCCGCGGTTCACAACGATTCTCGTGACGTCGCTAATCGGGGTATTGGGTCTGGCGCTCGGCACCGGGCTGCTGATCTCCACCTATCGGCCGGGATGGTGGGCGGTTATCCTGGGCCGGGTTGCCTGGTTCCTGGCGGGGCTGGGTGTTGTCCTGATCGTGTCCCTGGCCTACCAGGCCCGGCACGGTCGGCCGGTGTCAGCACCTCCGGCGGCGCCGGCAGCTCCCGCAATGTAAGAACGAAGGCAGGGGGGCACCGGGCCCTTCTTATGGGGTGAACAGGAGGTCCCGGGGGCGCTCTGCAGCAGGCAGGTGTGAAACGATGGGGCCTTTCGGTCTTCCGACAATGATCGACCTGGTCAGCACCATGGAGAGGCAGGAACTGGTCCTCGGGCTGTTCCTGCTCGGGGTGGGCCTGGTCTTCATGCTGATTGGCGTTCGCATCTTTACCGTCCTGGTGGCGGTCAGTTTCGGCGTCCTCGGATTCGGGCTCGGGCAGATGCTGCCAGTTTCCGAACTGCTGCGGTGGGTCTGCGGCTTTCTCGGAGCGGTGGGTCTGGCGGTGGCCAGCACGTTTGTCGTGAAGCTGTCGGTGGCGGTGCTGGCCGGGGGCTGGTCGGGATACGTGGTCGCCCTGTTGGCCGCCCGGTTCGGGCTGGGCGAGCAGACGGCCCTGATCCTGGGCGGGCTGGCTCTGGTCGCAGCGGCGTCGCTCACGTTCGTCATGTACGCGCAGATCATTGCTTTCGTCACCAGCCTTCAAGGGGCGTTGCTTTTCCTGGGCGGGTTGGTGGTCATCCTCAGCCACAGCCCTTCCTTCTGGAACTATCTTCGCGGCATGCTTATCGACAACCCGATATTCGGTCCTTTCCTCGTACTTGCGGGGACGGTCACGGGGTTCTACTTCCAGTTGGCCGAAGTCCGCCGGAAGGACACCGGTACGAGCGGCTGACCTCCCGGCAGATGACCGGGTATCCAAGCCCCGAGCCGGCTGTAAGGTGCGGGTTCGTTCCTGCCACGCGAAAGGAGAATGTCATGAGAACCGCGGGTGCAGTGGTGTTGGGACTGGTGTTGGCGATCCCGGCGTACGGGGCGCAGAAGATCAAGATCATGCCGGTCCAGTTGGTCGAAACACGGGCAAAGCAATTCAAGAAGAAGGTGAAGTTCCCTTCTACGAGCGAGTTGAAGCTGACCATCCACGTGGAAGGCGACCAGGTCAACGATGCGACCAGCTACGGGAAGATCAAGTTCGACGAGGCGGCAGACGATGCGGGGACCGACCTGAAGCCCAAGAAAGCCAAGGGGATGTCCTCTTTCGGCGGCAGCGACGACGAGTTCAAGCCCCTGCGGAGCGGCATGATGGGGATGCGCCAGGAGGAGGACGAGAAGGGATTCCGGCTTGAGCTGTCGCTGGGTCTGCCCTCGCGAAAGGCGATCCTGATCAGCCGGCTCAAGGGCGAGTTCCAGGTCCTGGCCGGCGGGACAGAGAAGACCGTCACGATCAAGAAGCCAAAGAATCTGATCGGCAAGAAGGTCGAGGACCCGGTGCTCGAGGCAGCCGGCCTGGAGGCCCGGATCCTTGATCCGAAGAAGAAAAAGGGCGGGTGGTTCAGTATGGGCGGTGAGAACTCGCTGTCGATCGAGCTCAAGGGTGATCTGAAAGCAGTGCAGAAAATGGACGTCATCGATGCCAAGGGCAAGAGCCTGACGTCGGGGCACATGTCCATGGGCGACCACAAGAAGAAGACCTACTCCTACGACCTCGACAAACCGCTCGACGACACGACGACATTGAAGATCGAGCTGCTCGTCGGACTGAAGACGATCACGGTGCCGCTTGATCTCAAGGACCTCGAGTTGCCGTAGGCGAAGACGGGCACAGCCCACCCTACGATCACGACTTGGATATCATTCGGAGGCGGGCCGGGTAGCCGGCGGCGGGAGGGTGAGCGTGATCTCGCGGCCCATGGCGGGGATGTGGACGGTGATGGTGTCGGACCGGCGGGGCTTGGCGTCGCGGTAGCGGTAGGTGACGAGGTTGACGTTCCGCCAGGCCGGGTCGTCGCCGGCGAGCGGGAGGCGGTGGACGAGTTCGAACCGGGGGTTGCCGCGGACCGTCTCGCGGAGCATGATGCGCGGGGGCACGTCCCACGATCGGTCGGTGGTTACCGGCAGGCGGTCCTCCATCACGATATAGCGGATGCCGTAGCGGTCGAGCCACCCGTAGAGTTCGTCCGGGGTCGAGACGTGCGCCTGGTAGTCGTAGCGGGTTCGGGCTGCCCGGGAATAGAGGAATTTGCTGGCCCGCATGGGGATAATGCGGCTACGGGCCTCGGGGCTGGTGCGAACGTCGAAGATGAACTGCCCGTCGCGGACGGCATCGACGAGCACCAGGTCGGCGTCGCCCAGTTGAACGAGGACGTCCACCGTGGGTTTGAGGGTAGGGAGCCGGCGAGCGGGCATGCCGAGGGCCTCAAACACCTGGATGCAGCAGAGGACGAGCAGCACCGCTGAGCCGATGCCGACCCGTCGCCGCCCGTCGAGCCGGGCCACCCCGCCCGCGGCGAGCATCGCGATGGCCGGTACGGCAAAGAAGAAGTAGCGCTCCTCCTTGGCGGCAAAAACCGAGCAGATCACATACCACAAGAAGAACCATACCGCCGGCAGCATCAGCGAGCCTTGTGGGATGTGTTGATTGGCAGTGTCGGCTTGCGGGGATGCGGGCGGGACGTTCGGCTCCTGAGCGCCGCCTCGCAGGACGGTTCTTAGGAGCCGGAGGTAGTTCCTCAAGTACGCGGCAAGGATGACAGTGATAGCCAGGGCCGCCCCGATCGCCATGGGCCAGCCGATGATGGTGGATAGCCGCCCGGAAGCGAGATACCACGTCCAGGCCTGGCTGTGCAGGACATGGCGCAGTGCTGGCGACCCGAACAGGAGATGGGGGGCCAGCGCGTTGTAGCCGCCGGTGGCGAGGCCATAACCGGCGATCAGCAGGAGGGCGGCGGCCATGGGTATCAGAAACGATCGCTTCAGCAGCTTGGGCCAATGGTAGTCCCACCAAGCGTGGAGCATAATGAGAACCAGGGCGAAGACGGCTGTCTGCTTGGTCAGGTAGGCTGCCGAACACCCCAGCGCGGTCAGGATGCCGGTGGTCCAGCCGGCCCGCTTGAGGTAGCGGCAATACCCGAGAAGGGCCAGCACGACGAAGAACGTCGCGGGCCATTCCAGCATCAGTTGCCGGGCCCAGATGACGCCCGCGGGTGAGGCGATCGACAAGACGGCGGCGGCGATGCCGGCCGTGATCCCGAACAGGTCGCGGGCCAGCAGGTAGATGAGCCAGACGGCACCGACCACGAAGATCAGAACGGTGAGCCGGGCTGCCCACACGCTGACGCCGAGCAGCAGGAAGACGACCGCCTCCACCGCGGCAAACAACGGCGGATAGTAGACAACCAGGCCCAGGCATTGATGCCGGAGGTAGTACTGCTCCGCCCATGATCTGAGTGAACCTTCGGGGCGCTCCTGGACGAGATCGTGGAGGAACACGCCGTCCATGGCGTGGAGCGGGGCATCAGACCATGAGAAGCCCCCGACCGCCAGGTCGCGGGCCCCGATGACCAGGGAAAACGCGCTCAGGCCGGCGAGGACCCCTACGTTGAGCCATTTCCGATGGCGAAATGTGGTACGAGAATCGGTCGCGTCGTTTCCAGGTGTTTTGCCTGGTATGGCGACCGCTTCGCCGGGCATAGTGGTCTTGGGCTGACGGGTCATTTTTCGGGGAAAGCAATGTCAATGGCCTGGAGTTCGACGGAGGTCCGGCCATTGAAAGTGTTGAGGATCGGCTGGAACGCGAGGCGGCATCGGCGGTGGTCGAGCAGAGGCTGCAACTGGTCCTCCTGGTTGAAGGCGATGACTCTGCGACGGTTTCGGCCATCGGTCAGGCTGAACTGGAGATGCCCGCCGGTTTTCCCGACCACGCGGGGTTCCCCGTCGAGCTGGAGCAGGTTGGATGCGAATCGTGGTTTCGGGTTGCCGGTTCCGAAGGGCGCGAGCTGCTGAAGCTGACGGACGAAAGGCTCGGTCAATTCGTGGAGTTCGACCTCGGCATCGAGCCGAACCGCCGGAGCGAGGTCCTTGCCGGTCAGTCGTTGATTGGCGCGGGCGATAAAGGCCTCGGTGAAGGGCTCGACGTTTTCGGACTTGATGCGGAGCCCGGCGGCCATGGCGTGCCCGCCGTAAGCCTCGAGGTATTCGGCACAGTCGGCCAACGCCCGATGCAGCTCGAAATGCGGGATGCTGCGGGCGGAGCCCTGGCCCTGGCCGTTCTCGATCGCGATCATGACGGTCGGCCGGCCGAACCGATCCACGATCCGTGAGGCCACGATGCCGATGACGCCGGCGTGCCAGCCCTCGCCGGCGAGCACGATCGCCCGCCGGGCGTCCGAGGCCAGATTGTGGGCTTCGATCTGCTCGCACGCCTCCTTGAAGATGCGTCGTTCGACGGCCTGTCGCCCGCGGTTGTGCTCCTCCAGGTAGATCGCAATCTCCTTGGCCCGGGCTTCATCGGCGCTGGTGAGCAGTTCGGCGGCGAGCTGGGCGTGCCCCATTCTGCCGGCGGCATTGAGCCGCGGGGCCAGCCAGAACCCGACATGCTCGCTGTTGATCTTCTGGTCAGCCAGGCGGGCCGACTCGATCAGTGCCCTCAGACCGGTCAGTCTCGATTCGGTCAGGCCCAGCAGCCCGAATCGCGCCAGCACGCGGTTCTCCCCCGTCAGGGGCACCACGTCGGCAATGGTGCCCAGGGCGGCCAGCCCGGTCGCGTCGATCAGGAACTGCCGGAACTCGGGTGTGACTCGCTCGGACCGGGACATGGTGCGGGCGACGGCCCAGGCCAGCTTGAATGCGACGCCGGCACCGCAGAGATCAGGGTTCCGGTAGCCGGTGCCCACTTCCGGGTGGACGATCGCATCGGCTTCGGGCAGGGCGGTCCCCGGCGTGTGATGGTCGGTGATGATCAGCGTCAGGCCGATCTCGCGGGCGACGCGAGCTTCCTCGAGGGCGGTGATCCCGCAATCGACGGTAATCACGGTCTCCGCCCCTTCGCGGCGTAACTGGCGCAGGGCGTCGGCGTTGACGCCGTAACCCTCCTCGAGGCGGTGGGGGATGTAGAACGAAACCCCCGCACCGGCGAGCCTCAGCACGTGCCACATGATCGCCGTACCGGCAATGCCGTCCACGTCGTAGTCGCCGTAGATGACGATCGGCCGGTGCCGGCGGATTTTCTCGCTGATGATTGCCGCCGCTTCGACGGCGCCCGGCAACTGCTCGGGCGGGTGCAGTGTTTTCAGTTCGGGATTGAGGAACGCGCGGGCGGCGTCGGTTTCGGTGATCCCGCGGTTGCACAGCAGTTGGGCAATCAGAGGCGGCGTGCCGATCCGCCGGGCGGCGCCCGCACAGCCCGGCCAGGGTGGACTGATGATCCATTGCCTGGGCATCCCTGCCTGGCCCTCCGTTCAGTTCGCGCGGTGATTCGCTCGAAGTGATCGCGAGTATAAGCCCCGACCGCCGGGCTGACAAACTTCCGGGGGGCGTGCTGTCGCCCGGTGGGGTGGCCCACGACCTCACTGGTCAGGGTGCAACTGGCCGCCGCGGATACGTACGGAGTGCTCGTTAACCGGGACTCGCTCGGCGCCAACCGGGGCGCCCAATCACCAGTCGGCCCGTCGCATGCTTGCAACATCCATTGGCCCTTATCTCACCTGTCCTCCGGAATCACCCTCGCGGGAACATCCGGCCGGTAAGCCGCTCGTACGCCTCGATGTACTTGGCGCTGGTGTTGGCCACGACCTCGTCAGGCAGCCTCGGGCCGGGCGGTGTCTTGTCCCAGTCGAGGGTTTCGAGGTAATCGCGGACGTACTGCTTGTCGAAGGCGATCTGGTCCCGGCCGGGCTCGTAGTCGTCCGCGGGCCAGAAGCGGGACGAGTCGGGGGTGAGAATCTCGTCGATCAGGATCAGCTCGCCGCGGTCGGAGCCCCATTCGAACTTGGTGTCGGCCAGAATCAGCCCGCGCTGGCGGGCGTACTCCGCACCCTCGTGGTAAATGGAGATGCTCCGGTCGCGTACCGTACGCATCAGTTCTCTGCCCGTCAGCTCGCACGCCCGCTCGAACGAGATGTTCTCGTCGTGACCCTCAACGGCCTTGGTGGCCGGCGTGAAGATCGGCTCGGGAAGCTGATCGCTCTGCCGTAGGCCCGCGGGCAGCCTGATCCCACACACCGTCTGGTGGCGCTGGTACTCCTTCCACCCGCTGCCCGCCAGGTAGCCGCGAACCACGCACTCGATGGGAAGGACCTTGGTCTTGGCGACCCGCATCGATCGGCCGCGAAGCTGATCGAGGTAAGGCCCAAAACCTTTGGGGGCGCGGTCCTCCACGAGTTCGATCAGGTGATGCCGGACACCGCTGAACCGCCCGAACCAGAACGCACTGATCCGCGTCAGCACCTCGCCCTTATGTGGTATGCCGTTGGGCATCACCACGTCGAACGCGCTGATGCGGTCGGTGGCCACGATCAGCAACTCATCACCCAGATCGTAGATGTCGCGCACCTTGCCGCGCCGAACCGGGAAGCCCGGAATGTCCGTTTGCAGAACGACCTTCGCCTCAGACACGTGCAGTCTCCTGTCCAGTATCCTGCCTGGTATCGCAACCGCCCGTCACCGCGCCGCCATTATACGTGCTTTGCCGAAATGCGAAACGAATCCGGCAACACAGGCGATTCCGGGCCAGAAACCGCAATCCTGAATCAGACGCGATTGCCCTGTCCAAGTGCCGGCGAAGCTGCCCTCGCCGGCAAGACGAGGGGGCTACTTCCTGTGCAGGTTCCGGACACCTATACTACCAAGCCGCGGACCGCCCCGGCCGACTCGGAGTGCTCGGCATGCCGTTCAACCAATACGTGCCCCGGAAGATTCCCGAAGCGGACCAGGCGGCCTTGCGTAACCGCTCCCGGCGGGTGGACGTCAATCCGCACGACCGGGGGCGGGCCGGCTCGCCTGGGAGGGCGCGGTTGCCAACACTGTCGCGCAGGCACGGAGAGCCACGAGCGGTTCAGAGAGAACGATGCACAAGAGCTACACTTGGGAATACCGGCTCGATACGCCGCCTTACGACAAGATCGTAGAGGTGCTGGAAGCGTTCTTCGCGTCGTACCCCGGCGGCGACTACACTTGCGAGCTTCGCGAGCGATACAAGCTGCGGTTCCGCCGGGGGCAGTGGCGGAAGTCGCTGATGGGTCTGGGCGAACTCGTGCCCGATCGCCTGGTTAAGGGTCAGTTCAACCACTGGCCGATCATTCTCAGCGTGCTCGTTCGGCCATCACCGGAGACCTTCATTATCACCGTGCGCTATGAGTTGTACCTGCCCAAGTCTGTTCCCGCCCTGATTCCCGCGGTGCAGTCGTCGGTGGATCAACATGCTCTGCAAGAGCTGGCAGAGTTGGCGGCTTATCTGGCCGAGTGCATGGGCCTGGACAACCCCCCCGCGGTCGTGGCTCAATGAGTCACCGAGCACGCACAGGAAAACAAACGAGGACAAGCGAATGGAGAAGCCCGCTCGAAGGTGCGAAGGTGGCGAAGTGCAAAGGCCGGGAAATAGAGGCCAGCGCTGCATCCTTTCCACCATCGCCCGTTCTCAGGTTCTCACGTTCTCACCTTCTCACGTTTCCATCCTCGCGGCAACAACTCACAACCTGGGCGTAACGGGGCTGAGGCTCTTTTTGCATCTCGCTGCCGGGCACATATAATGACCATCACCAATATCCCCAGCGAGGCACGATGCCCGGCACACCGGTGGATCACCACCAGGCTGGTGGGTCGGACCACCCGTCGGTAGCCCAATACGAGGCGGGCGGGCCGGATCACAGGGCCAGTGAGCTGGCCCCATCGGGAAAGGAGGTCCGATGCGACGCATTGCCATAATCAATCAGAAGGGCGGAGTCGGTAAGACCACCACGGCGGTCAACGTGGGGGTGGCACTGGCTCGGGCGGGTCATCGGGTGCTGCTGATCGACCTTGACCCGCAGGCTCACCTGACGCTGCATCTGGGTCAGGACCCCGCCTCCGGGCGTGCGGGTGTCTACGAGATGCTGACCGGATCGGCCACGGTCGCCAAGGCCCGCCGCAGGGTCGGCCCTAACCTCTGGCTGGTGGGTTCGAGCATCGATCTGGTCGGGGCGGAAGTGGAACTGGTCAGTATCGTGGGCCGGGAGGTCATCCTCCGCGACTTGCTCGACCAGCACGTCGGTGCGGGTGCCAGCGGTCGCAGCCCGCGGTACGACTACGTGCTGATCGATTGCCCGCCCTCGCTGGGAGTGCTGACGCTCAACGGGTTGTGTGCGGCCGCCGAGGTGTTGATCCCGCTGCAGCCGCATTACCTCGCATTGCAGGGGATGGGAAAGTTGTTGGAAACCGTCTCCCTGGTCAGCAGACGGATCAATCCCTCGTTGCGGGTGACCGGTGTCGTGGTGTGCATGAACGAGGCGGGCACGAAGCTCGCGTCGGAGGTTATTGAGGACGTTCGCTCGTTTTTCTCCGCGGCCCGCGACACGGGCGTGCCATGGGCGTCGACGCGGGTCTTTGAAACGGCGATTCGCAGGAACATCAAGCTGGCTGAATCGCCGAGCCATGGCAAGAGCATCTTCGACTACGCCCCGGACAGCAACGGGGCGAAGGATTACGGGCAGCTCGCGCTTGAGATACACGACCCGGTGGCATTCGGTGCGCGGATGTCCGGTGTCACGTCGACGGGTGCGGTCGATTCGCCGATGCCTGCCGTCCATTCCTCACCCCACGCGGTGGTGAGTCGAACCGCATGAGGCCGCCGCCGCTACTGATCGTTCCCCGGTCGTCACCTTAATTGCCCGAACGCCCCGGCGAGTTTGCCGCATCGTCCAGCCCGCCGCGGATAGCCTTCGCGAGCGTCATCAGGGAGAAGGGCTTGCGAAGGAATCCGACCGCCCCGCGGGCCATCAGCGACTCGACCAATCCCCGGGATTCCAGACCGCTCGCCAGGAGCACCGGAATCCGCGGGCAGCGCTGCAGGATCTGCGTGAGCATGTCCATTCCGGAGCATTTCGGCATGTTCAGGTTCATCAGAACCAGATCGATATCCTCGGAGTTGGTGTCCAGGAACGCGAGCGCTTCGTCCGTATCGGTGTGCGGGACGACACAATAGCCGAGCGTGGAAAGGATCTGCTCCACGGTTCGCGTGACCGCTGAATCATCATCGATTACCAGGACCGTCTCGGACCCGTGCGGGGGCTCGATCGGCTGGGGTGCGGTTTCACGTGCAAGGACTCGTACTGCCTCCCGGGTGGTCGGCAACCAGACCGACATCGTCGTTCCGCCCCCCGGCATGCTCTCGGCCCGGATCTGGCCGTGGTGGCTGTGGACGATCCCCTGGGTGGCCGCCAGCCCCATCCCGCGCCCCGTGGGCTTGGTGGTGAAGAAAGGCTCGAACACGCGCTGAACCGTCTCCGCATCCATCCCGCAGCCCTGGTCCTTGACTTGCAGGCAGACGTAGCGGCCCTCGACCAGCTCCAGCTCCGCTGCCCGATCGGCGCCGACCGTCTCCTCCGTGCTGGACACCTCAATCGTACTGGGCGGTTGAGAAGCCTGGACGGCGTTCAGGCAGAGGTTCATCACCACCTGCTCGCCTTGGCTCGCATCGGCCATGATCAGGGGCAGGTCCTTGGGCAGACTCAGGACAAACTCGATCTGCGGGGGAGTCGTCCGTTCCAACAGCCGCAGCACAGACTTGATGAGCCGATTCAGGTCGGTGGGGGCGGGTTTCTGCAATCCGCCTTGGGCATACGCGAGCAACTGGCGGGTCAGGGCCGATCCGCGGTCGGCAGCGTTCATGATGTCGTTCAGCAAATCACGGATCTCTGCCGGCAGCGTGGCTCGCCGCTGAAGGACCGACGTGTTGCCCACGATCACCGCCAGCAGATTGTTGAAGTCGTGCGCGATCCCGCCCGCCAGCGTACCGATGCTCTCGAGCTTCTGCGATTGAAGAAGCTGCTGCTGAAGCCGATTCCGCTCGGTGACGTCCCGGGCGACGGCGATAACGAACTGTTTGTTGCCGTGCCTGCCCGCGGAAAGCGATACCTCCGCAGGAAATACATCTCCATTACTTCGCAAGCCGGACAGCTCGCTGGTGGTGTTGATTGCATTGTGAGGCTCGCCCGTGGCGAAATAACTTCTTACGTATTCCGTGTGTCGTTTCCTGTATTCTTCGGGCAGGAGGCAGTCCAATGGCTGGCCTATCATTTCCTTTCTCTTTCGCCCGAACATCTCTTCGGCGGCCGGATTGAACAACGTTACCAAGCCGTCCTGATCGATGGATACCATTGCCTCCTTGGTCGCATTGATGACCGTGCGCAACAGGGTTTCGCTGTCGCGCAGGGCTTCCTCCGCGTGCTTACGCTCGGTGATGTCCCGTGTGATCTCGACGGCGCCGATCACATTGCCCTCCTCGTCTCGAGCGGGGTAGCCTCGCACCAACCATACTCTCCCGTCGGGGCTGGTCTTTTCCCCTTGGTGGCTCTGACCGGTTTCAAGTACCTTGGCGACAGGGCAATCCACGCAGGGCTCGCTGCGTTGCTGCCAGATCTCGAAGCAATGGCGCCCCGCCAATTGCTCAGGGGAGCTGCCCACCGATTCACCTGCGGCCTGGTTCGCCCATATGACTCTGAGTTGCCGGTCTTGGTAGGTAACGAGTTCTGATACGCTGCCGAGGATGAGCGCCTTCTCACGTTCCGACTGCTTCAGCTCCTCTTCTGCGACCTTGCGCTCGGTGATGTTGCTGTCCGAGCCTCTGTACCCGAGAAGCTCTCCCTGCTCGTCGAGCATGGGAACTCCACTTGTCGAAAGCCACACGGTTTCGCCGTTCTTGTGTACGTTTCGGTTTACGAATCCATAAAAACGCCGTTTCCGATCAAATACCCCAAAGGCCAGCGTCTTGAGTTCCTCCCGGTTCTCAGGATGGAACAGGTCGAAGAAATGCTTCTTGCCGACAAGTTCCTCGGGTTTGTAGCCAAGTACGTCCTCCACGACCGGACTTGTGTAGGTGTATAGACCCTCGGTGTTCACTTCCCAGATCCATTCCTCCGCGTTTGCCACGACTTGCTGGAAGCGTTCTTCGGATTCCCGCAGCGCGTCCTCGACACGCTTGCGCTCCGTCTCGGCGCGTTCAAGCTCGCGGACGCGCGTGCGAAGGGCCTGGAGTTCGGCGAGCATCTCGGCGGAAGGTGGCTTGGAGTCGCCCATCGCTTTCTCCTGATTTTTTCGTGTTATGATGAAATCCATTGTATGAAATCACCGGCACAAGACAACTCGATTACAGGCCGGCGCCTTGGCGTCTTCGGCAGCGGCGCCGGGGATCGAGCCGCCCCCGGGCCCTGCGTGGAGCGGCCGCCCATTCGCGGGGAGCCCATTCTGCCGGGGGCCGGGTGAAGTGTCAGAACGGGGAAGAACCAGGCGTGATCCCGTCATGGGTGGCATCGAGATCCCACAACCTGCAGGCATCTCACCCGGACCTGCATCCTCAGTTTTCATCATCTTTGGGCCGGAGCAGGTCATGCAATCAGCGGCCGGGTTCGTAACTGTCGTTCAATCAGCAGCTTACGGCGCAGCACAAGAAGGCGGCGCGTTCAACCGGCCCAGCAGAAAAACCACACGTCGCGGTAACTTTTCGCCGCTGCCGGCGTCTCTTAGGTAGGAGAATGGGAGCATTGTCGTGTACAATTAGCCTCATCGATACCAGGGCTCGGCGCTTCGGCATTGAGCCGCCTGCCGGGGAGATTTGTGCGCAGCTACTGTGACGATGCGGAAGGGGTCGGCGAGAGCGTGGTCTTTCGGCGCGCCGGCGGTGGGCGAGGACTATCAAGCCCGCCGCCATCCTGCCTGAATCGTGACTTGGCGAAGACCTGATACCGGAGGAGTAGACATGAAAACCGTGGTTTGCGGCATAGTTGTGGCGCTGACGCAGGTACTGCTGGCAGGCCCGGCGTACGGGCAGGTCTCGGGCGATGCTGCCGCGGCATCACCCGGGCCGGGCGAACCCTCGCCGCAGACCATCTACGAGTTCGCGCTGGATGCGGACCCCGGCTGGGGCACCACGGGCGAATGGGCGTTCGGCATCCCGGCCGGCCAAGGTGGCGGTGACTACGGTAACCCTGATCCCACCAGCGGGGCGACCGGGACAAACGTATACGGGATCAACCTCGGCGGCGACTATTCAACCGAGGTGGCCGGCCCCGCTCACCTCACCGCCGGGCCCCTGGATCTCACCGGGTATGAGAGTGTGGTTTTGCAATTCCAGCGCTGGCTCAACACCGATCGGCAGCCTTACGTGCTGGCCACGATCGAGGTCTCCAATGACGCGGTGTACTGGACAGGCGTCTGGGACAACGGCACAACCGACATCACGGACTCTTCGTGGACGCAGATGCAGTGCGACATCTCGTCCGTAGCGGACGACAAACCGACCGTGTACATCCGGTGGGGACACGAGATTGGCAGTATTGCCGCGCTACCCTTCTCGGGCTGGAACATCGACGATATCAGCCTGCTGGGCAATGTGAAGGACGTACTCTCGGTTACCCCTCTTGATGGCTTTACCTCAACCGGGCCTGAGGGCGGTCCGTTCACCCCGGCCTGCAAGACATACACCCTGACGAACGACGGCGAGACGCCGCTGGACTGGGAAGCGGCGGCCACGGCCAACTGGCTCGACGTGACACCGGCCGGTGGGTCACTCGACGCCCACGCCTCGGCGCCCGTAGATGTCTGCCTCAACGCCAATGCCGACGCCCTGGGCCGGGGCTTACACACCGGGACGGTGACCTTCACCAACACGACCACCGGGGCCACCCGGACCCGCGACGTCAGCTTAAGTGTCACCACCCCTCCGCCGGCCCGGGCATTCTACTGGTTCCCGATGGACCTGGACCCGGGCTGGGACACGGAAGGGCAGTGGGAGTTCGGCGTTCCCCTGGGCGGGGGGACCTATTGCGCGGACCCCACCTCGGGCCACACCGGCAGCAACGTCTACGGTTACAACCTTGCCGGAGATTACCCCAACAACATCCCGGCCCACCGCCTGACCACATTGCGGTTCAACTGCTCGATGCACGAGAACGTCTCGCTGAGTTTCTGGCGCTGGCTTGCCGTGGAGTCATCGTCTTGGGACCAGGCCAATGTACAGGTGAGCAACGACGGGACCCACTGGACGAACGTGTGGGTCCATGACGGGGGCAGCTTCTGCGACGCGGAGTGGCTACGGTACGAGTACGACATCTCCGCGGTCGCGGACGGTGAGCCGCAGGTTTACATCCGCTGGACCATGGGGCCGACGGACTCCTCCGTGACCTATCCCGGCTGGAATATCGACGACGTGGCCCTGTTGGGCGATCACATCGACGACCTGACGGTCGAACCGCGAGACGACTTCGCCTCCTCGGGCATCGAGCGCGGCCCGTTCACCCCCGCCTGCATGGGCTACACGCTGACGAACATCGGAAGCGAATCGCTGGACTTCACGGCCGAGGCGACCGCGGACTGGCTCGACGTGACGCCGGCCGGCGGATCGCTCGGACCCGATCAGTCCATGACCGTGGACGTGTGCGTCAATGCCAACGCGGAAGCCCTGACGAGAGGCGTTTACACCGACACGGTCTCCTTCTGCAATACGAACAACAGCGTCTGCCAGAGTCGCGGGGTGACGCTGGTCGTGGATCCGTACCCGGCCGAGGTCGAGGTGACCGACTCGATCCCCCCGCCGGACGATTTGGACATGCCCTTCGGTGACGTCTTCGTGGGCGTGAGCCGGACCGAGCAGATCACGGTGACCAACGCCGACAACGACCACGAACTCGTGATCACCAGCATCTCGTTGGGCGGCACCTACGCCGAGGACTTCAGCGACGGGCTCGCCCAGGGGTGGGATGAGGACGTGGACGCCGACTGGGAGGTGGTGAACCAGGAATACGTAGCCAATCAGGCCGTACCGGCGACCACCAACTCCATGGTTGCCACGTACGGGGGGGAGGAATGGGCCGACTGCTACTACGAGCTCAGAATACGGCGTTCGGCAAGCGGTTATGCCCAGTACGTGCTGGTCAGGGCAACCGCTGATTTCGAGGCCGCGCCGGCCATGATCGGGAGCGCGTACGGCTTCGGGATCGACGAAGGGAGTTATCTGATTTTCAAGATGATCAATGGGGCCGTCGAGATTCTGTACGGCTGGGCCGGCACCCCGTATCTCAACCCGCTTGACCAGGGAAACACGCTTGGGGTCAATTGCGCGGGCACCGCGCTGGCGTTCTATATCAACGGGAATCTGGTTTGGACCGGAGCGGACAGCTCGCTGACCGAGGGGCGGGTCGGGCTGCTGGGCTTCACCGATCCTGATTATGTGTGGTCGCACTACTTCGACGACGTAGCGGTCACAGAGCCCGTGACGTTAAGCGCCCGGCTCAGTGCCGAGCAAGCGTTCTACAACGCACACCCCGGTCAGGCCCCGGCGCTGGAGGCCGCCCCTGAGGACTGGTCCCCGCCACCGTATCCGGGAGGCGCAAGCGGCCCCGGCGAGTCGAAGCCGGCCCCGGCTGATCCCCAACCGCTCTCGGGCGACTGGCGCCTGGTACTGCCGCCCGACGGACCGCCCTGGATCGTCCCGACCCAGGGCAGCATCACCATCGAAGTCACTCTGGAGCCGACCGCGTATCAGGAATACGAGTCGTCGGTCGTCATCGAATGCAACGACGAGGATGAGCCCGAGGTCGAGGTGCTCCTGAGTGGGACGGGCCTGCGCGATTACCTGGAGGTGGCTCCGGGGAGCGGGTTCGAGACGTGGGGCCATCCGGGCGGCCCGTTCTCACCCGGGTCCGTGAGCTATGTGCTGGGCAACACCGGACCGATCGCGATCGACTGGAGCCTGGTCAAGGCGGCGTCATGGCTCGACCTTTCCGCTTCGGGCGGAACGCTCGATCCCGAGGGGTCCACGGTGGTGACGGTCAGCCTGAATGCCGAGGCCGAGACGCTGCCGGAAGGCGTCTACACCGACACCCTGACCTTCACCAACACCACGAGCGGGGTCATCCAGTTGCGGGAAGTGAAACTGACCGTGCAGAGGACTCCCAAGCTCTGGGTGGACCCCGACTCGATCAACGTGAGCGTCCCCGAGGGAGGTGCCACGACCGCGACGCTGACCATCGGGAACGTGGGAGACGCGGATCTGAACTTCACCCTCCGGACTCGCGAGACCGGAAGATCGGTCATGCCGATGAGCACGGTCACCGAGTGCGCCACGACGGACGGATCGATTGTTCTGGAGTACGAATTCGACAGGCCGGCGGCCGAGAAGCAGGGCGAGTACACGCTTCTGACGATAGACGGGCTGGAGCAATACCTGCGGACCGGGGCTCCGATCGTTCCGGTCCGGCCGGTCACGCTTCTCGTCCCGTGCGGGAAGGAAGTAATCGCCACGCGGGCGGTGCCGGTCGAGACGGTTGAGCCGGCGGAAAAGGTAGTGCTGCCGCCGGCCCAGAAGCCCTATCCCCTGAGCCACACCGGCCCGGTGGAGGTGACCGGGCCTGATCCAGCCGTCTACGCCCAAGCGACGCCCTGGCCGCCGGCCCGTCACGAGGAAGTCGGCGTCCAGTCCAAATGCGGATACCGACTGCTTACCGTGAACCTGTTCCCGGCTCAATACGTGCCCGCCACCGGTCAGGTCTCGTACTGCACCAGGCTCAGGCTCGAGGTGGACCTTGCGGACTCGGGCAAGCTCAGTAGCGTGCTCAGGCCCTCGCGGCCCCTCCGACACCACCTGGCCCGGACGGTGGACAACCCGAGTGCCCTGGCCGGCTATCCCGAGAGTGTCACGTTGGCGGAGGAGTCCGACGGCCCGCTGTCCGAGCTCTCGGGCGGGCCTTACGAGTACGTGATCATCACCAACGCAGCCCTGGATGGCGCGCCGGGTCCCTGGAACCTCCAGGCCCTGCGCGACGCCAAGCTGAGCTGGGGTGTGACCGCCACCATCGTGACCACCCAGTGGATCTACGCCAACTACGACGGGACCCGCCCCAGCGGGGGTGAGGACAACCAGACCCGAATCCGCAACTTCCTCATCGAAGCCTACCAGGACTGGGGGACGCGGTACGCCCTGCTGGCCGGTACGAGTTCGATCATCCCGCCCCGGATGTTCTATGTCTGGGGTGACTCGATGCCCGTGGACAATTACTACGGGTGCGTCGATCCGGCTGACTGCACGTTCGACTACAACGCCAACGGGCTGTACGGCGAGCCGACGGACGGCGTGGGCGGGGGCGACGTCGATCTGTGCGCCGAGATCTACGTGGGACGGGCCCCCGTGGCCAACGAGACCGAACTGGCGAACTTCGTGAGGAAAACCCTGGAGTACGACGCGACCCAAAGCGAGTACCTGCCCCTGATCTCGATGCTGGGAGAATACCTGGGATTCGGGGGGGTCTCGGACTACGCCAAGGCCTCGATGGAGGAAATCCGGCTCGGTTCGTGTGGGCACGGTTACTGCACGGTCGGTTTCGCGAATCACACGCAGCCTGACTTCTACGACTTCGACACCTCGCAGAACCTCTACGACGCGGACGGCACGTGGCCCAAGAGCAGCCTGATCGCGCTGATGAACTCCGGCGTCCACGTCTTCAATCATCTCGGGCACGCCAGCGAGACCTACTGCATGAAGCTGTACACGTCGGACCTGGGCGGCCTGAGCAACACGGACTGCTTCTTCGCGTATTCGCAGGGCTGCTTGCCGGGCGCGTTCGATACATCGAACTGCTTCGCCGAGGTGATCACCACGATGGAGCACGGCGCCTTCGCGGTGATTATGAACGCCCGGTACGGGTGGGGCACGCTCGACAGTACGGACGGCCCTTCCCAGCGGTTCGACCGCCAGTTCTGGGATGCGGTCCTGGACGTGAACGAGAACATCCTCGAAATGGGCCGGGCCAACCAGGACAGCAAGGAAGACAACCTCTGGGATATCAACAACGAGATCATCCGGTGGTGCTACTATGAGCTGAACCTGTTCGGGGATCCCGAGCAGCGCTTCCGGTTTGTGGAGGCGTGCGAGTGGCTCGAGGTGGATCCGGAAGAGGGCACGGTTGTCCCCAACGACTCGATCACGATCACGCTGAACTTCGACACGGTCAACGACGAAGGGGTGGTGCTCCTGCCCGGAACGTACTCCGGGGACGTGATTATCTCCTCGAACGATCCCGAGATGCCGGCCGAGCCTGTGCCGGTGACCATGACCGTCATACCGGACGACCTGTCGGTCGCGCCGCAGGATGGCCTCAAGGTGAGTGGCCCTGAGGGCGGTTGGTTCAACCCGGAGTGCAAGGTCTATATGCTGACCAACGGCGGGGCCTCACCGCTCGACTGGACGGCCCAGTGGAATGAGGACTGGTTCACGGTGTCGCCGCCCAGCGGAACCCTGGCCGGTGGCGAGTCGATGGAACTGCACGTCTGCTTGTTGAATATGGTCGCCGGGGCGCTGCCCACGGGCGTTTACACCGACACTGTCACCATCACCAACACGGCGAGCGGTAACACGCGGACCCGCAGCGTCACTCTTACGGTCGGGCCGTTGCATTACTACACCGAGCTGTTCGACTCGGGCGATAACGACCTGGACAACCAGACGCTGACCTTCATGCCGGAAGGCTCGGGCAGCTTCTACCGCATCTGCCGCGAGGAGGCCACGGCCTTCCCGACCGATCCGGCGGGTGGGACGCCCCTCGCGCTCGACGACGATGACTACGCGGAGGTGGTCCTGGCCCACGGGGCGGAGGTCTGGCTCTACGGGGCGAGCTACACCTCCTTCTACGTCGGCAGCAACGGGTACATCACCTTCACCGGCGGCGACGCGGATTACTCGGAATCGCTGGAGGAGCACTTCGCCCTGCCCCGCATCTCGGGGCTGTTCGACGACTTGTCCCCGCCGGCCGGGGGCACGGTCTCCTTCAAGCAGCTCGACGACCAGGTGGTGGTCACGTTCGAGAACGTTCCGGAGTACTTCGGGGCTCCGGCGGGGAACAGCTTCCAGATCACCATGTATTTCAACGGTAGGATCCGCATGACCTGGTTAAATATCTCCGCCACCGACGGACTCGCCGGCCTGTCAGCGGGCAGCGGTGTGCCGCCTGACTTCACCGAAGACGACTTGTCCGCTTACGGCCCATGCGACTGCAACAGAAACGGTATCTCGGACGAGTGCGACGTCGATTGCGGAGAGCCCGGCGGGCTTTGTGATGTGCCCGGCTGCGGCACCAGCGTGGACTGCAACGAGAACGACATCCCCGACGAGTGCGAGCCGGACTGCAATAACAATGGGGTCGCGGACGAATGCGACATTAGGGATGGCACGAGCGAAGACTGTAACGACAACGGCATCCCCGATGAATGCGAGGACGACACTGACGGGGACGGCATAATCGACGATTGCGACAACTGCCCGGAGGTGCCCAATCCCGATCAGGTGGACAGCGACTCCGACGGCCTCGGCAACGCCTGCGACAACTGCCCCCTCGTGCCCAATCCCGATCAGTGCGACACCGACGAGGATGGCGTCGGGGATGCCTGCCAACACCCCCCGACCGAAACCGCCCTGGCGTTTGATGGCGTCAACGACCGCGCGGTCATCCCGAACGCCCCGGCGTACAGCTTCGGTGAGGGCGACTTCACGGTGGAGGCGTGGTTCCGGGCCACCGGCCTGGGATTCATGCTGGACAAACGGGCGGATGTCTCGCCGGGCGAGGTGGGGTTCTTCCTGCTGGTCTGGCAGGAAGGCGAGATTACCTTCGCCCTCGAGATTCCCGAGCAGCAGCACGAAGGAACCGAGATCTTCTCGGCCCCGGGTTTCGACGACGGCGAGTGGCACCACGCGGCCGGCGTTCGCGAGGGAGACGAAATGCGGCTCTACGTGGACGGTGTCCCCCAGGCTTCCACGTTGCTGACGATCCCGATGAACATCACGAACACCAACTCGATCGTGCTGGGAAGCCGGCACGACTTCATCGACCCCCTCCCCGGCGACCTCGATGAGGTCCGCCTCTGGTCCGTTGCCCGCTCCGAACAGGAGATCAACGACAACATGCACATGGGGCTGTGGGGAGATGAACCGGGACTTGTCGGCTACTGGAAGTTTTATGGCGGATGTTCGCAGCAGGTCCTCACCGACCAGAGCGGTACCGGCAACAACGGGTGGCGGGGGAGTGACCCGGGCGGCCCTGATCCCGGCGATCCGGAGTGGATCGTTTCCGACGCCCCGGTTATCCCGGCCCTGGATATCGACGGGGACGGCGTCCTCGATGTGCTGGACAACTGCCCGAGCGTGTACAACCCGGGCCAGGAGAACCACGACAGCGATGATTTCGGGGACGCTTGCGACAACTGCCCCTATGCCACGAACCCGGATCAACTCGACACCGATGGCGACGGGATGGGCGATGCCTGCGACGACGATGACGACGACGACGGCGTTCTGGACGTCGATGACAACTGCCCCACCGTGTCCAACTCCGGCCAGGACGACCACGACGGCGACGGCGTGGGCGATGCATGCGACGCTTGTCCGGACACGCCGGCCGGGGTCGTGGTGGATGCTGCCGGTTGCCCGGTGCCGATTCCCGGCGACTTCGACGGCGACAGTGACGTGGACCAGGAGGATTTCGGCCACCTGCAGGTGTGCCTGAGCGGTCCGGGCGTGGCGCAGACCGACCCGGACTGCCAGGACGCCAATCTGGACGGCGACAACGATGTCGATCACGACGACTACGGCATCTTTCAGGAATGCATGAGCGGGGCGGACACGCCCGCGGACCCGAAGTGTGCCGCCGCACCAGTGGCCGCCGCCTGGCGGAGTGTGAGGGCGCACTACGGCTTGGGGGAGTGGGCGATCGAACTGGACCCGGCGGCTGTCGGTAACGGCGCTGATGGGCCCACCGTTGAGACCCGCACCGGGGGTATCCAGAAGATCCAGGTCGATTTCGATCAGGCCGTCCAGTTGGTGCCGGGGGTGGCCATCGAAGCGGAAGATCCCATGACCACGGCAACGTACGCGGCCAGTTCGGTTGCGCTGATCAACGGCGACACGACGCTGGAGATCAACTTCGATCCGGGCCTCCTGCCGGATGAGACGTGTTATGCCATTGACCTGGCCGGGGCGGTCGAGGACTTGGCAGGTCACCACTTTGCCGGCGACACCACTTGCATGGTTCGATCGCTCGTCGGTGATGTGGACGGGGACGGCTCCGTGAGCCTGAACGACGTGGCGCTGCTCAATGCCAAGCACGGCTGGCCGGTTGTTCGCGAGAGCGTTCGTTTCGATCTGAACCTGGATGGAAGGATCGACCTGGTGGACACCGCCCTGGCCAAGCTCCGGGACGGCAACTCGGCGAGTTGTCCGTGAACTCGTGGTGAGTTGAACGGCCGGCTCGGCCGGGCCGATGGTCGAAACGTGGAAGGTCTTGTCCGGGAACGGGCCAGCCCGCAGGATGCTCTTGTCGCAGTGTTGACCAGATGTTGGGCCATCGAAGCGACTTCTCAGCCCGGCACAGGAAAACGACTCCTTCCTTGACATCAAAAGGATTCCTGGGCAGAATAGCGGTTACAGGTTGTTGCGGGGGCCGCGGCAGACACGCCGTACCTGCGGGCAGGGGAGGATTACTAGCCTTTCGGAAAAGCTCAAACTTTCTTTTG
>CAZOIA010000034.1:10109-37099 GCA_964579675.1 uncultured Planctomycetales bacterium | reverse complement strand
AGGTGCCGCCCCGCTGCCCGCCCGAAGGTCCCCGCCGAGACTGTCATGCACCCGGCACCTTCCCGCTGATCTTCGAGAGTGTGACAGCCACCCACCGGCGGCTATAATAGACCGACGGTCGCAGGGCTCAGGCCCGACAGACCTCGATGTGGGGTATCCCCTGAGGTGAATGAGGAGACGATGAGGGAAGTCAGAAGAACGCTGCTGGAGTCTGCCTTCGTGGGCGGGGTGGGCTTGGTCCTCGGGCTTTCCGCTAATGCCATGAACCCCGACGGCCTGGTCCTTTCCAAGAACTACTTCAAGAGGCCCGTCGTGAATGGCACACAAACGACGAGACCGGGGCAGAACGGACTCGCCGCCACTGAGCCGGGCAGCGGCAACGAGCACCGCGACACCGGCAACCGGCTCAAAGCCAACGGGCAGAACGGTTCGTCGGCCGGCGAAACCCCGACCGAGAATGCTGTTGTCGATTATCTGCAGGGGTACGGTTTACAGCCCATCACGTACGAGGAGACGGTGGCGCTGTTCCAGGACTCGTCCCACCACGAGGGTATATGCGTTTTCATCGATGCCCGCGACGACGAGCAATACGCCGAGGGCCACGTCCCGGCGGCATATCAGCTCGACCACTATCGCACGGAGCGCTACCCGGAGCGCTACATCGAGACGCTCCTCGAGGCTTGCGCCGGGGCAGTGAACATCGTTGTCTACTGCAACGGCGGGAAGTGTGAGGACAGCGTGTTCACTGCCGGCGACCTGTTCGATCACGGCGTCGATCCGAACCGGGTGTTCGTCTACGTCGGCGGGTTTGAGACGTGGGCCGCCGGCAACATGCCGATCGAAAAGGGCCAAAGGCTGAGCGGGCAGGTCAACGGGGGGCAGCAATGATCACTGAACCACCGGGGCTGGCGCGACGGCTCGCCCACACGGGCGTTCCGCTGCTGCTCTGCCGGCTGATCCTGGGCGTGATGTTCCTTGCCATGGGCCTGGCCAAGACCGGCCTGCTGGGAACGGCTCTCAACGAGACAGGCCTCCGCCAGGCCCCGGCGATCAAGACCATCGTCGATAAGGACAAGGGGTGGATCGCGCTGTCTAATCCGGTTGACTTCCTCAAGCTGATCCGCGAGTACCAGATGCTGCCGGAGAACTTGCCGGTCCTGATCAACTCCATGGCCGCACTGTTACCCTGGGTGGAGGTATTATGCGGCGTGCTGCTGATCACCGGCGCGGCACTTCGCGGCTCCGCCCTCGTGCTGCTGGTGATGCTGATCTTCTTCACGATCATTGTTACGTGGCGGGCCGTCGGCATCTACAATAGCACGCACGTTCCTTTCTGCTCGATCAGTTTTGACTGCGGTTGCGGGGCGGGCGTCGTCTACATCTGCCACAAGATCTTCGAGAACGTGGCCCTGTCGCTGCTGTCCCTGCTCGTCCTGCTGTCCCGCTCGCGACGGTTCTGCCTGCGCGCCGATCTCATCGGGACACCCTCGACCGCCTAGAGGGGGGCCGGAAAGCTGAATGACCATACACGATTCTGGGACACCCGGGCGCACGACCGGCCACGCGGGCTTCAAGCCCGGTGCGTGTTTAGCGTGGGCAACGGCTCCGAGCCGGGCTCTGCGAGCCCGGTGCGGCTTCGCGGCGCGAGGCTTTTCCGTCCGAGGAAACACCGGCCTCACAGAGGCCGGCTCTGATCGCGCCGAGGCCGGCTCTGATCGCGCCGAGGCCGGCTCTGACCGTGTCGGAACCGGCCCTGATCGCGTCGGAGGTAGCTAAACACGTACGAAGCCCGCGGCTCTTTTCTTCTCCTTCGCTACTCGTTCGGCGAACCGGGCCGAATCGGAATCACGATTTCGCTGGACTCCTCGTCATCCGTCCGGACCGTTACTTTCTCACCCTGAGGGGCACAGATGAAGTTGGCCGGGAAGGTGAGTTCGAGCTTGTAGGAGAAGCCGTCCGGCTCGGGGTAGAACTGCGTGCGAATCCGGCGGTTGCTCTTGTCGACGCCGAGTATGTTCAGCGACTCCATCCCGTTATTCCTGATCGATACTGTCCTGCGCTGCAAGCGTCTAATCTTCGGCGCTGTAACCTCCGCCGGGGTGATCTCGATCCGCGGGGGCTGATAGAGCGTGACCGGCACATCGATCGTGGGCTGCTCCTTGCAGTCGCTTTCGACCGTGATGACCGCGTTGTGCTCGCCGATCTCGAACGGCGGCTCGACCGTGTTGACCGTCACCATGGCGTTCGGCCCTTGGAGGATCTTCTTGACCGTGGCCTTGAACTTCGTGGATGACGACTTGGCCGAAAGGTAGTTGATGGCACCCTGGCCGTGGTAGGTCAACGTCGCCATCCGCCCCATGCTGTGCGTGCGCGGATTGCGCCCGAAGTCGATGCCCGTCGGCGGATCGAGCTCGATATAGGGACGCGCCGCGCCGATCAACGTGACCTCGAGTTTCGGGCGTGCCGGGTCGTTGGTGCTGATCGTCAGACGGTGGGCGAATTCCCCGGGCTGCTTGGGAACCGTGAACCCACAGGAAAGGGCGGTCAGGATCCCCGGCTGAAGAATCCTGGCGAAGCCCGGATCAACCGTGAGACCCTCGGCGGCGTCCACTGAGGTCAACGTCAACGACCGCATGCCGTCGTTACGGCAGTACACCTTGTAGCTGACCGGGATCCCGGGCTTGTGCAGCCCGGTATCTTGCCGGAGCGATTCGAGCATCAACCGGGGAGCAGAGAGGTTGCGGGACGCTGACGGGGTCGTCCTGTCCATGGCGTCGATCTGCCCGGCTGCCGCAGCCCCGCTTGGGAAGTCCTGCCTCGTCCTGCCCGCGAGCAGCACGTTCAGCTCGGCACGCAGCCGGCTGTCGTACGCCTGAAGTTCCTCAACGCTCCGCCCGGGACCCTTGTGAACCGCCTCCACCACGCCGCCCATGCCGATCAGGAACAACGTGGGCGGTCCCTTGACACCGTACAGGGCCGACGCGGTATGCCTCGGGTCCAGTGCGATCGGCATCGAAACGTCCATCTGCTTGAGCGACTCGGCTGTCTCTGGCGGCGGCCTGAGACGGTCCATACTGATATTGAGGAAGTTCACGCCTTTGCGCGAATAGAGATTGCTAATCCGCTGGAGTACCGGGAGTAGGCGCCGGCTCGTAGGGGACCAGCTCGCCCAGAAGTTGAGCACCGTCACCTCGCCGGCCCCCGGACCGATTTCGACCGGCTTTCCTGCCCCAGATCCTATCCGCGCCACAGGGGCGGGCTTGCCGATCAGCGACTCTGCAGCAATTGCCGGTTGGGCCTCCCGAGGCGGCGGCCGCCGGCGCCGGACGACCCGGAGCGGAATCGTGATCGTCGGTCGGGACTCCAGGTTGGTCTTGACCAGAATGTCCATCTTTTCGTCCGACCTGGGATCGAAACCGCTGGGCACCCTCACCCGGAGATTGAAAACCCGGCCCGGCTCCTGTTCGGCCAACTCGACCTGCACCTTCTCGTGCCCCGGTTCGACCGACTTGATCTCCATCGCCCCCGTGCCGTTGTACTTGATCTGGATCGTCCGATTGTAAGGGCGCGTCAGGGGGACGCTCACCGGAGGCAGACTGGGCGTGATCTCGATAGGGGGGGGCGAGTACAGGTTGCACCGAATCCTGATCTGGTCTTCCCCCTCGATGCCGGTCTTGTATATGAGCTGCGAGTAGTTGCCACCCTGCTTGAAAGGCTTGTGGGCAGTCACCTTCAGCTCCACCACCTTGCCCGGCTCGATCTCTTTCATCTCCGCCGTGTAGATGCTCTTCTGTCCGGGGGGCAGGGGCACCGGCTCCAGTTTCATCGGCGTCGAGGTACGGTTGGTGATGGTGACGGTGCGGGTCAGCTCAGAGTCGGCGGTGATACGTCCGAAGTTGGCCCCCATGACCGGATCGATGCTGATGCGGGCCTTCACACTGCCCGTGATCGTCAGTACGAGTTGCTGCTTCTGCGGATCGTTGGTCGTCACGGTGACCTTCTTGGTCACCTTCGTTCTCATCCCGCGCGTCCTCAAGGTGACCGCGACGCGCCCATCTTGTCCGGGGGCAATAACCTGGTCGTGCTTGGCTACCGTGCACCCACAGGACGCCCTGACCTTCAGAAGTTCGAGCGGCGCCTTGCCGTCGTTGTGGATGACGTAGTCGTGTTTGACTTCCTTGCCGGACCAGACCTCAGGGAACTCGTAGGTGGTCTCATCGCAGCGCAACTTGGGAACGGCTCCGCCCGCGTCGGCGGTCGTCGCCGGTGGCGAGGGCGTTCCCGACGGGCTCGCCTCGCCCGCAGCCCACGCCGGTCCAAGACCAGGCAAGCCCACCGCAACCATCCCCAGTACAATCCTGCTCCAGCACCCAGCAACCCACCGTGACGAGCGGGCCGATAACGCCTCCGAAGAATGCATCGCCATTACTCCATCTAATCCAGAAAACACCAATCTAGGATCCCCCCCGCCGGTTGCTAGATCGGCTCAATCTCGTTGAAAATACGCACCCAGGCGAATCATTGTAACGGAAATCGTCGCCTGCGACAGCGGGGCTCTCAGAGCGTGACCTGCACAGCACCGACCCAAGTGTGCAGGCGGACAAACGCCCAGCCCGTGAGGATGGCGGTGACCATGTATATCCTTTGCTTATAAGCAGTTACCAGTTTCGCCCCCCCCCTCTGCGGAGCTTCCCCGGCCCCGGCGGGGGGGCCTGCCTCCCGGCTCCGGATGCTTGGGAGCCACCCGCTTGCCCTCACGACAGCCCTTGACCTATGATGCCCGCTTTGGCGGGAGACTCTCCGGAGATCACGCGTGAGACTGTCGATCGTCGTCCCGGTGTTCAACGAGGCGGCCACCCTGCCCGAAGTCGTCCGCCGGGTGCTGGCAGCCGACGTCGATGCCGAAAAGCAACTGATCCTCGTTGACGACGGTTCCTCCGACGGGTCGCGACGGGTCTGCCAGGCGATCCAACAGGAGCACTCCGGGCACGACATTCAAGTCCTGCTCCACGACCGCAACCGCGGGAAAGGGGCCGCCCTGCGGACCGGCTTCCCGCACGTCACAGGTGATATCGTGCTGGTTCAGGATGCGGACCTGGAATACGACCCGCGCGATTACCCGAAGCTCCTCGCCCCGATCCTCGAAGATAAGGCCGACGTGGTTTTCGGCTCCCGGTTCGTGGGAAGCGACGCCCATCGAGTACTGTTCTTCTGGCATATGCTGGGCAACAAGCTGGTGACGCTGTTGTCCAACGCGTTGACCAACCTCAATCTGACCGACATGGAAACCTGTTACAAGGTGTTTCGAGCCGGCGTGCTCAAGAAGATCACGCTTCAAAGCAACCGGTTCGAGTTTGATCCCGAGTTCACCGCCAAGGTTGCCCGCGCCGGATGCCGGGTCTACGAGGTGGGGGTCAGCTATGCCGGGCGAGACTATGCCGAGGGCAAGAAGATCACCTGGATCGACGGGGTGAAGGCCGTCTTCGCGATTTTCCGGTTCCGGTTCTTCGGCTAACCCCCCCGGTCTCAAGGCCCTCCACCGCTCGACCGGCGCACCCGCCCAACTATATCAACGAATGTAAGTCCGCAAATAGAAATAACTTGCGTCAATCCTGTTGACAACGATTCTCGGCGGCCTACCATTCCAGTGACACCGTTCCCGCCTCGTGCCTTAGATGAGCAAAGCAATGGACCGCGAATCATCAACCGACGTCTGCCTGGACGACCTGCTGTCGCATGCCCGCGACGGCGTGTTCGTTCTGGACAAGCAGCGGCGCTACCTGTTGTACAGCAGGGCGTGTGAACGGCTGACGGGATACGCGGCCTCGGACGTGTTGGGAGGGGTCTGCGGCCAGGTGGGCGTCACCGATTGCCGCGACGAGCAGGGCCGGGCCCTCAAGACGCCGCTGTGCCCTGCCTGGTCCGTCTTCAAGGGTGGTGCACCCTCCGTCCGCCGGCACATGCGGATCACGACGAAATCCGGCGACCAACGCTGGGTCGAGACGCATTCCACGCCCATCCTCGACGACGACGGCGAGCCCGAGGGCGTCATCAGCGTGGTGCGGGGAATCTCCGACGCCAAGGGGCAAGAACCCAGCTCGGCCGAGACCACCGACAAACTCCGTGAGGAGGCCGGTCTCGTCCAGCTCGACGGTATACTCGCCGACATCGAACGGCGAACCATCCGCGCGGCGCTGCATCAGGCCCACGGACAACGCAGTCTGGCCGCCAAACTCATGGGCATCTCCAGAAGCCGACTCTACCGGAGAATGGATGCCCTCGGCATTGTGCCCCGCGAGGAGAAGTTCTAACCTGCTTCCATGACCCGAAGAAACAGCGTCCCGAAGCGCCACGGATGGATCGCCTGCGCCGACAACCTCGAGGTGATGGCCGGCTTGCCGGCGGCCTGCTGCGATCTTATCTACGCCGACCCGCCGTTTTTCACCGGTAAGAGGCACCGCCAGGCTGACCGGCGGCATCAGCTCGCTGACCACTGGCCCGGCGGAATGGAGAGCTACAAGGCCTTCCTCCGCCCGCGGCTCGAACAGATGCGGCGCCTGCTCAAGCCCACCGGCAGTCTCCACTTGCACCTTGACTGGCACGCGGTCCATTACGCCAAGGTGATGCTGGACGAGCTGTTCGGATACGATCACTTCCTGAACGAGGTCATTTGGTCCTACCGCACCGGCGGCCGGAGTACCCGATGGTTCGCTCGCAAGCACGACACGATTCTGGTCTATGCCCGCAGGATCGGCCGGCAGAAATTCCACGTGCTGCGCGCCGGCACGTTCCGAACGGACGGGATGAACTACGACGAGCAGGGTCGGCCCTACAAGCAGACCAAGGCGGGTCGACTCTACTTCCATCCGGACGGCCCCGCCCTCACCGACGTATGGGAAATCCCGTTTCTGTCCACCGTCTCCCGGGAGCGGATCGGGTACCCCACGCAGAAGCCGCTGGCCCTGCTGGAGCGGATCATCCTCGCGGGAACCGATCCCGGCGATCTGGTGGCGGATTTCTTCTGCGGGAGCGGCACCACCCTGGCCGCGGCCAGGCAACTCGGCCGGCGGTGGATCGGGTGTGACGCATCGAGAGGAGCGGTGCGCCTTGCCGAACGCCGCCTGGCACAGGTCAGGGAGCTCCAGCGAAGCCGGCCAGTCAGAAACGGTACTGGATTCCATCTCGACCGGTCGATACAATAAAGCAAACCGGTCGCTTGGCGGGGGCAGGGTCGCTGGCCGACCGATCACGCCGATGCGCCCGGTGGCCACTCGACAAGGGGGAAAAGGGAGGTCCGCGTGGCCCGCGAGGCATGTTCGCCGATGCAGACGGACATGATTCATCTGCCTCGACGAACTCCGGTGGGAAACGCGGGATACAGAGAGCAGCGGGGCGGAGTTCTCTTCCGACCGACAATGCTCTCTGCTTTGCTTTTCAGGGCAGGCGCCCGTTCTCCGCTTTGACATATTCCAGCGGCGTATTGGCTCGATTTGCCGGGGCCGGTCAGCCGCCGGTACGATACCGGCAGCGGTCGCGGTATGCCCGACGGCCGATGCGCGTACCGCCGGGCTGCTCGTCGAATGGATCAGGTGCCGGGAGTCCTTTCCCGGGACCGGGACGGCGGCGGGTGCCCGGCCGGAGATCGTCGAACTGGAGACCCGGACGTGAGCGGGCAAAGGTGTGCAATCGGCGTGGACCTTGGCGGCCAGAGTGTCAAGCTCGCGGTCGTGGACGCCGCCGGGACGATTCGTCTCCGAGAGAAGGCGACCGTCGATGCTGCCAGGCCCGCCGGTGACCTCGCGCGACTCATCATCGAGCAGATCGATCAAATCCTCTCGGCAGCCCGGCAGCGGGGTTTGTCACCCGAGGCCGTTGGCGTCGTAATGCCCGGGTATATGGACCGTGATCGCACGCGAATACTCTTTGCGGCCAACCTGCCGACGCTGAGTGGGTCGAATCTGCTTTCTGAGATCAGCAGTGCAGTCGAACTGCCGGTGGGGTTCGACGCGGACTGCAATGCGGCAGCACTGGGCGAATACCGCTTCGGGGCCGCCGTCGGCGTTGATCGGCTGCTGGTGGCCGCGGTCGGAACCGGGATCGGCGTGGGCGTGATGATCGACGGGCAGATCGTCCGGGTAAGGAATCACGTCGCGGGAAGCCTGGGGCACGTGATCGTGGATGCCACCGGGCCGGTGTGCGGGTGTGGCGCCCGCGGGTGCGTGGAAGCCCGGGCAGCGGGCCCGGCGCTGGAACGGCGGGCGGCGGAGTTGGCCCGGGCCGGGCCGGGGTCCAGTCTGGCGGCGGTGCTCATGGACCGCGGCCGGCTGACCGCCGTCGAGATCGCCGCGGCCCTGCGTGAAGGCGACCCGGTCGCCCGTCAGGCGGTACACGAATGCGGATGGTGGCTCGGGGTGGGCGTGGCATCGTGGTCCGTGATCTATGCCCCCCACAAAGTGCTGATCGGCGGCGGGATCGCGTCGCTGGGCGAGCCGCTGCTGTCGGCCATCCGCCAAGGGTTCCACGAGGTGGGCCAACCGATGCTCACCCGCGAGGTGACGATCGAACTGGCAGCCCTCGGCCCGGACGCCGGCGCCATCGGCGCCGCGGCGATGGTTATGCCCGAGTGAAAGATCACCACGGACCCGGCCATGTCTGCTGAACCGAACCGAGCGGCGAGAACGGAATCGATTCGACAAGCCCTCGAGCGCAGCGGGCTGGAACCAGGCCCGGAGCGCCCCTGCCCCTATCTCCCGGGACGACAGACCCGCAATGTGGCCTTTCGCGCTTCGCGGGTGCCGCCCGGCATGTATCACGACCTGATGGACCTTAATTTCCGTCGCAGCGGGTCGGTCTTCTATCGCCCCGCATGCCGGCACTGTCAGCAATGCCGGGCCCTGCGCGTCCTGGTCGATGAGTTCGAGCCGAGCCGCACCCAGCGCCGGTGCCGCGAGCGCAACCGCGACCTTGCCGTCCAGGTCGGCGCGGCCGAAGCGACCGAAGAGAAGCATCGGCTCTACCGCGATTATCTCACTCGCCGCCACGACCGCGAGATGGACGATTCCTGGGATGGGTTTACCGATTTCCTCTACGACTCGCCGCTGGAGACTATCGAGGTGGTCTACCGTCTTTCAGATCGGCTGGTGGCGGTCGGCCTGGTCGATGTCGAACCGGAGACGGCCAGTACGGTTTACTGTTACTTCGATCCCGCACTCGCCGGCCGGTCGCTCGGCACGTTCAACGTGCTCTGGACGATTGACTACTGCAGGCGGCGGCGCTTTGAGCATCTGTATCTGGGGTATTACGTTCCCGATTGCGGCAAGATGAGCTACAAGGCCAACTACCGGCCCTGCGAAGTGCTGGACCCCGACGGAACGTGGCGGCGGTTCGATCGTTGATCGGCGCCGCCTTTGACCTCCACGCCTTTGTGCTTACCATTCGTTGCCATGATCTGTTGCGAGCCGATCCGCATCGGTCTGTCGGACCATTACGAGGCCTTCGCCCGGTTGTGGGTGCCGCCGTCGCCGCGGGGGGCGGTACTGTACCTGCACGGCATTCAGTCGCACGGCCTGTGGTTCGAGGCGTCGGCCCGGCGGATCGCGGAGGCGGGCCTGGCGGTACTCCTGCCCGATCGCCGCGGCAGTGGGCGAAACGAAGTCGATCGCGGCCACGTGCCGTCCGCACGACGGCTGTTCCGGGACGCATCGGATTGCCTCGACGAACTCCACGTCCGCACTGGTTTCAGTCGATTCCACGTCGTGGGCGTCAGTTGGGGCGGGAAGCTCGCCCTGGCCCTGATGCGGTACCTGCCGACCCGGATCACGAGCCTGACGCTGGTTGCCCCCGGTCTATTCCCACGGGTCGATTTGCCGCTCGCTCAGAAGATACGGGTGGGCCTGTCGTCGATCATGGCCCGGAGGGCGCTGTTCCCCATTCCCCTCGACGAGGCCTCGCTATTCACGGGCAATCCGGCCCGGCGGCAATTCATCGAGAACGACTCGCTCCGGCTTCGTCGGGTCACCGCGAGCTTTCTGCTCGCCTCGTGGCGGCTCGACCGCTGCGCCCGGGCCGCCGCCCGCCGCCGCAGGGACTGCCCGCTCCGGGTGTTCCTCGCTGGCCAGGACCGCATCATCGACAGCGAGAGGACCAAGGCGTTCGTTCGCCGGCTCCGCTGGGCAGCCCGTGAAATCACCGAATACCAGCACGCCCACCATACGCTCGAATTCGAACCCGATCCCGAGCCTTACCTCGCCGATCTCGTGGACTGGCTGATTACGAACGCTGATCGAAGTGAGAAGCCGCAAGCGAGAAGCTGGATGTGACAAAAAGGGCGCATGACACACACAGCACCGTGTCTCAGATACCCGTGTCTATACAGATGCTCCTTCTTATCCTACGATCAGCAGAGCCACGTAGGGAACGACATTAAAGACCAGAAAGACGATTTTGAACACCCCGAGAAACGAGTAGATGACCGCGTTGAAGGTTTCTCGGGGAATGGGGAACCATTTGCGGTGCGTATGGTACACGAAATCCGGGGCCAATATACACATTATGGTCCATAGGACCAACAGAGCTCCGTTCATGATCGTACACCACATGAAGAACGCTGTCAGTGTTTGAGCATCCATGATGTTCTCCTTTCATCTTTCTGTGGCCAACGCCACGTATAAGCGTCGGCCGGCCGGAGCCTGAAATTGGGTGGCACGGGTCTGCCAAGCGGTATCCGCAAAGCAGAGCACATGGGACCCAGAACACACGAGCGTCACTCACTCAATGTCCCGGCCACCCGGCGCCTTCTGACGATGAGGTGGAAGCCTTAGCTGGCTCCTTTCTTGCTCTCCCGGCTGGGTTTTTCTTTGTGTACCGCCAGCTATAAACGCGATGAAGAACAAGGTTGGTGATCTCCGCGAAGCACATGATCGCCTCCGCGCGAATCTGCGGCGGAACATGGGAATGCTGATCTGAGATTGAGAACGTCGCCGTCCGCTTCTCGGCATCGGCCTCCGTAACATTCATCAACATGTGCTTCTCGGACAGATGGATGAACCCGGACGTTTCATGATACACCTGGTCTATCCAGCGATGCTCTTTCTTAAAATGATCAATAAGGAATCGGTCGGTCATGAATGCACCACCGGCCGTCTTCTGTTTCTTGACCGGAGTCCCACGTAAGATCTCCGTGGCGAAAGCATGTGGATCAGTGACGAGCCATCCCGCAGCATATCGAAGGAAGTTGTCCAATTGGGGTCGGATAAGTGTCATCGCAGCAAGGCAGTTGTCTGAACGCAGAAGCGTAACAAAGCCCGATGTCAAGGACATCGAACGGTTAAGCACCGCGTAGGTGAGTAGGTCAAATGGGTAGACAGCGTCCGCGAAGGCCTTCGTGACTGCCATGCCCTCGTCAAGATGTGCCTGCCTCAAGCCTTCGAGTTTGCTGAGTAGTTCTTCGCTCATCTCACATGAGCCAACAACGATTAGATTGAGTCGCACAAGACGCCGAGTTACATTCTCCTGTCCGAATAACACGCCGTTGATGCAGCGATGGCGGAAGCCATAAACCTTTCAGCAACAGCCCTTTGCGTCGGGTGGCCGGAACCTGAACTTGGGTGGCACGGGCCTGCGAAGCGGTACCCGCGAAGCAGACCCGTGGCAATCCGCGGCAAAGCACACCTCTGATGATGCCGCGCGATCAGGACTCGGGATCGGGCGACCAAGCATTCACCGCCAGTTCGACGTTCCGCTCAACTACGCATCGCCACGATGCTCGCAGGCGATCCGGCGCTTAGAAACTCGGCCATCCGGGCGCAGCATGTGCCCATTGTACCGGTGGTCCCTCGCCAACGCCACGGCTCTGCTCCGCACTGCCGTGCTGCGCAGAGCACGTGCCACCCAGAACACACGAGCGTCACTCACGTAATCGACCACGCCCAGAGGGCGTGGCTTTAGGATAGCCCGCCCGAGCGGGCTGAGTGCGTCGTGAAGCCCCCGTTGGGGGCGGTGGTGTCCGCAGCCGTGCAGCCGCGAAGCGGCGGCAGTCAATAGCCCAGGGCGTCAGCCCTGGGAACGTGGCGGCGCCGATCAGCCGAGCCCTGAAAGGGCGACAGACCAGGCCCAAGCCCCCGCCATTCTGCCGCCCCGTTGGGGCTACGACCGCCGCCTTGCACGCAGCCCCACCGCTCACGCGGTGGGCTACTGACTGGCGCCCCTGCGGGGCTGGGAGCATCAGCGACGTGAGCATGATCGGCTCTGTACACGCCGGATCGCTCCGAAGCTCTTCGGGTCGCACGGCCAGAGGGCGTGGGTTTAGCAACATGCTAATATCCCGGGCACCCGGCGGGCGGACGCATGGCCAACCGTCGATGCTCAGCTCGTCGCGTCTGTGCGGGTCGGGGGCGAATTGTGCTTGCCGAACGCCTCGGGCAGCGCGTCGATGATGTCCGTGGCGATGAGTGAGACCTGGCCGAGCCGCCGGGCGGCTGCGTCTCCGGCGAGGCCGTGCAGGTAGACCCCAGCCACTGCCGCGTCGAAGCAGGCCATGCCCTGGCCGATCAGGGCGCCGATCACACCCGCGAGCACGTCGCCGCTGCCGCCGGTCGCCATGCCGGGGTTGCCCGTGCGGTTCGTATAAACACGGGTGCCGTCGGTGACCACGGTGCCCGCTCCCTTCAGGACGACCACGGGTCTGGGGTTGTTGTCCGTTCTGCTCGGGTGTGCGCTCATCTCTCGGGCGGTACGCACCGCATATCCCTGGCGATCCGCCTGGATGTCGCGGGTGGTCACGCCATGCATCCGGGCCAACTCGCCGGGGTGGGGCGTAATGACCGTGCGCGGATGGTCCCAAGTGTCCCAGCCGTCGGGATCATCGGGCATGGTGCGATGGGCAAGGTTCAGGGCGTCGGCGTCGATAACGACCGGCACGCCCGCGCCGCGGCGAAAGGCGTCGATCAATTCCCATAACTGGTGGCCGTACTCCGGTGAACCCCGTCCGACGCCGGGACCGACGACCAGGACATCGGGTGGCGTGCCATCAGGGGCGGGACTGAGCAGCCCGTGAGCTTTCAGTGCGCGTCGGGCAGCCGGTGGATTGATCTGACCGCCGCTCGTCTCGGGCAGCGCGATCGTGGTGGCGCATGGACAGATGGTGGCGACCGTAGGCTGGACCGACGCCGGGGCGGCAATGGTCACCAGTCCGGCCCCGCTTCGCAAGGCCGCCAGCCCCACGAGCGACGGAGCACCCGCCATGCCCACGCTCCCGCCGATGGCCAGCACGCGGCCAAAACTGCCCTTGTGACCATCCGGCGGCCGGGCGGGCAGACGCGGGATTCTTCGGATGTGTCTGCACCCTGCAATCATCTCGCACACCAGGACCGCGGATGGTCGTTCACGTCGCCAAGCCCGCCCGCCCGGACGATCAACGGGTAGCTAGCGGGTCGCCCGCTTCTTTGGCGAGCCCGCTTGCTTTTTGTGTGAGCCCGTTCGTTTCTTGGGTGAGCCCGCTTGCTTCTTGGCCGAGGTGGCTCGCCCGCGGGCGGACGCGCGGCCCGAGCCCGCCCCGGTACCTGCATCATCGCTCACCGCAGCACTGCCGGCCCGACAGATGAGGGCTGCTATGTAACCGGCACCGAAGCCGTTGTCGATGTTCACGACCGAGACCCCGGCGGCACAACTGTTGAGCATGGTCAGCAGGGGAGCGATGCCGCCCAGGCTCGCCCCGTATCCCACACTGGTGGGCACGGCGATCACCGGACAGGCCACCAGCCCGCCGACGACGCCAGCCAGCGCTCCCTCCATACCGGCACAGGTGACGACGGCCCGGGCCCGGCTGAGCTCCTGCGTGTGGGCCAGCAGCCGATGGATCCCTGCCACGCCCACGTCGTAGAACTGGCGGGTGGGCTGGCCCATGATCTCGCAGGTTTCACGGGCCTCCTCGGCCACGGGCATGTCGGCGGTGCCGGCACAGACGATCGCGACGAATGCCTCCCCGGGGGGCCGGACCGGTTGCTCCCGGCCCTTCGCCGCCTCCCGGATGGTGATCGTGCGGGCGATCTCGTTGTACCGGGCCCGGCGGAATCGGCGCTTGACCGCCTGGGCCACCTCCGGTGAAGCGCGGGTCGCGAGCAGGTTCCCGCCGCGGGCCAGGCAAGCTGCCGCCACCGACACTACCTGGTCAATCTGCTTCCCTTCACAGTAGATGACCTCCGGGAACCCGCAACGCAGCGCCCGGTGATGGTCCACCTTGGCAAACCCGAG
This sequence comes from uncultured Planctomycetales bacterium, assembly GCA_964579675.1. Taxonomy (GTDB): domain Bacteria; phylum Planctomycetota; class Phycisphaerae; order UBA1845; family PWPN01; genus CAZOIA01. The sequence continues at coordinate 22,849 of CAZOIA010000034.1, read as the reverse complement.
GTCCTCGAATGGCAAACGCTTCAGGTCTTCGACGGCCTGATCGATGGTCCGCCGGTTCGCCCGGACGTCGACCAACAGCTTCCTGAGCACGGGTTCTTCCATGGGGACTCATGATAGCGCCGATCGGCCGGAGACGCCATGGCCGGAGGCCGGGGGGGGCGGACCCGGTCTCTATGCCTTCCCAGTCGGTCGGATCGTATCGGTCGCGGCGTCGTATTCCACCCGGAGGCCCATCCTCAGCGACATGCCGGCCATCGTGGTGGCCAGGGCATGGGCGAAGCCCGCCTCAATGTCGGCGCGGGGTGGTCGGCGGCTGCGAACCGCGGCAAAGAAGTCGGACATGTGATCTCCGTCGGGCTCGGCCTTCAGCACGAGCCCACCCTTGGCCCGGTCCGGCAACCGTTTCGAGGCGTCGGTCGCATACTCCGGAATCGACCGACCGGGATTCGTTGTGAAAACCTCGCCGCCGCCCCCTTCGCCATGGGCGATCCCCGCGTACAGATCGAGCGTGCCCTTCGTCCCGTAGAAGGCCAAAGTGCGGCCATTCGCCCCGTTGCCCAGCCGCATGTGATAACTGAACAGGCACCCGCTCGGGTACTCAACCAGACACTGGGCCGTGTCCGGATTCGTGCGGCCGTCTTTCCACACGCACACGCCCCCGCCGGCGACCGCGGATTTCGGGGTCTCCTCCAGCACCAGATTCACCAGATCGACGGTATGGCTCATCCATTGACAGAAAATCCCCGTCGAGTACGGCCAGAACAACCGGAATTCACGGTATTTCCGCGCGTCGAACGGCACCTTCGGCGTGTAACTCAAGAACTCCTCCCAGTTCGTATCTCCTTGCACCAGAGAGGATTCCGACCCGGGGATCCGCCACCGCTGCTGGAAGAGCGAGTCCACCATCTCCACGTAGCTGACCCTGCCCAGACCCCCGCTCTTGACGAAGTCGCGGGCAGCCCATGGCACGCCGTGGCTTCGCCGTTGGGTGCCGAGCTGCACGACCCGCCCGGTCCGCCGGACCGCATCGCGGGCGAGCTTGATCTGCTCGAAGTCGCATCCCAGCGGTTTCTCCACGTAGACATCCTTGCCCGCCTCCACTGCCTGGCGCGTGAGCGGGGCGTGCTGGAAATCGGCAGTCGCGATCACCAGCACGTCCACGTTCTTGAGCTCGCAGATTTCGGCCATGGTCCGGCACGAGGTCGGGGTCTGACCGGTCCACTGCCGGATGCGGGCCGCGCCCGCCTCGCGACGCTGGTTCCAAATGTCACAGACTGCCGTCAGCATGACGTTCTCTGCCGGTGAGAGCCGGTGGATCCACTCCATGAGCGTATTTCCGCGGTTGCCCGGCCCGACGATGCCCACCGACAGGCGATCGTTGGCGCCCCGGGCGCGCTGTGCCGACCCGGCCGACCGTGCCACCAGGCCCGCCGCCGCTGCCGCCCCGGCGGACCGACCCAGGAAATTCCGTCGCGATAACCGCCGATCCTTCATCGTTTTTCTCCTCAGGCTGACCCCCTGGGGCACGTCCCATCCTTGCCCTGCCTCAAGTTCCCCATTCTACCGCGCCACGGCCGAGGTTGGGGAATGCCGCCGGGAAGGGCAGTGCCGTCTCAACCCGAATCAGCCCCGGGGCACTCGCGAGGAGAATGGGGAACTCACCTGCGGGCTGGTCGGGCCTGGGTCGCTTTGCCAACCGCGGGCTCTGCGGGCGCACTGGCCGTCGCCCCCCCAGCCAACCTCGGAAAAAAACCATGCGCTTCTTGTCCGCCGCCGGTTTGACAGCATTTGAAATCCAAGATATGTTTGACCACGATGGAACTGTCAGAGCGCTCGGTGCTCGACAGCCATCAGCCGACGATTCGTTCTCGGCGCGGTTGACGATGAGTCTGGCGTTGGTCGTACCCATCGCAGGATGCTCGCTGAGAACCGGCGGGCGCCGCTGTAGACCGCAGCTTGGCGCGCCAGTCTGGATGATTCTCGATACCCGGCGGGGAAGAACGGGGATGTCGTATCGGGACCGGTTCCCTGGTGACCGCATGGAGGCTTTTTTTCAACGCGATCAGGGGCCAATGGGGATAGGAGCCGCTTCTGTGCCTCCCCGGGCCTACAACCTTCACCTGAAGATGGGGGCGGGTGGGGAATCGAAGTGGCCGACCCGACGGCGCTTTCCCACGCGTCTTCTCTGCAATCACGATAAGCGTGCGCAAGGCAGCCAGCCAGTCAGGCTCTCCAGCCACTCGGGAGTTGTTCAGACATGAGAGTACTCATGCTCGGTTGGGAATTCCCGCCCTTCATTTCGGGCGGTTTGGGTACGGCGTGCCACGGCCTGACGCGTGGCATGAGCGAGATCGGGACCGAGGTCCTTTTCCTGCTGCCCAAGCCGGTTCAAACAGGCTTCAGCAGCCACGTGACGCTGCTGACCCCGGCCAGCCGGCTGGGCCCGGGGTTCGCCGTGTATCGGATGGAAGGATTGGAGAACGTCACCTTTCGGCTGATCGAAGCGGGGCTGGGGATGTCCAGCTACCAGACCCCGGCGCAGTATGCTCAACAAGAAGCAGCCGATCCCGAACTGGCCGCTCGACGGGTGTCCGCTCTTGAAGCTGCCGGCATTTCTTCCTTTCCGGAGGTCTCGGCGAATGTCCCCGGGCGGGCGGTGGCCACCGCCGGTGGTCCCCACTACAACGGCGACATGTTCGCCGAGGTCGAGCGGTACGCACGCCTGGCGACGCAGTTCGCGCTCCGGGAGCACTTCGACGTCATCCATGCCCACGACTGGATGACCTATCGGGCCGGGATCGCGGTGGCCGCGCTGACCGGAAAACCCCTCATCGTCCACGTTCACTCCACCGAATTCGACCGCAGCGGCCAGCACGTCGAGCAGCGCATTTACGACATCGAGCGGCAGGGAATGCACATGGCCAGCCGCGTGATTGCCGTCAGCTACCTGACCAAGAACATCATCACCTCGCGCTACGGCGTGCCGCCCGAGAGAGTACAGGTCGTATACAACGCGATCGATTTCGACGGGAACGGGCCGACCCAGTCACTGTCCGCCATTGGCCGCGACGAGAAGCTCGTGCTTTTCCTGGGCAGAATCACGATGCAGAAGGGGCCCGAGTACTTCCTCGCCGCCGCCCGGAAGGTTCTGGAAGTGGTGGATAACGTCCGGTTTGTCATGGCTGGGTCGGGCGACATGATCCGCACCTCCATCGAACTGGCAGCCAAGATGGGCATCGGGCACAAAGTCCTTTTCACCGGGTTTCTGCGGGGCCATGACGTCGAACGCGTTTTCCGGATGGCTGACCTCTACGTGATGCCCAGCGTCTCCGAGCCCTTTGGCATTGCCCCCCTCGAAGCCATGTCCAATGACGTGCCCGTGATCATCAGCAAGCAGTCCGGGGTGTCAGAGCTCGTGACCCACGCCCTCAAGGTCGATTTCTGGGATGTCAACGAGATGGCCAACAAGATCATTGCCGTGCTTCGCCATCCATCGCTGCAATCCACCCTGCGCCAGCACGGACGGATCGAGGTGGGCAAGCTCTCGTGGAAAGACGCAGCCCGGCATTGCCTCGACGTCTACCACCAGGCCCTTGGCTGCCCGGTGGGCTGAAACCCGCGGCTCGTTGTTATCGAGGTCGGTCAGTCTTAGTAATGAATGTTCGGTTAGACGTCGGCCCGCGTTGCCCGGAATCACAGGGGCAACTACGGACAGCGACCGTTTTTCCGGCCAGCCAGAGCGCGGCGGATTCGATTCACCGTCTTATCTTTGCCGAGTAGGACCAGCGTATCGAAGATGGCCGGGCTGATCGTGGTGCCGGAGACCGCGACCCGGATCGGCTGGGCGACCTTGCCCATACCCACCGCCTGCGATTCGCACACGTCCCTGATAAGCGCTTCCAGGGTCTCAGCATTCCACGGGTCGGTTGCTTCGAGTCGGGGCAGAAGGCTTTCGAGCATCTTGAAGCCCGCGTTGTCGCCTTTGGCGAGGGTTTTCTTGACCGCGGCCGGGTCGTACTCGACGGCGTCGTCGGCCTTATAGAGGAACCCGCTCTTGGTTTCGACGTCGGCGAACGTGCGGAATCCCTTGTTGACTCTCAGCAGCGTGCGTTTGGCGTCGGCGTCGAGTCGGGCGTGTGCGATTGGTGACGACGGGTTCACGGAAACCCAGTCGTCGAACGCAGCCAAAAGGCGCTCCTCGCTCGCGGCGGCGGTGGCATCGGTGTTGAACGCCAGGAGCTTGTCGCGATCGAACCTGGCGTTGACCCGGTTCATCCGCTCAATGCTGAACAGCTCGATCATCTCGTCGATCGTCATCTTCTCGCGATCGCCGCCGGGGTTCCAGCCGAGCAGGGCGATGAAGTTGAGCAGTGCCTCGGGCAGGTAGCCGGCCCGGCGGAACAGGTGCACCTCGACCGCGCCGTCGCGCTTGGAGAGTTTCCGCCCCTTCATGTCCAGAGTCAGCGGCATGTGGACGTAGCGGGGCGTCGGAAACCTCAGCGCCCGCTGGAGGGCGATGTGCCGGGGAGTCTGAGCGAGGAACTCCTGCCCGCGAAGCACGAGATCGACGCTCATCGCGTGGTCATCGACGACGTTGGCCAGGTGATAGGTCGGCATGCCGTCCGCCTTGCCGATGACAAAGTCATCGAGCTCGCCCGCGGTTATCGTCACGTCACCCATCACTTCGTCATGGACGGTGATGTCCTGGCCGGGCATCTTGAAACGGACGACGGCCGGCTTGCCGGCCCGGCGAGCTCCGTTCACGTCATCGGCATCAGGGAAGCTGGCTGGTCGCGGATAGGCAAACGTCCGTTTTTCGGCCTGTGCCCGCTCTCGCATCGCCTCCAGCTCTTCAGGTGTATCGAAGGCGTAGTAGGCGTTGCCGGCGTCGAGCAGTTCCTTGACCGCCGCCTCGTAAAGATCGAGCCGTTGCGACTGGCAGTAGGGTCCGTTCGGCCCACCGACGTCGATCCCTTCGTCCCAGTCGAGGCCGAGCCAGCGCAGGTCCTGCACAATTTTCCGCTCGGCCCCTTGGACGTTGCGGGCGGTGTCGGTATCCTCGATGCGAAGGATGAACGTGCCGCCGGTCTTCCGCGCCAGCAGCCAGTTGAACAGCGCCGTCCGCGCGCTGCCGACATGCAGATGGCCCGTCGGCGACGGCGCGAACCGCACCCTGAGCCCGGATCGATCGCTCATTGGACCCGTTGTCTCACTTCAGGGCCGATGGATTCGTCACGTTCGTCAGTCTCCGTCTCCGCTGGTACGGGCCGGACTTTCATCCTCCGCCAGGCGAAACCGACGAACCCGCTGGCGACGAAACTCCACGCGGCGATGGCCAATACCTGCTCGGTGTAGCGCAGAAGCAGCGGGACAAGCAGCAGCACGGGGATCACGTGCCCGAACGGCCGGCGCCGCAGAAACAGGCTAACCGCGTGGGTGTAGGGGACGCGGCTGACCATGAGCAGGGCAATCAGGAGCGTGCACAACGGTAGGACGCGGACGATGAAGCCGGCGGCTAGCGGCCAGCCGTAGGGTGGAGGCGCGTCCAGATGGTCGTGGAGGAAGATGAGACTGGCGACCGCGCCGGCGGCACCCGGCGAGGGCATGCCGCGGAATCCCTGGTGGGCTGCCTCTTCCGCCGTCGCTTCCACCGTGAACCGCGCGAGTCGAAGCCCCGTGCAGCAGACGTAGATCGCCCCGATGAACACCGCCGCCTGACCGAACTCTTCGAACCCAAACGGCGAATGCCCCCACTGCGACAACTCGCGCTGCACCAGCGTCACCATCATCAGAGCCGGGGCCAACCCGAAGCTCACGATGTCCGCCAGCGAGTCGAGTTGCTCGCCGAACCGGCTGGACTGCCCGGTCTTGCGGGCGACCCGCCCGTCCAGGGCATCGCAGATCATTGCCCCGATCACCATCCAGACCGCAATCGACAGAAAGGAGGGCGCCCGGGCCTCGAAGAATGGGCTCTTGAGCGTCTGGACCTCGCTCGCCTGGCGTCCGGCCCCGAGGTCCTGCATCTCGCGCCCGCAGTAGTAGACCGCGGCGAATCCGAAGTAGAGGTTCCCGAGCGTGAGCAGCGTCGGGAGCATGGCAATGGTCCGCAGCCGCCGGCGCCGCGGTCGCTTAGGTCGGCCCGGTTGTTCGCCTTCACCCCGAACGGGCTTGAGCATTGGCCCAGCTCCCTGCCTGGCCGACGGTATGCTCGTCACCGGCGAAGCCGGCGGCCCGGCGGGCCAGGATGGTGGCGGCTCCGCGGGCCCGGTCGCCGACCTGAACCGCCGGGGTATACCGGCAGTTGGCCGGTACGATCAGCTCGGTCCGTGAGCCGAACTTGATCAGCCCGATCCGCTGCCCCGCCTCCACCCGATCCCCGACCTTAACGCTGCATACGATCCGCCGGGCGATCTTGCCCGCGATTTGCCGAACGACCACCGGCCCCTCCCCCGGGTCTTCCGGCTTAATGACAATCGTGTTGGCCTCGTTCAGCTCGCCCGAACGGTTATCGCGGGCGTCCAGGAACCGCCCGGGACGGTATCGCATCGCCTCGACGACACCCGCGCATGGGCTCCGATTCACGTGCACGTCGAAGATGCTCAGGAATATGCCGATGAGCGTGGCGGGGCCTCCGATGTCCTCGTGCTGATCGAGGCTCGTGGTCTCCGTGATCTTACCATCGGCGGGAGCGACCAGGATCCCGGGTTCCTCCGGCGTCACCCGGTTGGGATCGCGGAAGAACGCCAGCAGACCCGCCCAGAGCAGCGTGAACAGCACGCCCAGGGGCAACCCCCAGCCATAGCCCCGGGCGGCGGCAAGGTAACCCACCGCTGCCACGCCTCCGAACAACAAGGTGATGATCACCATTTCCCGACGACCAGCCGGTGCCAGTGGAACTCGCATTGCCGGAACCTCCCCCAAAAAAGGGCCCTCATTATCCCACGGCGGCCTTCGGCCACAAGCCAACAGACATCTATCGGCGAGCCAGCCCCTCGCGAGGCCCGCCCGTCGCGAGCCCACCCGTCGCGAGCCGGCCCGTCCTCGGGCCGGGTATGTTACCCGGGCGCAGGACCGCCCGGCTCACAGACACGCACCCGGCGCCAGGCCCGTTGTCAAATCATCCGCGCAAAATGGGCAGAAAACTCGGACTCCGAGTCCAACCCCAGTATATCGGCAAAGGAAGCGGCGCCCACCCCAACCGCAACTTTCCCGGACCTCTCGCGTACGAAAGAAGGGGGCGGTTGACCCGGCTCCCGGTCCACAGCATCATTAGGAGGGTCAATCTGACGAAACCGGCCTCGTGCGTGGAACCTGCAAATCTCATGAGCGTCTAAGATGACGAAAGAAACGACGGTGTCGGCCGCTCCGACCGCCATCCCGATAGAGGAGGCGGTGCTGGTCGAGCAGGCCCGCTCCGGCGACATGAGCGCGTTCAGCCGGCTGGTGGCCAAGTATCAGGATCGCATCCTGAACACCTGCTGGCGGATCAGCGGCAACATCGAAGATGCCCAGGATCTGACGCAGGACGCGTTTCTGCACGCGCTGGAAGCGATCGACTCGTTCCGGCACAAGGCGGGTTTTTACACCTGGCTCTTTCGAATCGCGGTCAATCTGTCGATTTCGCATCGGCGCAAGGCGGCCCGGGCAATCAAGCTCTCCCTGCACGGTCCTGACGGCCAGTGGAGAGGCGATCATCCGGGGGCTCGACTTCACGGGCGCGCCTCCCGCGATCCGCAGGACCCGCCGGCAAGGATGTCGGCCCGGGAAACGGAGCGACTCATCGTCGAAGGGCTCGATCAGCTCGACGACGATCACCGGGCGGTGGTCGTGCTGAGGGATATCGAGTCGTTCGACTATCAGCAGATTGCCGAGACGCTCGACGTGCCCATCGGCACGGTGAAATCGCGACTGCATCGGGCCCGCATGGAACTTCGGGAGCGGCTCAAGCCGATCGTGTCGCCCGGATGACCGGAAAGGATGAGGCCGCGGTCGGGCGATGAATGACGAAGGGTGAGGCCGGAGCTGAATGCTGACCAATGGACGCCAAGCGACGTGAACAACTCGAATCGCAGCTTTCCGCCTACCTCGATGGCGAGTTGACGCCCGCGGAGCAGCGGGAGGTCAAGGCTTTCCTGGCTGGTGATCGCGAGGCCCGGGCCCTTCTGGAAGAGCTGCGGGCGACCGTGTCGGCGGTCCGGTCGTTGCCGCGTGCCCGGGCGCCGGAGGACCTGATGGAGAGCCTGCGGGGGCGGCTTGAGAGGCGGGCCCTGCTGGGCGAGGGCCAACCGGCGGACATGGCGCGCCAGGCGGCGAGGCCCTTCCACGGCCGATGGATCGCCGCCGCCGCCGTTATCGCGCTCACCTTCGTGGCCGGCTACTTCATGTGGCCACTGGGACAGGAGGAGCCGGCTGGCCGTCCGGCCGGGCCCCAGTATGCACTCCGCACCCCCGGCTCTGAAGAGCCCGCCGCTCCACCCGTTCCCGAGGCGGCGGAAACGCCCGAGCTCACCCTTGCGCCGGCCGACAAGACAGGGGGCACAACCGGCAGGAGGGGCAAGCACCCGAAGGCCGAGGAGCATTATTCCGTGCCGGAAGCCGCGCCCGCAGCCCCTTCGCCACCAGCGGCGCTCGACTATGACCATACTGTCAACGGGATGGACCTTGCTTATCCCAAGGGGGCGCACGCTGCTGCTCGCGACAAACTGGAGGGCGGCGCTCTTGCCGACGCCGGCGAGCAGTTGAGAGAGGCCGGACTCAAACCGCAGGCCAAGGAACCCGTCATCCGCGAGTCCGGATACCTCGCGCCCACGAAGGCGGTCGGGGAGGATGAACCCGCGAGCCGGGCCGTTCCGGGGGGTCACGAGCTGCGGGGGGCCTACCTCGCTCCCAGTGAGTACTTAAGGCAAGCAGATCACCTCTACGTGCTCGACTATGCGGAAACGGGCGTGCGGGCCGGCGGTGTGAGATACGGTTTTCGCGTACCGTCCGAGGACGTGACGGTGGTCGAGTTGGCCTTCGCCGATGGGGCCAGCCAACGGGAAGCGGTCTCAACATTGTGCAAAGAGTACGCGTTCCGCGCGGTTACGCACACCGATTCCGGGTATCGGCGGGCGCTCGATACTGGCGCGGACGGCAATGGCCCGACCGTAACCGTCTTGGCCCTGGACGTTGCCGACAAGGAGACCTTGACGACGATTGCCTCGAGACTCCAGGCCGACACTGACGCTGCGTATCGCCGAACCCTGGGAGGCCCGGAAACCGGGAGGGCTGGCAAGGAAACGGTTAAGCTCGCGGAAGAGCAGGCGGCCACGGCTGAGTTCATTCCGGCCAACGGGATGGGCAAGCTGACACACCTCCATGGGACGGGAGCACCGAAGTCGTTGGCGAAACGAGATCGGCCCCGCTCGATGGCCGCACCAAGGGACCAGGACCGCAGAGCAGGACGGGAAGAGGAAGAACTCTGTCAGCGGAGACCAGCACCGGAGGCCGCTTCGCTCGAAGCCGAGGCAGGCGCCCGGTCGGCCCCCGGGACGAGCGAGTCCTCGGTCCTCTATGATGCCCTCGCGCCGAGCCCTGCCGAAGGCAGGCAGCGATACCTGGCGGTCGGGGTTGCGGGGACAACCAGGCCCGCCTGGGGGGAGCCGGGGCGAGCTGAGGTGGCGGCCACGCGAGCCTTTGACCTGGCAAGACGCGGACTGGCCAGAATGGCCACCGAGGCGAAACCCGGCGACCCGGTTGCGACCCTGGGACTCCAGGCGACCCGACCGAGCTTAGCCCCGTCGTCAATGCCTGCCGGGGCCAGTGATACCGGCCGTCTGTCAAACGTGGTCCGCATCTACCTGCGGGTCCAGCCCCCGGGCACGCGCCCGGCCGCCCGGACTCAGCCCGCCGATTCAGCCGCCAACCCCCAGTAGCCGATCGCGCAAATGGGCGAAGGCCCCCGGCGAGAGAAGCACCTCGCTGAGAATCGATTGAACCGCAGAGGCGGTGAGCCGATCGAAGTCCGCCGGTCGAGGTGCGATCACCACGCCGCCCAGATCGATGGCCCCGGGGCTGATAAGATAATCGTCGGGGCCGGTCCCATACCGGGTCGGTCGATGCGTCGCACGCGGAAACAGCCAGGCAACCCAGCGATCATCAGCGTACGTGGCGAAAAGATTGATCATCGGTTCCGGCGTGGCGGGATGAACCTCACCAACGGCCCCGATGACTCTTTCAAGGCCATGGGCGAGCAAGTCCTTCGATTCGCTTACCAGGACAACTGCCGGCCGGCGGCTTGGGCGGGTGGTGCCGATGCGCACCGGACCGCCAGCGGCCCATTCGATCCAACGACGGCGGCTGAGAGCATCACCGGCACAGAGCTGGGCTGCCAGTTCCGTCTCGAACGGCATCGCGCCGGCCGGCGTCGCCTGAAGATGCAGGTGGTCCGGAGCGGAGGCCCCGCTGCAGGGGCCGTTGTAGAACACCGTGTACGACCCATCAAGGTCCCGCGCCAGATCCAGCATGGGGTTGACGGACGGGCCAACACGTTGCGGCTCATGGGCCAAGGTTGCGATCGTCAAGTGCGGTTCAAAGATCGGCGCGGGATTACACAGGATCAGCCAGTTGTCCTGGTACGTGATCGCGCGTTGGGCTTCGGGCAGATGATCGGGGCAGAGAAAGCAGGGTCGCCCCGCCAGAGAGGCCGGATCAACCTTGGCCGACGCACTTTTGACCCGGGCGGGATTACATTGCAGCACGATCCGCGAACCGTCCACCTGGAACGAGCGAGTTCGCGATTGCCTCAGGGCGGCGATGCCGCGGGCCAGCGGGGGCCACTCCGCAGCCTGCTGCCCCCAGAGCGTCGCGACCTGGTGCGGCAGTGCCCCCGGCGATATCGGAGCAGGATCAGCTTTCATACCTTGCCCGGTCCGTGGTTGAAGTCGGCCCGCCGTGCCGCCGGGATCGGCGTCCCTGGCAGCGCCGGCGGCTCAGACGTATAATAACCAGATAAGCGGAGTCTGCGATCAACCTATGCCGCAGTATATCGTATCACGCACATGGATGCGGGCCTGGACAGCCGTGTTGGTTCTGCTGTCGGCCGGATCCATGCTGCGCGCCGATTCGCCCTGGCTCTACGGCATCCACTGGTGGGGTTATACACCGGGGGCGCCTGTTGACAATAATCCAGCGACCCTGCTCGACTGCCCGGCCTACGGGGGTTGGGACCTTGAAACGGTGCTGACCCATTCCGACTCCTGGTGGGCCCCCAGCCACTTCGCCGGTCTCTACCACGACCTGTACCTCAACAAGAACATGACCATCATCACCCGGATCGATTACAACTGGGGCGAAACGGTCCCCGCCCCGAGCAACCCCGATTACGCCGGTTGGCCGAACGACTGCGTCAACGCCGTCAACACGCTCCGCAACTACTCCCACATCTGGATCATCGGCAACGAGCCGAACATCGTGGGTGAAGGCGGGGGCTGGCCCAGCGGAGAGGTTACGCCGGCCGGTTACGCTGCCATCTACCGCAACGTCCGAAACGCGATCCACGGCTCGGCGGGGTCCAGCCCCGCGGGCCAGCACATCGTTCTCGTCGCCCCGGTCAGTCCCGGCGGCGTCATCCCCGGGGTGCGATGGATGGACGGCAACCAGTGGCTGAGCGAGACCATCGACAACATTCCGGTGGGCGAGATCGACGGATTCGCCCTCCATTCCTACGGGGGATCGGTGGCGGACTTCCGCAACGGTTACGCCTCCCAACTCGCCGTCATCGACGGCAAGGGGCTCCAGAACCGTCCCTGCTATATCACCGAATGGAACAAGGTGAGCTCGGAATCGGTGATGGCCCAGTTCGTCCGCGACGCCTTCGCCGACTTGAACAACTGGAACCAGACCCCGGGCAACCACGATATCGTCTGCCTGTGCTGGTTCGTTTACGACGCCGACCAACAGGCGGGGGGAAGCTGGAACGCGTTCTCGATCGAGTACTGGCGCAGCCATGGTGAGCCGCTCGGGAGCTACCACGACCTGTATACCGCGTTCCAGCAGACGGTGCACCTGCGGTACCCGGCGGGCACGGTCCAAACCGCGCCGGTGATCCAACGGTCGCCGGCAGGCTTCACCCGCAGCGTCTACGAAGGGGACAACCTGCCCGACGATTCATTCAGCGTGCAGAACGTCGGGCCGGGAACGCTCAGCTATTCGATCACCGACGACGTCAACTGGCTCAGCGTTGACCCGCCCACCGGCACCAGCACCGGAGAAGTCGATACCATCACCGTCATCTACGACACCGGCGACCTGGCGTTGGGCGGGCCCTACCAGGGGATCGTCACTATCAGCGACCCGAACGCGAGCAATTCGCCTCAGACCATCGCCGTTTCCGTGACCGTGCTGGCTTCGCCTTACGCACCGGCCGACTTCGATCGGGACAACGACGTGGACCAGGACGACTTCAGCCACTTCCAGGCATGCGTGACCGGTGCGAATGTCGGCCCACCCGCCGGCGGCTGCGAGGACGCCGACATCGACGGGGACGACGACGTGGACCAGGCGGACTTCGGCCTGTTCCAGCGTTGCCTGAGCGGTGCGGGCGTCCACGCGGACCCGACCTGCGCCGATTGAGAACCGCAGGGCAATATGGGTGTCAGTGGCGATGCGGTCGGGGAGAAGCTGCGCTTGTGTATGTGTTTAGCGACCTCCGACGCGATCAGAGCCGGTTCCGACCCGGTCAGAGCCGCTTCCAGCGCGAT
>CAZOIA010000034.1:0-10009 GCA_964579675.1 uncultured Planctomycetales bacterium | reverse complement strand
CAGAGCCCGCCTCCGCGGGACGGTCAGAGCCCGCCTCCGCGGGACGGTCAGAGCCCGCCTCCGCGGGACGGTCAGAGCCGGCCTCTGTGAGGCCGGTGTTTCCTCGGACGGGCAAGCCTCGCACCGCGAAGGTGCACCGGGCTCGCAGAACCCGGCTCGGAGCCGTTGCCCACGCTATACACGTACGCGATTGTCCCGGGCCCGGCCTGTTCGAGGCCGTACCCTCGATCCCCGGTGGAAATGAGAGCCCACCCTCACACAGCACCGGCTCTCAAATACCCGGGTCTATACAAGACCACCCAATCGGATTCTGTTGACAACAGCCTGCCCGCAGTCATACTGACTGGGGAAGATGGACGACACGGCTGGTGTCTGCCATGCTAGAAGTGGATGCACAGGAGGTGACACATGTCTTGGAAGGGACTCACGCTTTGGGCTGTCGTGCTGTCCGGTTTGTCCGGATGTGGCCAGTCGCACAGCATCAAGGATGTGAAGCACTATGACAGCGGACAGCTTCGGCAAACAGGGGTGTCGTGGCACCACGACAAGTGGAATTCCGAAGATGTGAGTTGTTACTACACGTCTGAATATTTCAAGGACGGCAAGCTTTCTCGTGAGAAGTGGGTTCACAATGGCAACTTCGTCAGAAAATTGACCTTTCACGAGAATGGAACTCTCAAATCCGAAGAGCATCTCAGCAATGACGTGATAGTCTATGGCACCTACTACGACGAAAACGGGAACGTTCAGAAACGGGTCCGGCGGGGCAAGATATCAGCAACATCACCGGCGGGGCAGAAGACGACCAGATGAGGACCCAGGCCGCCGGGTGAGCCGTCTGGCACCGCTATAACATCTGGCATTCCACTTGGGTACCCGAACCCGCTACCCTTTCATTGTTTGCCCTTGGCGGTCTGTCGTTGCTGCGGCGGGGGCGGGGGCGCCTGGCGGCGAAGCTGAGCCGTCACCTGGCAACCCTCCGGCGTTTCCATCAATGACCACACTGATCCAGATTAGTCATCCGATTTGCAGCGATCGCAGCAGCGTCGTATCCGCCCGACCGCGGTCCCTGCAACGCACTTCAACTCGACGCCGGCCGGTTGGCAGGTGATCGGCTGAACATTGCCAGTGATGCGCGGCCGTCAAGTCCGCCAGCTTGCCGGGCACTCGTGCGGGCGTCCAGGGTACCCGGCGCCCGCCGTCGATCCGGCTAGATACACTCGCCTCGTTGCTCGCATCGAAGAAGTTAACGACCAGGTCGCTGCCCGCGGCAAGTCGATCATTCTCGATACCGACGAATTCCCCGGGCTCGGCGGTGCGTGACTCAGCCGACGATATGTACCGATGCGAAACGCGATTCCCGTCCACTTCGATCAGGCGATAACCCCTCGGCTCACCGCTGACGGCCAGCTCGCGGCCCGTTTTCGCTCGCCACCATGACCCGCATACGGACACCGACTCGGCGAATTCAATAGACCCGTCGTGAATCCGCTCGTTCTCGTGCAGGTGTCCCTGCAAAACCAGCGGCACATTGAACTTTTTGAGGACCTTGATGACCTCGCCCGCGTTGCGGACCACCCACCATGGCGCGTCGCGGGTCGTGGTGCCTCGCCTCTGGGGGTACGTGCTCACAAGCGGAATGTGAATCGCCACCACGGTCGGGACGCCCTTGGGAACGAGTCTCAGATCGTTCTCCAACCACGCCCGCTCCGTGGGGCCTGCGTGCCCCACGACGTTCTTCCATCCCTTGCCCTTCGGGTCGATCGCGCATCCGTCCAACACGACGTAGTGCACCTGGCCGTAGTCGAACGAGTAGTACGTCGGGCCGAACAGTTCGTTGAACCGCCCCCGCGGGTTGGCCTCACTCACCATCATCTCGTGATTCCCGACGCCGTTGCGGACCGGTATTTTCAGCCGCGACATGATCCGGACGTAGCGATCGCCCTGGTGGTTCTGCAGACAGATGTCGCCACCCGCGATGACGAACGCCGGGCGGTTGGGCATCGCGTTCAACTCGTCAATCGTGGCCGCGCAGCGGGCGTAGGAAACCTCTTTGTTCCCCTCGCCGAGGTGGATGTCGGTGACGTAGGCAGCGGTGTACCGATCGGCCGGCCCGGTCGGTTTGAGATCGAATCGCACCTCTCGCGTGACCGCTTCGGCCGTCGGGACGTAGAACCGATCGGCCCAGTATCCGCGGGGCGTCACCACGAACACGAACGGCCCAGCGTCACCCGCCGAGTCGATCGCGAACCGCCCGTCGCGATCGGTCACCACCACCTGCCGACCGTCGGAACAGCGGACCGCCTCCAGCGGTTTGCCGTCCGAGCTCACCCTGCCGCGAACCCGCCCTCTCTCGCTCGCCCTGGCCATTCCGGCACACCTCACGCCGAGCCCGAAGGCCGCCGCTGATTGTATGAACGTCCGCCGATCCATCACGTCGGCATTGTACCAGGTGCCGATGGATTTCGCTGATCCCGATGCGCCGGTTAGAATCAGGCAGGGGCGTCCTCTGCCCGTGCCGCGCCGGACGTGGCCCGATCAGCCCGTCGGCGAGTCGAGGAGTGAATATGACCGACACAAGCGGCAAAGAACCAGGCAACTCAGGCGAAACGCCGACGTTCATTCAAACCGCCGCAGCCACCTCCAGGAACAGTCTCGACCGCTGGCAGCAGATCACCGAGCAGGAGGCCAGACTCGTCTACGAGATGACGCTCCGCAACGAGCTGTCGGGCGGTACGCCGGTGGTCCGCGAGTTCGAGCAGAAGTGGCGGGAGATGACGGGTCTGAAGTACGCGCTGACCACCTGCAACGGGACGGCGGCGCTGTACAGCGCGTTCTTCGGTCTGGGGGTCGGGCCGGGCGACGAGGTCATCTGCCCGACCTACACGTGGATCTGCACGATCAGCCCCGTGGCCTTGCTGGGGGCCAGGCCCGTGTTCTGCGAGTCCGATCCCGACACGATGCAGATCGACCCGGCGGATGTCCGCCGCGGAATCACCCGCAAGACCAGGGCGATCGTCGTCGTGCACCTGTGGGGCTGGGTGGCGGACATGGACGCGATCATGGCCATCAGTCGCGAGACGGGTGTTCCGGTCATCGAGGATTGTTCGCACGCCCATGGAGCGCTCTACAGGAACAGGCCCGTCGGCTCGATCGGGCACGTGGGCGTTTGGAGTCTGCAGGGCACCAAGCCGGTCAGTGCCGGGGAAGGCGGTGTATTGGCCACCAACGATGCCGAGGTTTTCGACCGCGCCTGCCTGGTCGGGCAGGTGAATCGGATGGCCGGCATGGACCTGCAGACGTCCTCGTACCAGGAGCATCAGCCGCTCGGCACGGGGATGAAGTTCCGCGCCCACCCGCTCGGCATCGGCATCGCCCTCGTCCAGCTCGGCAAGCTCCCCGCGCTGAACGAGCGCCGCCGCGGGTACGTCGAAGCGATCGAGAAGGGGCTGAAGGGGATCCCGGGCCTGCATCCGGTCCCCACGTCGGAGGGCTCGACCCGCGGCGGGTACTATGCCTTCCCCGTGCACTACCGGCCCGAGGAGCTGGGCGGCCTGCCGAGAGACCGATTCTGTGAGGCCGTCACCGCCGAGGGCATCACCTGTACGCCCAGCCCCTATGAACTGCTGCACCGGCTCCCGATCTTCGCCAACGGCTTCGACCTGTTCACCGGCCACCGGGGCCCACTCATCGAAGACTGGCCCGGTTACAAGGAGGGCAACTTCCCCGTCACCGAGAAGATGTTCGCCGACCTGGTCTTCCTTCCGGTCCTGACCGACCCGGTGCCCGGAGCGGTGGATCAGATTCTGGCCGCGATCAGAAAGACCACCGGCAGTGCTGAGGTGTTGGTGAATTCCCCCGAGCGCGGTCCTTGATCAGGACGCGAGGTAATGCGAGGGCTCTATGAGTTACCTCCTCTTCATGGATGAAAGCGGCCACGCTGGTAGTAACACACCGTACGAAGTCCGCGGTGGGATTGCATTGCACACGCGTAACGTGTGGCCATTCGTCCACGCGATCAAGAGCCTCGAGATCTCCTGCTTCGGAGTCAGCTTGCATCAGTACAGAACCGAAATCAAAGGGCATAAGCTCTTGGACAGAGATCGTTTCAAGTGGGCTGCCCAGGATGCTCCTCTTCACGACGCTTCGAGGCGCAGGCGTGTTGTATCGTTTCTCGAGAAAGGGCAGCAGAAGAAGCCACAGAGCAGACAAGAGTTCACGGCTTATGGCCAGGCATCTCTGAGAATGGCTCGGGGGCTTTTCCGGATCCTTCGGGATCGTGAAGCGGTTCTGTTTGCCGCTGCAGTTCCCGCAAACATTCGCAGGCCCGCCACCTACGAAGCAAAAGAGTACTTGCGTAAGGATCACGTGTTTCTGCTGGAGCGGTTCTTCTACTTTCTGAATACTCGGCAGGAACAGGGACTTCTGGTCATGGACGAGACCGAGAAGGCACTCGACCGTAGGTTCGTTCGCCGTCTCGAGCGTTACTTCACCCAAACCCAGAACGGACGCGACCGGGCTTCGTGCATCGTTCCGACGCCGTTTTTTGTTCGTTCAGACATGACGTACCCGGTGCAGGCGGCAGATGTGTGCATCTACTGCGTGAATTGGGGATTTCGACTCCCTTCTCTGGGCATGGACGCGCCGGTACGAGATGAGATTGCCGGCGAGTTTGGCCCCTGGCTGAGCAGGTTACAGTTCGAGGGTGATGCTCGCAGAGATGGGAACGTGCATCGGGCGCGTGGCATCGTCTACGTCTCAGATCCGTACACGGCGAGGTAGGCGCAATAAGAAGGAGGTCACGCTTTCGGAGCCGCCTCAGCAGCCCCTAGGCCGAACCTCCGTTATTAGTATCGCCTACCTTGCACACGAAAGCAAGACGAATGCTATGGAAACCCTATGAAAACCCCATGAAGACCCTAGACAATCCCTCGGAAAGCACCGGAATCGCCGGAGATACAGTTTTACTTTATCGGGCCACGAGGCTGCGGTGGTCGTTGGCACGGCCATTGTAACCAGGAATACGCTATCGCTTTAGTCTGGCCCAATGGTCCCCTCGGGTCTGCCGTCAACCGCGCGCCACCGCCATGCCGGCAATGCGGGCGAGGAGGCGTTGAAGTTCGACGCCATGAGCGAGGTTCGGGTCGCCGGGCTCGCCCTTGGCGACGGCGTCGAGGAAGTTGTAGAGGCAGTGCAGGTGGCCCCGGATCCAGCCGATCGACATCTTGGGCCCGGGAAAGCCGGCGGGCTTGTCGTAGCGGGAGACGGTGGCGATTCGCTTCCAGCCGCGCTGGCCGCCCAGTGGCTCGTCCGGGTCCGAGACGTCGCAGAAATCGAGCCAGTTCGGGTCCATCAGGTTGAAGCGCAACGCCCCTTTCTCCCCGTGAATCTCGAAGCGAAGCTCGTCCTCGGTGCCGGTGGCGATCTTGCTGGCCTCGATGATGCCCGGTGCGCCGTCGGCAGTCCGCATCGTGACCATGATGAAATCTTCGCCGACGCGGGGGATCTTACGCGAGGGGTCCTTGGCATCGCGACGTTCGTCGGCCCAGACGCGGGCGACCGCATGCATCGGCTCCAGCGGCCCCAGCAAATGCTGCATCAGGTCAATGATATGTGAGCCCAGATCGTTGAGTACGCCGCCGCCCTTGTCGGCGTCCGCTTTCCAATTGAGCGGGCGATTGCGGTCTACGCTGCCGGCGTGCAGGTACGCACCACGGAAGTGCGTGATCTGGCCGAGCCGGCCTTCGGCAACGAGTTGCCTGGCCCGCAACGTTGCCGGAAAGAAGCGGTAATTCAGCGTCATCTGGCTCGTGGCCTTGTAGTTCCCCAGCACAGCAGCGATTCTCTCCGCCTCTTCAACGGTGGCAGTCAGCGGCTTGTCACAGTAGATGTGTTTGCCGGCCCGCATGGCGGCCAGGATGGCCTCACAGTGGAGATCGTTCGGCGTACAGACGTGCACGATGTCCACGTCGTCCCGCCCGACGAGCGAGAGCTGATCGGTCGTGGCCACCTTGAAGCCCGGCGTCGCCTTGGCCTTGGCCGCAGTCTTCTTATTGCTGGTCGCCACCCCCACCAGCCGCGTCCGCACCGGCGGCGGATCGTAGAACAACGGAATGTTCAGGTGCCCCCAGGCGTGCACTTTGCCGATGAACCCGAACCCCAGAATCGCCACGCCCAGGGGGCGTTCGGTCGCCATCCTTGTTGATCCCTTACGGTCGGTCCTGTTGCCGCCAACGGGGCAACCGTCTTCGGCCAGGGATCATAAAGCAAACCGGTGATCGGGGAAACGCGGGCCCCTGGGAGATGGCGGCTGGCCGGGCTTTCGATCCGCCCGCCCGGGTGATATAATACACGCTGTCGTGGAGTCGAATTCCCAGGGATTGACATGGATCAATCGGGGGTAAGCTGCGCTTCTTGAATGGGTAAGGAAGAGGCCATGCGTGCTGGGTGTCTCAGGCTTGGTGCGGTTTTGCTGTTGGCGGTGTACCTGGTGGGCGGCCTGACCCAGGCCCAGGTGCGGGCGGAGTCGCCGCACGTCTTCGGTATCCACTTCTGGGATTGGGGGGCCAACCTCGATGTGATGAGTCACCGCACGGGCTGGGTCGTCGAGGCGAACCTGGGGCGGGACTCGCCCAACGTCTCCGGCCGGATCAACCCGGCCACCGGCGAAGGATTCACCATCGTCCAGCGGCTCGACTGGGATTGGGACCAGACCGTCCCCGTGAGCCCGGCCGATCAGAACTCGTTCGCCTACCAGTGCCGGAACTGGGCCAATAATATCAAGAAGCACTGCCGGCATTACGTGATCGGCAACGAGATGGAGCTCCACCCCGGCGTCACGGTGTCGGTGTACGCCTCGACGTTCCAGAAGGTCCGCAACCAGATCAGGAGTGTTCAGCCCGAAGCGCAGGTGATCATCGGCCACTGGAACAGCAACGGCAACCTCGAGTCCTGCATGCAGACGCTCGGGCCGGACGGCTACGACGGCATCGCCAAGCACACCGGCAGCGACCTCGACAGCGGCTTGTTGGATCTGCTCGACCAGGAGCTGGGCACCTCACGACCTGACGTGGGGCTTTACATCACCGAATGGGGATGGGTCGTCGGCACCGTGCCTGAGCAAGAAGCCTACGCCCGGATCCTGGGCTTCTACGAGGACATCGGTCAGTCCAACGCCAGCCGGCTTCGACAGCTCTATTGCGCGTGCTGGTTCTCATACCCCAGTTTCCTCTGGCAAACGTTCAGCCTCAAGCTGTCGGGCATCAACGGCCACCCGGAGAATCCCGCGTTTGAATCCGCCACCGCCCTGGGCACTTCACTCAACGCCTATGCCGACAACCCGGTGATCATGAGCGACCTGTTCGCCGATATCCCCGACAGCGGCAGCAGCATTCAGTGCCGCTGGCACACCAACGTGCCCGCCCGCCCGCAGATCTGGTGGAAGCGGGTGGGTCAATCATGGGGAGAGAGCAACACGCTCAGCGATACCCACTCGACCGTGCACGAGCTGGGAATCAGCGGGTTGTGGACTTCGACGGAATACGAAGTGATGCCCACGTGCATTGCCGATGACCACGGCGACGCGGGCGGGCGGCGCTTCCGGGCGAAGACCGGCCCCTGGAGCAGCGACGTGACCGCTACCGGGGCGGGCCGCGTCCGGGTCCACTGGCCGACCGACTGGCCGACCGACAGCCTCGTGGAGTACGGGCCGACGTCGGCCCTCGGACAATCGGCGTACCACGAGCCGCTGGTAACTGAGCACAGCGTCCAGATCGCCGGGCTCGAACCCGGACACTACCATTACCGCGTGTTGTCCAGCGAGCCGAATCCCGACCCCAACGGGCCACGGCTTCACCTGCGCTCGCCGATACGGACCTTCGAGGTCGAACTCCTGTATCCCGGCGATCTCGACCGCGACTGCGATGTGGATCAGGAGGACTTCGGGCTGTTCCAGGTTTGCTACAGCGGGCCGGGGATCCCGCCCCCGGCCCAGTGCGAGTTCCCGGATTTCGACGGTGACGGCGACGTGGACCACGACGACTTCGGCACCTTCCAGGACTGTATGAGCGGGCCCAACGTGTGCGCCGATCCGGGTTGCGCCAGCCGCTGAGTCGGGAGGAAACGGGCCGCGCGGCTTCTCGGCCCGCAGGAGCCGCCGCCCAAGTAGAATGTCCGCTGTCCCCGGGAAACGGAGACGTGGAATGTCCCCCTTCTCTCCATATCTGAGGAACAGGCAATGACCATCAGACATCCCAGGTTCGCCGTGGTTGGGTTCGCAGTGGTGTACGCGTTGGGCGGTCAGGCCCGGGCGGAGTCGCCCCACGTCTTCGGGATCCACTTCTGGGACTGGGGGGCCAACGTGGATGTGATGAGTCACCGCACGGGCTGGACGCTGGAGGCGAACGTGACCCACAGCGGGGGTGGGCCCGATGTCTCCGGCCGAATCAACCCCGCAACCGGCGAGAGCTTTACGGTCATCCAGCGACTGGACTGGCGATGGGACATGACCGTGCCCGCCGACCCCGGCGAGCAGGACACCTTCGCCAGCCAGTGCGCCAACAACTGGGCGCAGCGGATGAAGAAGTACTGCCGGCACTACGTAATCGGCAACGAGATGGAGTTCTTCGTCAGCGTGAGCGAGTACGTCTCGGCGTTCCAGAAGGTCCGCAACGCGATCAAGGGCGTGCAACCGGAGGCCCGCGTCATCGTCGGGCACTTCAACAGCACCGGCAACATGCGCAGTGCGCTGGGGATGCTCGGCCGGGACGGCTACGACGGCGTGGCGACTCACACCGGCAGCAGCCTGCCCGACGACCACCTGGACATGCTCGATGACCCGACCCTGCACGGCGGACAGTGTGCCCGGCCCGGCGTCGGGGTGTACGTCACCGAATGGGGATGGGTCATCGGCACCGTGGGCGAACAAACCGCCTTCGACCGGATCCTGGGCTTCTACGAAGACCTCGGCCAGTCGAACGCGAGCCGCGATCGGCAGGTCTACTGCGCAACCTGGTTCGTCTACTGGCCCGCCGGCGCCTGGCACAACTTCAGCCTCCAACTCTCAGAGTACGAGAAGGCCGCGTTCAAGGCTGCCACCGCCCTCGGCACCTCGGTCAACCACTATGCCGACAACCCGGTGATCATGAGCGGCCTGTTCGCCGATCTTTCGGAGAGCGGCTCGAGTACCGTCGTGCATTGGAACACCAACCTGCCCGCCCGCCGCCAGATCTGGTGGATGCGGGCCGGTTGCTCATCGGGAACCAGCAACACGCTCAGCAGCACGCTCTCGACTTCGCACAACCTGACCATCAGCGGGCTGTCACCCTCGACCGAATACGAAGTGACGCCCATCTCCACCAGGGATAATTGCGGCGACGCGGGCGGGCGGCGATTCCGGATCAAGACCGGCCCCTGGAACAGTGATGTGACCCAGACCGGTCCGGGACGGGCCGTCGTTCACTGGCAGACCGATTGGCCGACCGACAGCATCGTGGAGTACGGGCCCAACGCGGGATTGGGACAGTCGGTGCACCAGGCGCCCCTGGTGACCGATCACAATGTCCAGATCACCGGCCTGCCGGTCGGCAACAACTACTACCGGATCCTGTCCAGCGAGCCTAACCCCGACCCGAACGGAGCCCGGCTCTACATGCGCTCGCTGATCCGGACCTTCAATCTCGGACTCCTGTATCCCGGCGATCTCGATCTCGACTGTGACGTAGATCAGGAGGACTTCGGGCTATTCCAGGTTTGCTACAGTGGGCCGGGGATACCCTTCCCTACCGGCTGCGGCTTCGCAGACCTCAACGGCGACGGCGACGTGGACCTCGGCGACTTCGCCACCTTTCGGGGCTGCATGAGCAGCCCCAACGTGTGCGCCGATCCGAATTGCGCGGACGATTGATCCGTTCAAACCTACCGCTTCCGATACCACCGAGTGGCAGGGCTTTGTACCTTAAACTGACCGGTTTCCCTGCGCCCGTAGTGTGTAACATCAAAGAGCCGCGGG
>CAZOIA010000033.1:0-37288 GCA_964579675.1 uncultured Planctomycetales bacterium | reverse complement strand
GTAGCCAGCTCCAATCACCACCTAACCGCCCTCAAAGGGTTTTTCACATGGCTGGTCCGGGAGCGACGAATCGTTGAATCGCCGGTTGCACACCTATCGAAACTCAACGAAGAAACGGACCGACGGCACACCCGACGGGCGTTGTCGGAAGGGGAACTGCACCGGCTGTTGGCGGGGACATTGGCCAGCTCTACGCGATACGGCATGACGGGCCCCGAACGGGCGACCTTGTACCGCCTGGCCGTTGAAAGCGGCCTGCGGGTATCTGAAATCCGAAGTCTCACGCGGGCGAGCTTCGAGCTGGACACCGAGCCGCCCACGGTCACGGTAGCGGCCGGCCACAGTAAGCGGCGACGATCGGACACGCTTCCCTTACGTGCTGATACCGCGAGTGAGCTACGGGGATTCCTGGGGAACAAGCTGCCAGACGCGGCGGTGTTCCCCATGCCGACGCCTAACCGCGTTGTCAAGATGCTGCGCGCAGATTTGGCAGACGCAGGAATCCCCTACCGGAATGATGCCGGCCACGTCGCGGACTTCCACGCCTTGCGGCACACCTACATAAGCCGCCTGGCGAGCGGTGGGGCATCGGTGAAGGCGGTCCAAGAGCTGGCCCGCCACTCGACGCCGACGTTGACCTTCGGCCGGTATGCTCACGCCCGGATGCACGACCTGACCGGCGCCCTGGACGCCTTGCCGGACCTGTCAACCCGCCCGGATCAGCAGAGGACCCGGGCCACGGGAACAGACGATGTAGTACCGGACAGAGGTAACGAGAACCAGCCGATTCACTCGGCGCCTCACTCGGCGCGAAAGTGCGCCCAACGGTGCAATCCGGTTCCCGAGAATGCACTGAAACACGAATCAGAGACATGCGGCCGGGAAACGAAAAAGGCCGCACCAGGGGCCGAAAAAAGCGGTTTTCAAGGGGAAAAAGCCGGTTCTCCAGGAAAGGCGGCGGTGGGATTCGGACCCACGAATAACGGATTTGCAATCCGTCCCCTTAGTCCACTTGGGTACGCCGCCAGTTGTGGGAGATGAATGTACCACACTGGGAAAACGCCTGCAACCCCGTCCAGCAGGACCGGCATCCAGGCCCGGGGCAATCGCATCTAATTCAGGATTGCGGTTTCCGGCCCGGAATCGCCTGTGTGCCACTGCTCTATGAGCAGTATCTGCGGTGCTGATGCTCGTTTCCTGACTTCTACAACAGGCTGCGGAATTCGCGGCAGGCGGTGTCGACCTCGGCTTCAGTCAGGCGGCCGTGAAATGGCAGGGCGATCGTGCGGTCGCACAGATCCTCACAGACCGGAAAGTCGCCCCGTGAATAGCCGAACCGCTCAACGTAGAATGGCTGCAGGTGGATCGGCGGGAAGTAATTGCTGGAACCCACGCCCTTCTCGCGGAGCGCGTGCACGATTGCGTCGCGATCGGCCCGCGCGTAGTCGTCGTTGAGCCGAACCACCATGACGAACCAACTGATGCGACAGTGGGGCAGAATCTTCTGCATGCGTACGCGAGGCTCGTCACCGAGTCGATCGAGGTAGTAACCGGCCACCCGGCGGCGGTTGGCCAGGATCTCGTCGATCCGTTTCATCTGGGCAATGCCCAGGGCACAGTTGATGTCGCTTAGCCGATAGTTGTAGCCTAGCCGGGCGTGGGCCAGCCAACCCATGCCCGCGTCCCGTCCCTGATTGCGCATCGAATGGACGAGCTTATAGATGGCCTCATCGTCGGTGACGACCATTCCGCCCTCACCCGTAGTGACCTGCTTGTTGGGGTAGAACCCGAACGCCCCCGCGTCGCCTAGCGAGCCCGCCGGCCGCCCCTGGTAAGTGGCCCCCAGCGCTTCGCAGGAGTCTTCCAGGATCCGAAGCCGGTGCCTGGCCGCCAGCTCGCGGATCGGAGCCATGTCGGCCGGCTGTCCGAAAATGTCCACCGCCAGGATGGCGCGGGTTCTGGGCGTGATGGCGTCGGGGATCCGGGTCGGGTCGATGTTCCAGGTGTCCGGGTCGATGTCCACGAACACCGGCTGCCCTCCGTCGAAGAGAATGCAGTTGGCTGAGGCGATGAACGAAAAAGGCGTGGTGATCACCTCATCGCCTGCGCCGATGCCCATCGCCCGCAGACAGAGGTGCAGCCCGCTGGTGCCGCTGCTGACCGCCAGCGCGTATCTCGTGCCTGCATAGCCGGCGACGATGGCCTCGAACTCGTGCAGTTTCGGCCCCAGAGAGAGCTGGGTGGTCGCCATCACCGCGCTGACCGCGTCGCGCTCGGCCTGCGTGAGGTCCGGCCGGGAAAGCGGAATGTCCATTCGATCCTCCAAATGATGCCCAAACCGGGGCTGAAGCACTTCTTCGCTCTCAGACCCCCAGCTTCCACGGTGCACGATAGCGCTTGGTCAGCAATTCCTCAGGGACGTTGTGTCCAACCACGCGCTGCCTGAGGGCATCATACCGGATGGACTGCCTGCTGCGGAGGGCAATGTTGCCCAGGTGGGCGGCGGTGCTGACGAAGTGGCCTATCTCGACGTTCTCGACCGGTTGCTCGCGGGAGCGGCAGCAATCGAGGAAGTTGCGGACGTGCTCGGGGCGCCCGTCGGTGCCCTTCTTCTCGTGCTTCTCGGCCGGCAGGGGTTTTTGTTTCCTGTCGGTCTTGACGCGTCCGTCCCTGGCGGCGGGTACGACCTCCCAGCCGCCGGCGTCCACGATGAGCGTGCCCTCGGTGCCGTGGAACGCCACGCCGTGCTCGCGACCTTCGCAGCCGCGGCCGCCCTCCATCTGGTGCTCCCAGACCAGCGTGTAGTCGCCGTAATCGTACAAGGCGTGCTGGGTGTCGGGCGTTTCGGAGATGTCGTCGAAGATGTACTTGCCGCCGGAACTGCTGACGCGCTCGGGCATCCGCGGTCCCATGGCCCAGAGAGCGATATTGAGCAGGTGCACGCCCCAGTCGGTCATCAGCCCGCCGGCGTAGTCCCAGAACCAGCGGAAGGAGAAGTGGAACCGTGCCGGGTTGAACGGGCGTTTCGGTGCCGGTCCGAGCCACACGTCGTAATCCACGCCCTCGGGCGGGTCGCAGTCGGCCGGCTTGCCGACACTGTGCACCCAGGCCAGGTACGCCCAGCAGCGCACGAGCCGGATCTTGCCCAGCTTACCCGACTGCGCGTACTGCACCGCTTCCCGCCAATGCGGGGCGCTGCGCCACTGCGTCCCCATCTGCACGACGCGGTCATACCTGCGGGCGGCGTCGAGCATCGCCTTACCCTCGCCGATGCTGGTGGCCAATGGTTTCTCGACGTAGACGTCCTTGCCCGACTGACAGGCGTGGATCGTCGGCAACGCGTGCCAGTGATCGGGGGTGGCGACCAGGCACGCGTGGATGTCCGTGCGATCCATGATGCGGCGGAAGTCCTTGGTCACCTCGGGGCGTTTGCCGCGGGCGTCCTCGACCGCTTTGACGGCCTTGGCGATCATCGCGTCGTCCACGTCGCAGACGACCGGGAATTCGACGTCCGCGTACGGCAGAAAGGTATTCATGTCGCCCCGGCCCATGCCGCCGCTGCCGATCAGCGCGACGCGGATGTTCTCGTTCGGGCCGAGCCGGGGAGTGGTCGCAACGACCGGGCGGCGGCCTCGTTTCCCGATGGCGGCACAGCCGGCCATTGCAGCCACCGAGCCGACGGAAGTGCGAATGAATCGACGTCTGGTTATCCGGTTCATTTGTGATCTCCTGTGCGCTCCCCTTCGGGTCGCGGCTAAACGGTGAATGCGCTGCCCTTTGGGTCGCGGCTGAACAGACAACGCGCTCCCCTTCGGGTCGCGGCTAAACGGGCTGGGCGGTTCGCACTGGCGTTAATTGACCCAGATCGGACTGGAAATCGCTTCCTCATTGTTCTCCTGGACGATGCGGACGTAGTAGTAGCATTCACGATCGGGCTCGAAATCTGGGTCGCGCCATTGCAACTGGATGCTCACCTTACCGGGCTGCTCGGCATGGACGGTTTCGCTGTCTTTCTTGATCTCGATGAGTCTGATCCGCGCGGTGCCGGCGGCGTGAATCATAATCATTGGCGCCATTTTCGTCCTGTACTCCGATCCCATGACGTGGCCGTCGGCCCGGACGTCGAGGATGATGCGGTCGCCGGAGGTGGCGTAGACGTGTCGATCATAGAGGGCGCGGAAGATGGACTCGCGGGTCCGCTGACCGGCATAGACGGCGACGGCGGCCATCCCGATCTCCTGGCTCGTCCAGTCGTAGGTGGGCTTGAGGTAGCCGTAGCCCGGATTGCCGCAGTGCCCGTCGCTGCTGGCCACGATGCCGAGCCGGTACCGGTTCTTGAGAAAGGGTGTGATCCAGTCTTCGCTGCGGCGGTGCTCGCTGAACACCTCGATCATCCGCTGGAGCTTGGGGTTGTGCCAGTTGGGGTTGCCTCGCCGGCCGCCGTAGTGCGGGATGGTGAAGACGTTCTTGTCTTTCAGGTGCCGGGCCAGGGTGGCGAACAGGTCCTCGACGTGGTTCACCTGCGGCTCGGGGCCGTGGTACATCTGGAAGTTGCGATAGTCGTAGTAAGAGCGGGTGCGGTAGATCGGGGGATCGTCGTCGAGGAAGTACACGTTATGGTCGCCGCCGACATCGGTCTGGCCGCTCCATTCGTAGGCGTGGAAGGTGACGAACCGCCCGGGGCGGTATACCCGGTTGGTGACGACCTTCGAGTGCTCCCATATCTCGTCGGGCATCTCGAAGGCATGGTCGCTGACGGCGCAGAAGTCGAGCCCCGCGACGCGCTCGGCAAAGTCGTAGAACTGCTCGACGGTGCCGCGGCCGTCGGAATGAAGCGTGTGCCCGTGGAGGTCGCCCCACAGCAGCAGAAGCTCCGGCCGGTCGTCGGCCACGCGGACCGGGTTGCTCATCCGCTGGAAGGTTCCATCCTGCACGGTGACCGTGTGATCGCCGGCGGCGTTGAAGACGAGGTCCTCGAACCGGTGCACACCGCGATCGAGCTCGGTGAACGTATGGCTCAGGGGCAGTCTCGCGGATTCGTCGGTGGCGGTGAATCGAACGGTCCCCCGGTAGCGTGTGGCGGGATTGCCGTATCGGTCCTCCGCCCGCACGATGCACCACGTAGGGCGGCCGACCACTGCGTTTGAAGGCATGACGATCCCAAGTCGGTACGGCTGAGCGGCCACAATGTCGATCGCCGGGTTGGCGATCAGCGGGAAGTAGTCGTCATGGCTAAGCGGATCGACGTAGACCTTGAAGACGAAGGGCGATTCGTCGAACGGCTGAATCCGGATGCCGGGTGAGCCGCCGCTGCGGTCGCCGTAGGTGACACGGATCGTGTCGCCCTCGGTGAGTCCGCGCTCAGGCAAGGTGACTTCGACGATGTTCTGCCAGGGAAAGTATCGCCCGAAGAACCTCCCCTTGAACGTGTTGTACTCGATGTACACTTCAGCGGGCACGTGGTTCGCTGTTTTGACGGTGAGGTAGCCGGTGGCGTCTGGTTTCTGAGTCTGCGGCGGCGTCCACTGCAGCAGGTGCCGCATGGCGATCCGGATCCCGCCGCCCGGGGCGATTCCGGCCTTGCCCGCGGTGTAGACCAGGGTCCAGGTCTGGTGGGTCAGCACCTCGGCGGTCCTGGGCCCTTCCAATTCGGCGAACCCGATCCCCAACCGCTGGCCGGCCGCGGCCGCCTCTGCGTCGTTCCTGTATGGTGCAAGTGATTCGAACTCGGCCGCCCACGCCACTCCGGAAAGCAGCAGCACCGTCGGGACCATTGCGGCCCATTCGGATGTCAATCGGTTTGCCTTCATCTCGCCGGAACTCCACGTTTTACTCGCGTACCGTCGTCTCGACATTCATGCCCTCTACAATCTCGCGCGACGGGCGGGCGACGACGGCG
This sequence comes from uncultured Planctomycetales bacterium, assembly GCA_964579675.1. Lineage (GTDB taxonomy): Bacteria > Planctomycetota > Phycisphaerae > UBA1845 > PWPN01 > CAZOIA01. The sequence continues at coordinate 31,389 of CAZOIA010000033.1, read as the reverse complement.
TCCTGGGCGGTCAGACCCTCGAGGATCTGTGCCTGCTCGTCGTTCATGAGGCCGACCTTGATCGTCTGGAGTTTCGTCACGCCCTGGCGTACCACCATTACCTGCCAATCACCCTGGTGCCCGCGGAACAGTGCAGTGCGGGGCAGCGTGAGGGCGTCAGCCGCCTCGTCGTAGTAGATGCGCACGTGAACGCGGAACTCGACCCCGAGTCGCGGCGGCCGGCGGTCGAGCTTGATCGCCACCTTGACTCGTTGCTGCTCGACGCCGAGCGAACTGATCTTCTTGAAGCCGGCCGGGTAGACACGGGACACCTTGCCCGGGATCGGTCCATCGGGAACGGCTTCGCCGTAGACATCCACCGGGTCGCCAGGGCTGATGTGGGCGGCGCGTTCGGTGAGCACTTCGGCCGTCACTTCCAGGTCGTCGAGTCGGCCTACGGTGAGCAGCGGTGTGCCCGCCTGAAGATACTGCGCCCGCGTCTGATGGCGGTTGAGCACCACCCCGTCGATGGGACTCTTGATCACCGCCCGGTCGAGGTTTCGCTGCTCGATGTCGAGTGCGGACCGCGTTTCTTCGAGCTGCCGCTTGTAGGCCTCCAGGGTGAACGACTTGCGATCGATGTAGTCTCTGATGAACTTGGGCCCGATATAACTGACCGCGGCGAGGGTTTTCAGGGCGGCCAGTTCGAGGGCATCGCTCTGGTATTCGGCCCGGGCCTTTCGCCACTCGGTTTCGGCCTCATGAAGCTCGCGGTCGGCTGCGGCATCGGCGGCCCGAATGCCCCTGATCCGCTCGACCTCGATCTCGGCGAAGTCGGCGACCGCCTTGGACGCCTCCAGCTTCTTCTCTGCTGCGGCAACCGTCTCGTTGATCGCTTTGACGGTGGCCTCGGCTTCGATTAATGCATTCTTCTCCAGGCGGTTGTCTGACGTCTCTTTGATGTTGGTTTCGAGTTTGGCAATCCGTTCCCGGGCCTGGGCAACCCGATCCTCCAGGTCGGCGGTTTCGAGCCCGGCGACAACTTCACCTTCCTTGACCGGATCGCCCTCGCGCAGGGCGATCGGTTTCAGCCAACCGGCGATGGGCATCGCGACAAGGAAGTCGTGTGGCAACTCGGTGACCGCCCGCTCCTCCACGTAGGCCCGGATGGTCGCGATGCGCGGGCGGATCACGCCCAGCCGGGCGTCCGGCTGACGCATCTGCCAACCCACGAAAGCCGCAACGAGCAACACGACGACAAACAGAATCACCCATCGCTTTTTCATGAAACGTGTTCCCGCTCTTCACCAGATGCGCTTCTTACTCCTTGACTTTGACACCTTCCTGCCAGTCCAGCTTGCGGATCTGTCGATAGACAAACCACTGGGCGACCAGGAGGAATACCAGGGATATCACGGCGGTTGCAAGGAGGCTGGGGAATTCCACGATGACAGGCATTCTGAACAGTTCCGAGTCGTAGGCCTTGGCGGCACCGAGAACCATCGCGTACCCGAGCGGCAACCCCAGCACCAGGCCCACCACGAAAACCACCAGGTTCTGCCGGAAGAAGATACCTGCGATCTGCCCCGGCTGGTAGCCGAGCACGCGGAACGTGGAAATATCCCTGGTGCGATCGGAAATATCAATCAACGACGAGTTCAACATGGTTCCAAACGCGATCACGCCCGCGAATACGATCATCAAGCCGAGCGAGAACACCATTGTCCTGACGAAGGTGGACTCGATGTTGCCCTTGGTGTCCGCCCGCACGCTGAGCCCCTGCGCGTTGGGCAACTGCTTCACGTCGCGATAGAGAACGTCGGCGGCAATGGGGTTGACCGCCAACTGCAGGGAATTGACGGCCGCTGCTTCGCCGACAATGCGGCTGAGATACCCGAGATCAGCGTAACATTCCAGGCCGAGGAAGCCCTCGACGATCGACGCCAGTGGGACATGCACGGTTTCGCGCCGGCCGCGAACGGGCGTCAGCTCCAGTCGATCGCCGACCTTGGCCCCCAGGATCTCCGCCAGTTTCCGCGAGAGGACCAGGCCTTGGTCAGGAATCACGATCGGCTCCAGATCCTGCTGCATGGGCGTCGTCAGCCGGTGCCCAGCCGACAGGCCGGTGATCGCCTGGCGTCGGGACTCGCGGCCATGACGAAGATCGCAGATCAGGCCCAGCACCGGCTCCGCGTAATCGACCCCGGGGAGACCACGGCCCTCCAGTAGTGCCGCCGTCGATCGCTCATCCCGCATGCCGATGTTGACGTCGCCGTGTGCCACCTGCTCGAACTGAAAATCGACGAGGAACCACATCGAATCGTACATGGCGATGGTCATGAGGATGATCGACGTGGCCAGGGCCGAAGACACGATCACGGTCAGGGTGCGGGCCCGGTTTCGGGCCAGGCTGCGGAGGGCGATGTGCGTGCGGAACCCGAACTGCCGCCAGACGGCAGGGACCCGTTCGAGGAACACGGCCCCGCCTCGCTCGGGGGGCTTGGGGCGCATGGCCTCGGCGGGCTGGAGCTTGAGTGCCGTCCACACGCCCCTGGCGGTGCCCCCGACGGCAAACGCGATGCTGATCACCATCCCGATCAGCACCAGGTCGGGATAGACCCGGAATACAAAAGTGGGGAAATGGAAGAACTCCTTGTACATCTGGATCATTCCGAAGGCCATGGCCAGGCCCAGGGCGACCCCCGCGAGCCCGCCGAGAAGTCCAACCACCAGCCCGAAAGACAGGAAATGCACCTGCACCTGCCGGTCGGAATATCCAATCGCCTTGAGCGTACCGATGATCGTGCGCTGCCGCTCGGCGAGCCGGCTCATGATGACGTTGAGCACCAGGGCCGCCACCGCCAGGAAGATCGACGGCATGATGACCACGGTGATCCCCAGCCCGCGGATTTCGTCGGAAAGGAACCGATGGGACGCCTGGCGCTCGCGTGGGCTCGTTGCCAGCACCCCGTAGGGGTCGAGCATGCGGTCGATCCGATCCAGCAGCAGGTCCACGTCGTCGTGGTACCCGGGAAGGAGTTGCCCGACCACTTGGTTGCAGGCGTCCTTGAAGTCCAGCACGTCGCGGGCGTAGTCCTCCTTGACGTACAGGACCCCGAAGTGTTCGGGGTCGGGCACGAAGTCACCCTGGCCACGGACCAGGTAGACGTATTCCGGGCTGATGGCGGTGCCCACGATAACGAACGACTCGCGCTTTCGGTTCAGGATCAACCTGACCCGGTCCCCGGGTTCGAGCCCGTGGGCTTGGGCAAAAGCCTCGTCGAGAATCACCTCTTCATCGCGGTTGTCGGAGAAGCCCGAACCACGCACCAGGCAAATGCCGTTGATCCCCTGTTCGAGGCCGCGGGCCGGCATCGAGATCAGCCGGCCGGTCAGCGGCTGGATCACCCCGGGCAGATCCAGAATGACGTCGAACACGACTCGCGATTCAATAGCGGCGACGCCCGGCAGCTCACCAATGCGCTGGACCGCGGTCATCGGAGCCTTCTTGACGTGCACCCAGAAATCGGCGAAGCGGTATTGGCTGTAGTAGGTGGCCTGACTCGCCTCGAGGATGCGCTGGGCCGAGCCAAGCCCGATGAACACGCCGGTCCCCACCGCGATGATCGCAACCACCGTCGCCAGGACGCCGACGCTGCCGCGGATGTCCCGGCCAAGCTTTCGATTCAACGCGCCCATTCAGACTAAAACCCGCAGGAGGACTGGCCATTCGGAACTGTATCATGGTGGGACGTGATTCGCACGACGAAACGATGCCGCCGAAGACCGCCCGAATCCGAGAGAACTCAGCCACGCCCGCGAAGGACCCGTGGCCTGAAGCCGGCGGCTCGTCGGCGGCTGAAAGCCTGCAATGCTCAGTCCCGCCGGCGTGACCACGGAAACGCCCATTCGGTGGACGACCACCACTCGTCGCCGTGCAGGGCCCACCACACGCCGAACACGAGCCCGGCCAGGTGGCAGGCGTGGCCGCCGTAGTTCCCGCCGCGTTCCACAACGGTCATGAAAGCGAGCGCGCCCATGATGATGGCTGCTGTGCGAATGCGGACGGGAAACAGAAACCAGACGTACAGTCTGGCCGTGGGAAAAAGGACCGCCACGATGCCGAGCAGGCCGTAGATACATCCGGAGGCCCCCACCGCCGGCATCAGCGGATGAATCACGCCCCGAGCCCCGAGCACCGTGAAGAAGGCGTTTCCGCACAGGCCACATAGGGTGTAGATCGCGAAGAACTTGCGGGCCGACCACCGCTCCTCCAACGGCCGCCCCAGGAAATGCAGCGCCACCATGTTCACCAGCAGGTGTACGGAACCGGCATGCAGATACTGGGCCGTCAACAACCGCCACCACTGCCCCCGCACAACCGCGAGGCTTTGCATCGCGCCGAATTCGTAGATCCTCACCCGCAGGGCCGGACTGAACGCGCACAGCCCGAAGATGAGCACGTTCACCACGATCAACATGGTGACGATGCTCCAGGGCCCGCCTGGCGAGGCGCCCGGGTGCCCGGGCGGCCCTCCAGGGAGCGCCTGCCTTGCCCAGTCTCGATCCTGCCAGCTCATCGTTCGTCTGTTCCTCAGCCGTCCCCCTCATCCCCGGGGGCGTTACCCTTTGAAAGGACCGCCCTTCAGGTTCGCCCGGTTCTCCCGCAAGAATCGGTCAGTTTCAGCCATGACGAACGCCCACAGTCCTGTGATACAGGCGAGAGCCTGTCGCAGCGTTTCACCAGAGCTTACGGTAACGTTTCATCAATGCGTCCGTCCGGCATCATGTTATCAGGATGAGCCAGACCCTTTTCTTCTAGTTCATATCGTTTGCAGTTCTGCCAATTCCACTGGGATTGGCAGAACTCCTTCGCCCATATGTCGCCGATCTTCCCCTCTTTTTCAAGTTTTCTCAATGGGCAGACTGTATACCACTTGCAGGCCATTGGACCTTACCCTCGTCTCACTCGATAGCGTGAAGCGTGTCGGACGGCCCGAACCCTCCGATCACGAGCCGCTGGCGGTGCCGGCCATCCCGGCCATGTTGACCTTCTCCAGCACCTCCAGTTCGCGTCGCCATCGCGGCCCGCCCAGATCGGGGTCCAGGTGCCTCTGCTGGCGGATCGATTGGAGTATCTCGGTCGGGTCGCCGGCGAGGCGGGTGTGGCATTTAAGACAGCCCACGAACGCTCGCCACCAGTCGGGCGATTGCTCGGGACTACCCTGCCAGACGTCGGTGAAGATCAACAGGGCATCCCGGGCCCTGTCGAGTTCGAGCAGGCACTCGGCCCGGCCCAGGCGTATCTCGGTGCGCAGGGCTGAGGTGGCAGGAAGGATGCCGGGGTCCGCGCCGCTGCATTCCTCATAAATGCCCAGCGCCTCGTCGGTCCGTCCGGCATCCCGCAGCGACCCTGCCTGCCAGACGCGGATCGCCAGCCGATCCGTCGCCCCGACGCGATCCGGGCGCTGTTCGGACCAATCAAGCAGCGTGCCGGCCAACTGGGCCGCCTCCCTCGCGATCCGCTGAGCAGCTTCAGTGTCACCCCGAGCGGCGGCGTTGTCGATCTCGTTCCGCATCGCTTCCAGCAGCCTGGCCATCACCGGGCCGGCGGCCTGGGGATCGGCTTTCAGGAATTGCCCCACCACCAGGCGGGCTTCGCGTAACCGTTTCAGTTCCCGCAGGGCAAGCACGCGCTCGCGCAGCGCCGCCCCGACAAGGGCCGGCTGATCGGCGAATCGCTGCTCGAAGCCTTCGAGCACCGTCAGCACCTCCGCCGGTCTGCTGATCGACGGATGATTCAGCAGGTTCGACAGCAACAGTATGATCTCGCCGGCCAACAGGTGGCTCTCATCCTGGGCGGAAGCGTGGGCGTGAGGCTCGGCGGCGGTAGCGGCCTCTCGGGCGGCGTTCAGCGCCCGCTCGGCCAGCTCGCGGATCCCCGGCCCACTGAGCGTCCGGTCGGCGACGGCACGGTTCAGCGCGTTCCGCAGACAACGCGCCCGGCCCAGACGAGCTTTGAGGACATAGGGATCGCCGCCGGGGACGGCTGCGTATTCCTCCGCCGCTTCTTCGAGATGCCCGTTGGCCTCCAGGGCCAGGGCGACGAAGTACTGCAGCTTCCGGGCGGCCGGTGAGCCCGGCGATTGCTTCCGCAGTAATCTCACCGCCCGAACGAACGAATCCCTTGCCGTCCGTGGATCCTTCTGGTCAGGCCGGCGAAGGAACTCCTGGGCAATCGCAACGGCCTGCTCGGCGGCTCCGGAGGCGCGGTCGTGTTGGCCGAACCGCTCGACGAGATCCGCCAGGACGCCGACCGCCTCCAGGTGCATGCCGGCCAGGTAGTGGGCCCGTCCCAACAGGAACAGCAGCTCGCCGTGGATGGCGGACGATACGTCCGCCGGCAGCGCGTCGATCGCGTCCTGCGCCCCGTCGATCGCCTTCTTGAGCCGACGCTGGATGTCCGGCTCAGGGCGTTCACGAGAGACAATCGCGTCCATCACCGCGGCCCCGAGCAGCAGTTGCAGTTCAAACGGTGACCGTCTCGTGGAGATTGGCTCGCTGGCGAGCGCCCCGGCGGTGGCGGCATACAGCGCGTCGCGATGCTCCGGCGACCGCTCCGCCAGTTGCTGGAGCGGGACGAGGGCTCGAGGGGGCTGCAAGAGGGGCTGTGGCGGTCGTTGACCGGGCCGGGGACGGCCCGGCTCGCTGGATCCTGGTTCCAGAGGCTCGGATCTCTTCTCTCGAGCCAGTACGCTGCGGTGAGCCAGCGCCACGGCAACCGCGGTTTGGACATCTCCCGGGCGCGTGCGCTCTGCCCATTGCCGGGCCTGCTCGACCGCTTTGAGTGCGTCCTCGAACTTGCCGCGGTCGCGCATTACCCGGATCTGTTCCAACACCGCCAGCAGGACGGCTCTACGCAATCGCTTGCGGTCCTGCGGAGCCTTTATGTCCTTGAACGTGGCAACGATCCCCCGGGCGCAGCGATTAGCCTGGTCGAGTTCTCCGCAGGAGCGGGCGGCGATCGTGGCGATGACCAGCGCTCCGCAGCGCTGTGCCGCCGGGCGCCCGGGCTCCGTCCAGCCGTAGCGCTGCGCGACCTCCGTCAAGAGTACGGACAGGCGTCGTTGCCGATCCGCCTCGGGCAGATCGGCGCTGAGTTCGTGGTGCAACTGCGCCCATGCGAACAGTGACGCCGACCTCGCGTCGAGCGATTCGAGCACCCGCAGGGAACCAGATGCGACGGCTTGTTCAATCGCGGCTTCATCCAGAGCCTCGAACGATTTCCAGGCGTCGGCGATCTGCTGTCGCAACGTCTCGAGTATCTCGACGGCTCTGGTGCTCAGTTCGTTCACTCTGGCGCGGTCCCGGCCGGGCAGGTCATACAGCAACAGGGCGTCGAAGACCTGGGGTTCAAGGCGCTCCAGCGTGTCGCGTGCGAGTTCGAACCGCCAGCGCAGCCGGGCGGAATGGCCGGGGTGTTCTGAGATCAACGAGGAGAGTATGGCGCTCGCCTCGGTGACGAGCGTTCGCCGCTGGTCGTCGGTGAGGGCCGGTTTTGCCGCTTCGTCCAGAAGCTTCTCACGCTGGCGGAGCCTGGCATCCACATCCTCGAGCGGTGGGGTATCGGCCAGGTACTGTTCGAGCCAGTCAGTCAGGCCACGCTGCCTCAGCCCTTCTCGAAACAGAGATTCGTCCAGGTGACCAGCCGACGGCAACGTAGAGACCTGGGCAACCGCCGTCGTCGTGCCAAGAAGGAACACAACGGTTGCCCGCCCGGTTCCAATTGCGAAATGCTGGATGCGAGGACGCGATATCATGGCGAACCGGCGAAGAAGATTCTCTCGTATTGGGCCGCCATCGCGGCATTATAAGCATTGACGACGTGCTCCCAGGCGACGTCATCGCCTGCCAGGAGGTGCACGGGGGTGCGGGCATCATACCCCTGTTGTGGATTCCGGATCGCGCCCAGGGCCGCCGTCAGTTCGCTTATCGGGAGCGGGGATTCCTTGAAGCGGTCGATGGTCACCAGGCAGGTGTCCGACGAATTGGCGTCGGCGACAAACCGAATCCGAATCGGGGTCCGGGGAACGTCGGTGCTGACCCCTGCAGCCCGGGTGGGCAGGTGGGCGGGCAGCATGCCCTCGGCGGCTCGGAATCGGCTGACCGTCAGGAAGAAGAACAGCAGGAGGAAGACAATGTCGATCATCGGCGTCAGGTTCAGCGACATGACCCCGCCCGATCGGTCCTGATGGAAACGGGCACTGAACGGACGCGGTTGGCCGGCGGAGAAACCCGAGCTCCCACCGCCGGGTTTGCCCTTGACCGATGTTCCGTTCGCGTCCTCGTGCATGTTCTGTGTGCTCCGGTCAGCACAAGCGCGCTCCCCTTCGGGTCGCGGCTAAACGATCAACGCGCTCCCCTTCGGGTCGCGGCTAAACGGACTTTGTCAATTCGCAACTCCCAACTCCCAATTCGCAGTTCTCGACTCTGATTCGCCACTTCCTGCTTCCTGGTGTCGGTGCTGACGTCCTCTTGTTGGTGCTCACTGATGCTGCTCCAACTCCACGACGACTTGCAGGCGGGTCAGTTGCCGGGCGGCGACGATCTCCATCACCTGGCGAACGAGGCCGTAACGCAACCGTCGGTCGGCCCTTAGAATGACTTGTGCTCGCGGATTGACCCGGGCCAACTCACCCAACCTCTCGTCGAGCTCCGCCATCGAGTCCACTTTCATCGGTCCCAATCTCAAATCCGGTCCCCCGAGATCGCCGGTGTAGAGCACGTTGATGATGATCTTGTCCCTCAGCCGCCGCTCCACCGCCTGACTGTCGTCGGGCTGCGGCAAGTCAATGTCCACTTTCTCGGCCGAGGCGAAGTGGCTGGCCAACATGAAAAACGTGAGCAGCAGAAACGTCACGTCGATCATCGGCGTCATGTTGATCCGCCCGGAGCGGTTTCGGTCGTGACGATAAACGAATCGACTCATGGCTGACCCGGTGTCCGAAACCCGGCGGTAGTTAAGGGCCGACCGACGCCTGAGCCGGCGACGCGCCGGCAGCAGGTTCCGCCGGCGGCTCTTCCTCGGGGACCAGAGATACGAGGCTGTCGCACAGCTTGACGCACTCGGCCGCGAACGCGTCGATGCGATTGCGGAACAGAGCAAACGCGGTCAGGGCGGGGATCGCGATGAGGATGCCCCAGAACGTGGTGACCAGCGCGACGGCGATGTCGCCGGCGAGCTTACCGGGCTCGGGCATGCCACCGGCGGCGGCAAAGATCCGGCCGAACGCCTTGATCATGCCCAGCACCGTACCCAGCAGACCGATCATCGGGCTCACGTTTCCGATCACGTTGAGGTACTCGATCTTGCGGAACAGCTTGGTCGCCCGTTCCCCGACGGCCTCATCGATGGCGGCCCGTGCGGTGTCCCGGCCGGCCCGCAGTTGGGAGAGGCCGGCATAGGCGGCCTGGCCCAGCATCGTGTCGTCCTGGCGGGTGATCTCGAGGATGCGGCGGACCTGACCCCGACGGGCGGCGGTCACCAGCGCCCGGGCCAGGCTTGCCGGCGACTGGGCGGCCCGACGCAGGATGGTCAGATAGTGAATCGCCAGGGCGATCGTAGCGACCGACAGCGGAATCAGCACGCACCAGGTGATCCACCCGCCGTAAACCACGAATTGCCGCAGCACCGACACTGACGAGCCGTCCGTTGCCGCTACCTCGGGAACCTGCGCCATCCAGTACTGTCCGATGAGTAGTGTCGCGTTCATAACCACTCTCATGTGATTTGGAACCGCTTGCGGCTTCGCAAACCGCCCTATCTTTCTATCCGGTTCAGCGCCTGCTGCGCCTGCTCGGTCCACGGAGCGGCGGCGGGGTACGCGCCAACCAGCTCCGACCACAGCCCCACCGCCTGATCGATTCGGCCGGAACGCTCACAGATCCCGGCCGCACGGTACAGGCACTCGGGCGCCAACGAATGGCCGGGAAAGTGAATCACGACCCGCATCAACGCCAAACCCGCCCGCCGCTGATCGCGCTTCGCCTCATCCGATCCCTTGCCGGCACTCCTGCCCAGCAAGGCCCGGCCCTGCCAGTAGTATAGATCCGCCCGGACGGCGCCGGCGGAAGGCCTCTGCAACGCCTCGATTTGCAGCAAGACCTGGTCGAACCGGCCGGCTCCAAGGAGTGCCTGAATCTCCGGGAGCTTCTCTTTGACGTGCCGAACCGCCGCCGCCTCGGCCGGCCGACTTGTTGCGTGATCCCCGCCATTTATTCCCCCCGGGCCAGAACTGCGGGAACTTGTTCCCGCATCTTCGTGCCGCTGCCCGGGCCAGGTGTCCCGCCACTTTGCCAGCTCCGCGGCAATCGCATCCCCGCCATGCCGCTCGATGGCCGTGTTGACTTGCGTCAGTGCCGATGCCAGGAACGTCGAGTTCGTCGCGGGAAGGTTGGCCGGCCGCAGCGTCTCCAGCGCCGCCGGCATACGTTCGATCACGTCCAGGTAAACGGTCACCGCCCGATCGAATCGGCCCTCGCCGTCGTACGCCCGCAGCAAGCGACACTGTACCAGCAGCCTGCGATCCAATGCCGCCGCCCCGGGCTCACGGGCACCCGATTTGCCGTCCCCGGCCGGCGTGGCGGTGGTTCCGGGGCGGGCCCTTCCGGGTCCGGGCTCGGCCAAGCTGGCCAGCAGCTTCTCGTAGCTGCCGGCCGACTGGCGAAGATGGCCGTCGCGCCGCTGTTTCTCGGCCAGGTTGAACAGAGGCCACCCGGTAACCTGCATGTACTCGATCTCGCTGATGGAGCGGGTGACCTCCCGCCCGGTGGACAGGTGATAGCGCAGTTGCCCGCCGTCAAGGGCAATGATCTTCGCCCCGACCGACGGGTGGCGGCCCTTGGTCGTCACCACGTCGGCGCGGGCGACGCCGCCGACAACCGCAACCAGCAGGATTGCGATAACCGTCATCACCTCGGCTCCACTACGCGGAAATGCCCGCCGTGCTCTCGGGCGATGCGTTCAAGCAGGGCCCGGGGCGCCGGCGAGGGATCGAAACCGATCACGGTGATTCTCACCTCCTGGTGCGGGTTGAGCTGCTTCAGGGTTCGCAGCAGATCGTCCTGGACGTCGAAGTACGCGCCATCGGAGAGGAAGTAAATCAACTCCGGCCGCACCGCGAAGGCGCGCCTCATCGCCTCGATGGGATCCGCCTTGCCCGCATCCCAGATCTCCGCGACCGTATCCAGGTACTTCATTGCCTGAGCCTTGTACGTCCCGATGGCCGGCACCAGTCGCCGAGGCCCGAGTTCCCCCACCTTCAACGGTCCCGCCACGACGATGTGGAACCGCTGGCTGGGGACGAGTTGACGGACCGAGCGCTTCATCTCGCGGACGATGTCATCGCTGGCGTAGGCCATGATCGAAGCCGAGACGTCCAGCACGTAGACCACCCGGTAGGCGTTGCCCGCCTGGCCGAAGAAGGTGCTGATCGGTGCCGCCGCCAGTGGTGACGCCATCGCCTCCGAGGTGAGCGAGTTGGTCGCGTCCGGCTCCTCGCTGCCGGGCAGTGCCAGCGCCGGCGGTGAGTCCAGCGTGACGGCGGCGATGGGAAGCTCGTCGAGCTTGACGTGAGGGCGGTCGGCCGGCGTGGGCGCGGGCTGCCGGCTCAGCTTCAAGGGGGGCAGGGCCTGGGACGGCGTCGGGCCCGCGGGGCCGGCCAGCCGGGCCTCGGGAATGATCAACCGCCTTGGCTGCACCTCATCGCCAAACGCAACCAGATACAACGCCAGGAAGACCGCTACATGCAGACCGATCGAGACCATCCAGGCAAAGAGGTTCGACCTTCCAAGGCGTACCAGCCACGAACCGCCCGGGCGATAGCGGATCGGGTCAATCGATGACGCCAGTGGTTTCATATCCACGCCCCGCCGCTGGGAATCCCGCGCCGTCAGGAGGTTGACTAGCCGACCGCACGCAATCAAATACCACTCCCGTAAGCGCGAGGCCGCGCGGGCTAACGCATGACAAACGAGCCTGCTTTGCCGCTCTGGAGCGCGATGCGTTCGTCGTCGGTCGATAGCCAAAGCCCGCGGCTCGTTGCCGGCACATCATCGGGCACTGTCGGTTGGGGAGTGTATTTCGTGCCCGAACCGTCGTCAAATGGTGAATCGCCCTCACGATTGTGGTAGTCTACCCGCGGAAGTACTCACGACGTCTTCGCGAGATCAGGAATGAAGCCGCTTGTCATTGCTGCACTGCTGCTCGGCGGCCCGGTTGAAGTCAGCCTGGCGGCAGCGTCGGGGCCCGCTGGTATCGGCAGTCAACCTGCCACGCAACCGGTGCCCGGGGTGATGCTGGACCTGTCCGGGCAGTTGGCCGGCCCACCCGGGGAGACGGCTCGCCACCAGACCCATCTCCAATCGCTCCGCGGGCTGCTTGGCGCCGCCGATACCCCGCTGGATCAGGCTGCCGCTCATCTGGCGATCGCCAACTGGTTGCTGTCGGTTCCCACCGCCAGGCCGGCGACGCGCTGGCTCATCGGCGTCGAGCAAGCGGCTGACCTCCGGGCAATGGCCGCCTCGGCCGGCGCCGCTCAGAGGCACCTGGCCCGGGCCCGGTCTCTGCTGCGGGCGGACGAAAGTGCCGGCGACGCTGAGAAGAAACGGCAAATCCAACTCCAGCAGGCGGCCGCCGTCCTGGACCCGTTGGCCGCTCTGTTCGCCGCCGCCGATCCACAGGTAGACCCCGAGCAACGCCGGAAAGCCTACGGCAATGCCGCCCTCTCTCTGGCGGTCCTGCGCGAGTCGGATGATTCGAACGTGGCGGCCTGCGCACTGTTGTGGCAGTCGTTCGGATGGGAGCTTGCCGGCCGCCGCAAGCGGGCGCTGCTCTCGCTTCCGGAGGTACTGGCACAGCCCGAGCACTCGCCCTACGATTTCCTGTGTCGCCTGCTTCGTTGCCGGATCATTACCGACGCCGGTCAGCATGCCGCCGCGACCACCCTGGCGATCCATATGCAGATCCTTTGCCCGCAGTGGTTCCCAGAAGCGCCGCCCGGCGAGGTCGAGGCCCGTCGCCTGCTCATCGCCTTGCTGCAGTGTCGGGCGGGGCAGGCCTGGCTGAGCCAACTGAAGGCATCAGATTCGCCCGCGGCCGCTGCCCGCCTTGAAGCCATGCTGGCCACCGTCCAGGAAGCACTTGTTTCCGGTGGCAAGCGGCAGAATGTGTATCATCTGGAGCAGGCCGTACCGATTATCGCGGAACCGCCCGTCGTCAGGCGGTCCGTTCCCTCGACGGTGCCGGCCCCGGCAACGGCACCGGGCTCAGTGCCGGCCTCGACCGACGGTACTCAAAGGGCCCGTCATTCGTCCACCCAATCGTTGCCTTCATTCTGACCCGGATGACTCACCACTGAGCGCGCACGCCTCCGGCAGAAGTTATGGGACGCCCATGGCCCCAGACCAGTCGCACCGCTCCCCGGAAACGATCGAGGTTGGCTGAAACAGATGTGAAGACCCCACCCCCCTTAGCCGATGAAGTCCGGTGTAAAGCCGGTGGGGTGCAAACCCCAGGGGCAGTCGTCGGCTTCTGAGGAAGTCGTGCACAAGAAGGAAGAGGGCCACCAACATGCGGTCAAACAGAATTGTGGAGAAAGGCCGGTATCGAGGCTTCAGTCTGGTCGAGCTGGTCATCGTCATCGTCATCATCGGGATCATCGCAGCCATTGCGATTCCCCGGATGTCTCGCGGGTCGAAGGGGGCTGGTGAATCGGCGCTGACCAGTGACCTCTCGGTCCTTCGGAACGCGATCGAGCTGTACGCCAGCGAGCACAAAAGCGACTATCCGGGGGCCAAAGCCGATGGCGGCGGCGGTGCGGCTGAGTCGGTGGACGCGTTCCTCAGCCAACTGCTGCAGTACAGCGACTGCGACGGTGAGGTAGCGGCCGCGAAGGACGATGATCATCCCTACGGCCCGTATTTACGCAAGGGGATGCCAGGCTTGCCGGTGAGCACGAAGAAAGGCAACAGTGACGTCGCCATCGACACGACCAATTCGCCGCCTCTGGTCGTTGCCACCGAAGGCGTCGGTTGGGTTTACAACCCGACCACGGGCGACATCATCGCCAACACCGACCAGGACAACGAAGCCGGCGACGCCACGTACGATACCTACTGATCCCGCATGAGCTGACCGCGGCCCGTTGTCAATACACGGTGAGCGGCAGGCGGCTGCAACGTCACATACGACGCGCGGCCGCCTTGTGCATCTGCCCGCTAGCATCCAGTCGCCTTCTCGGTTCGACGGGTTCTTCACTCACACAACCAGCCGACTGTGCGCCAGCGCACGATGCCCCACGCCGGCGCTTGGGGCTCCGAACAGGGTCGGACGAGACTCTGTTACCGAAGACGGCACCGAATGGCTGCGGGTAATCACGCGCCGCCTCAGTTAGCCAACGGCCGCGCGGGCTGAAGCCCGGTACGTGTTTAGCGACCTCCGACGCGATCAGGGCCGGTTCCGACAAGGTCAGAGCCGTTGCCCACGCTAAACACGTACTGAAGCCCGCCGCTCGCTGCCGTCGCGTGGTTGGGCACGGCCATCTGGCCGAACTGCCGCGAGATGGCCGCCCGCCGGTCGGGCCACGACGCGTCTTCGCATCCGCAGTACGCTACCGCGAAACGCAGCCGGTCGGTGCGGGAGACGCTGCCCGCGGGCATGGACGTGAGCAGCTTCACGAGATCCCGTTGCCGCGACTTCTCCGATCGGCTGGTTTCCATACGTTCCAGATCGATCAGGTGAAGGTCCCATTCGGGTTTCGGGGAACCGGACCGGTCCGGGACGTTGAGCAGGATGTGTTTACTCACCAGGTCGGGCCAGCGAAGGTCTGCCCCATGGAGTCGAGCGACGATCCCCGCCACGGTCCGGATCACCTGTCGCTTTTCGAGCAGGGCCAGCCGGGGCGTGCCGTCCGCCCGCTCCCGCCAGGCCTTCTCCAAGCTCGTCCGGGCCGGCACCGCCTCCACCACAACAAACGCCTGACGAGGCAGTAGCCACCGCTTTCTTTGGCCCCAAGCAATCGCCTTCATCGCCGGGACGCCCAGGCTGCTGAGTCGCTTGCAGATGGCGTATTCACGCACGGGTCGCGCTTGGGGCCGTCGGCCGAAAAGCAGATCGCGAACGAGACCAGTGATCGCGTGGCGCAGGGTCCGTTTGAGGTACAGCTCGCGCGGGTCACCGTCCACCACCACCCGCAGCCGGATTGTGCTGCGGTCCCCGTGTACGCTGACCGGCGTCCCGGCCCGCGTCTCCATCACACTTTGGAAATCCTTCAGGCCCGCTGCCGACAATGCCGCTACGTAGCGTTCCTCGATGTGCATCCCGGTGGTCATATCAAGTTGCCGCCGTCCCCGAGCTCATGTTCCTTCCGAGGGTCAGAACCTTACGGCGAGACATGAGCGCGCTTTGCGCGCATGTCCTTCCATAAGGTTCCTCTTTGGTTGCGGACCAGGAGAAGGCGGTCCGCCTTAGAGTGCGTCCTGGTGGCTCGCCACTGCCGAGACTACAGGTTTTCCGAGCCGGCGTCTGTGACGCCGGGGATATGACAGAGCACACCGGGCTCACAGAGCCCGGCTCCAGAGCCCGGCTCGGACCCGGGAACGACACTCGCAGACCCAACGTTGGCAGAGCACTAGAACCGACCGTAGGACCGGCATCCTGCCGGTCAAACTGACGGGCTGGAAGCCCGTCCGACACCGTTCGAGGACGCACCGTCAGTCGGTCCGTTCGCGTCATCAGTCGGGTACCCTTCACGTCAGGATCGCCACCACGCAGGCGGTCGAGAATGCGGCCAGCGACCCCACGATCATCGCCTTGAGCCCCAGCCTCGCCAGATCATGCCGGCGCTCCGGGGCCATCGCCCCGATCCCACCGATCTGGATGCCGATGGACCCGATGTTCGCAAACCCGCACAACGCATACGAAGCGATAAGACTGGCCCGCGGTGAGAGGGCCTTCTCCGCCGACAGCTCCCCCATCCTTGCCAAGTCGACGTAGGCGACGAACTCGTTGAGGAACGTCTTGGTGCCGAGCAGCTGCCCAACTGCCGCACAATCGGGCCACGGCACCCCGAGCAGCCACGCCACCGGCCGGAACAACCATCCGAAGATCAACGCCAGGCTCCATGACGTATCCAAGTGGAATACGTGCTTGCTCAGCGCCGCCAGGCCCAGGTCGGCCAGTGCCACCAGCGATATGAACACCAGCAGCATCGCCCCGACGTTCAACGCCAAAGTGAGCCCTTCCGTCGCGCCTCGGGCCGCCGCGTCCAGAACGTTCGCGTCCGTCCTGGGCAGCTCGATCTTGACCTCGCCCAGCGTCTGCGACTCCTCCGTTTCCGGCAGGAGCAGCTTGGCCATCATGAGCGACGCCGGCCCCGACATGACGCTGGCGGTCAGCAGGTGGGCACCGATGTCGGGAATCATGTCCTTCAAAAGGATGATGTAGGCCAGGAGCACCCCGCCGGCCGCTGTCGCGAACCCGCCCGACATGACCGCCATCAACTCGGATTTGGTCATCTTGTTGACGTAGGGCCGCACCATCAGCGGCGCTTCGGTCTGGCCCACGAAAATATTCGCCGCCGCCGACAATGTCTCCGCCCCGCTCGTCTTCATCGAGACCGACATGACCTTCGCCACCCCGCGCACGATCCACTGCATGAGGCCAAGGTAGTACCCGATCGCCATCAGTGACGAGAAGAAAATGATCGTCGGCAGAATGCGAAACGCGAAGATGCAACCGGTCCGGGCAAGCCTCCCGCCGACCTGCTGGAACTGGCCGCTTTCGTCGGTCACCCCGACCGGAACGAAGTCACCGGCGCCCATCGGCCCAAAGAGGAACCCTGTTCCAGCCTCGGTCGCGGCGATGATCTTCAGGAAACCCGCGTTGATGCCCTGAAAGATCGAGTACCCGAGCGGGACCTTCAGCACGAACAGGGCGAACAGGATTTGCAGCGCCACCCCCCAGACGAGCACGCGCCATTTGATCGCCTTGCGATGGCTGCTGAACAGGATCAACAGACCGATCATGACGACCAGCCCGATGATGGGTTGAATACGCTCCATCGACGGACATCATGGGGGCAACACGGACATCCGGCAAGGCCGAGCGGTCTAATCCCACTCCAGCACCGCCCCGGTGTTGGCACTGGTCGCCAGGGCCGTGTACTTGGCGAGATAACCGGTCTTGTACCGCGGCGGCGGCGGCGTCCATTGCTGCCGGCGCCGCGACAGCTCTGCTTGGGAGAGCCTGACGTTGAGCTTGCGCCCGGGGATGTCGATCTCGATAACGTCGCCGCTTGCAAGCAGTCCGATCGCCCCGCCAGCGGCGGCCTCCGGACTGACGTGCCCGATGCACGCACCGGCGGTGCCCCCGCTGAACCGACCATCCGTAATCAGGGCGACGGTCTTGGCCAACTCGGGATCCGCCTTGATGTAGCTCGTCGGGGCGAGCATCTCCTGCATACCGGGACCGCCCTTGGGGCCCTCATATCGGATCACCACCACGCTGCCCGGTTTCACCTTGCCCCCGAGGATGCCTTCGCATGCTTCCTCCTGGCTCTCGAAGATCACCGCCGGCCCGGAATGCTTCATCATCTCTTTGTCCACGCCCGCGGTTTTCACCACCCCACCCTCCTCGGCAACGTTGCCATAAAGAATGCTCAACCCGCCTTGGTGCGAATAGGCGTTCTCGACCGTCCGGATACAGTCGTACGGATCGAACTTCTTCTCATCGAGAAGGGCGACAATCGGGGCGCCGCCCCGCTCGGCGTTCTCGGTGTACTTGCTCAGGTCGCTCCGTCTGGCCGTGCTGAGACCCTCGGTACGCACTTTCTCGCCCCGCACGCGGATGTCCATCTCCTCGATGTTCTGCCCGATCGTCTTGCCGGTCACGGTGATGCAATCCCTGTTCACCAGGCCGGGCTTGCCGCGGACCAGCTCGCCGAGGATGGTCATGATCCCGCCGGCGGCCTGGCAGTCCTCCAGATGGTAGAGCTTGCCGTTGTCGCCCGCGGACGGGGCGAGCTTGCAGATGTTGGGCGTGCGGCGGGACAGGTCGTCGATGTCCTTCATTGTGAACTCGACGCCGGCCTCGCGGGCGATGGCCAGAACGTGCAACACGGTATTGGTCGAGCCGCCCATCGCCATGTCGAGCGTCATGGCGTTGTCGAACGCCTGGCGGGTCATGATCTCGCGCGGGAGCGGACCGCCGGCTTTCGCCATCTCGACGATCCGCCGGGCGGCGGCCGCGTAAAGCTTCTTGCGGTCCTCGCTCGTGGCCAGCACCGTGCCGTTCCCCGGCAGGCCCATCCCGAGCGCCTCGGTCAGGCAATTCATGCTGTTGGCGGTGAACATGCCGGAGCAACTCCCGCACGTCGGGCAGGCATGGTTCTCAATGTCGGCGAGCGTGGCATCATCGATCCGACCGGCGGCGTGACGGCTCACCGCGTAAAACGCGCTGATCACATCCACCTTCTCGCCGTCGGAGGTCCTGCCCGCCTCCATCGGACCGCCACTGACGAAGATCGCCGGGATGTTGCATCGACCCGCCGCCATCAGCATCCCCGGGATGATCTTGTCGCAGTTGGGGATGCAAATCATCGCGTCGAACCGGTGGGCCTGGATCATGGACTCGACGCAGTCGGCGATCAGCTCCCGGCTCGGCAGCGAGAACTTCATGCCCGCATGGCCCATCGCGATCCCGTCGTCGATGCCGATCGTGTTGAAGATGAACGGCACCCCGCCCGCCTGGCGAACCACGTCCTTGATGAAGTAACCCACCTTATCCAGGTGCGTGTGCCCCGGAACGATCTCCACGAATGAGTTGCAGACCGCGATGAACGGCTTGTCGAGATCCGCGTCCGTGAAGTTGCCCGTTCCCTTGAGCAGGCTGCGATGCGGCGTCCGCTCGACACCTTTCTTGATCAGATCACTTCTCATGGGTCATCCTCTTTTTCCCGGACTGGGAGTCGGGTGGCCGGCCCGTGGTCTACTTCGTCGCTTCCGTGTCGACCCGCTCAGCCGGCAGGCTGAACTCCAGCACGTACTCGTCCCGGATCCTCTCTTCCCAGGGGGTGTGATAGGTGGCGGCCAGCACATACTTCCGGCCTGGCCGGATCGCCTCGCTCCCCTGGGTCCAGGCCAGTTGAAACTCGTACATCTGGGTCCGGGTCCAGTGGAGACGCACCTGTTCGGCGCTGTCAATGGTCAGAGCCCAGAAGGCCAGCGGCTCACCCCTGCGCTCCCCGGAGGCCTTCTGGTAGCTCCACAGCTCGAAGTAGAACAGCCCGACCGCCTTGGCCGGATCACCGAACCGATCCAGCGGGCCGAGCACGACCAGGATACCGTCGGGGACGTCGTCGTCGTCGAAGCTGGCGATCTTGGTGAAGGGCTGGATCTTAATAGTGTGCGGGAGCATGAGTCCGAGCATATCGCGACGCTGACGCTCAGTCGGGATATAAGACGGACCGCTCGAGCGACACCCCAGGCCCGCTGCGCAGACGAGGACGAAGGAACAGAGAAGACGCATCCATGCCGAATTCAGGGTGACCATGGCAACGCGGATTGTAGGAAGGTTGAACGATCGCTGTCAAGCAGGTCAATAGCCCAGACCCATACAGCCGGGATCAGCGGGCACGTTCTCGCCACTGATGCACCGCTGGAACAGGCCGAAGTCGCCTTGATCGACATCGCCGTCCCAGTCCAGGTCGGCCGCGATAAAGCCCTGCCCATCGCGTGTGAGGCTGCAGCCCGCAGGCAGGTTGGGATTGTAAGAGCCAGCGGGGCCGGTTGAGCAGGTCTCGAAGATGTCGTAGTCGCTCCGGCCCTCAGCGACAAAGACGTCCACGTCGCCGTCGCCGTCGAAATCGGCGGGCACTACCCCGGAGGGCTCGTCGCAGGCGTCGCCGATCCCGTCGCCGTCCCTGTCCTCCTGCAGCGGGTTGGGAACCTCGAGGCAGTTGTCGCAAACGTCGCCGACGCCGTCGCCGTCGAGGTCGGCCTGATCGGCGTTGGGCTCATTCGGGCAGTTGTCCCCGGCATCGGGGACGCCGTCGTTGTCGCTGTCCGCCGGCGGCGGCGGGCTCGGCGGCGAAGACGACTCGTTGCAGTCAGGTATCCCGTTGCCGTTGAGATCCTCGTCGGGCACCCCGCAGCCGCAGGCACCCGGAGCAGTCTTGTCCGGGTCGCGCGGGCAGCCGTCCAGGCAATCCACCACGCCGTCGCCGTCGGTGTCCTCGTCCGGCACGCCGCAACCACACAGGCCCGGCTCGATCTTGTTCGGATCGTCCGGGCAGCCCTCCAGGCAGTTCAGCACGCCGTCGCCGTCGGTGTCCTCGTCCGGCACGCCGCAGCCACACAGGCCCGGTTCGACCTTCTCCGGATCATCCGGACAATCGTCAAAGCAGTCCGTGGTCCCGTCGCCGTCGCGGTCGCTCGACGGATCGACACTGTCCGACACCCCACAGCCGCACACGCCGGGGTCGATCTTGTTCGGATCCTGCGGGCAGCCGTCGATGCAGTCCAGCGCCCCGTCGAGGTCGGTGTCGGTCGGATCCTCCGGGACGTTGCACCCGCACACACCGGGATCGATCTTGGCAGGATCATCGGGGCACAGGTCGATGCAGTCGGGCGTCCCATCGCCGTCGCTGTCGGTGTCCGGCGTGCCGCAGCCGCAGATCCCCGGCTCGGTCTTGTCGAGATCGTCGGGGCACTCGTCGCTGGGGTCAGGGATGATGAACTCCTTGATGTCCCCGGCCTGGAAGTCGTGGCCGAGGATCATGACCGCCGCCCGCACGGGTTGGCCGGTAGCGTAGGTCCCGTTGACCCGAACGATGGCGGCCAGGTCCGGGCCGATGGGATAAGCGGTCTCAAACGACGGCACGTGCAGGTCGGCGTGGTGGACTTCGACGTTGAGGATGATGTACCGAACCGTGACGTCGGCATCAACGCTGCTTTCGCTGATGACCTGGAGGGTTACCGGTTCGCCGAACTCGGGAACGGTGGCAGCGGCCGGCTTGCTGGAGTTGATCCCGTTGATTCCACCGGTACCACCAGCTCCATTGGACTGCCCGTCACCCGACGCGGCGCCATCGAAAAGCGAATCGAGCAGACCGGCAAGCTGGTCCGAATTGAGGTTCCCGTCCGGGCACCCGGCAAGAACCACGGTCAACAGGCAGATGGTACAACTCAGACGTCTCACTGACTTCGGTCCCCAGAAGGGTCTACATCAAACGCCGTGTTCGAGACGGGAACCTCTACCCCGACGCCGATCCCCAGGAATCGCTCCGGTCGGGATGGTCCACGCAACGTCCCTCACCCGCCTCCCCACACCCGCCGCGCCGATTACTCAACTATAGCAGCAAACCACGAGCGAAATCAACCGGCCGCCAGGACCCGGAATACCCCAACCTCTTGCCCCCAAACAACTTACGTACACTACTGGTTTGGCGATGGCGGAGGCGGGGCGTCAGAACAGCCCGGTAATCCTCCCGTCGGCGTCGATGTCGATGTCCATGGCGGCGGGATGGCGGCCAAATGCAGGCATGGTCTGGATCGTCCCCACCAAGGGAGTGAGGAATCCAGCCCCGCCGGCCAGGCGGACGTTCCCCACCGGCAGCCGGAAGCCCGTCGGGCGGCCCTTGCGCCACGCCTCGTGCGAGAGGGAGTACTGGGTCTTGGCCACGCAGATGGGCAGCTCGTCGAATCCGAGCCGGGTCAGCAACTCGATGGCGGCCTCGGCGGGTCGCTCATAATCCACACCGTCGGCCCCGTAGACCTTGGTCGCAATCGTCTCGATCTTTTTCTTGATGGGCCAGTCGTTTTCGTAGAGGAACCGGAACGATGATTTCGTCCCCGCCTCGGCGGCACGGATAACAGCGTCCGCCAGGGGCTGGGCACCCGCTCCGCCCTTCGTGTGCGCCTCGCTCACCGCCACCGCGAACGCTCCGGCCGCCCGGGCCGCATCCCCGATCACTGCGATCTCCTCTTCGCCATCACTGGGAAACCGATTGATCGCAACCACGCAGGGCAGTCTGGCCAGGGCAATGTTCTCCAGATGCTTGACCATGTTGCACAGACCGGCCCGGACCGCGCCGACGTCGGGCTCGACGATGGCCGGGTCGATCGGCCGGCCGGGAATCACCCGGAACCGACCGCTGTGGGCCTTCACCGCCCGGACCGTCACGACGAGCACCGCCACGTCCGGCCTGCGTCCCGAGGTGCGGCACTTGATGTGGCAGAACTTCTCGAAACCCATGTCTGCCCCGAACCCCGCCTCGGTCACCACATAATCCATGCACCGCAGCGCGATCTCGTCGGCGAGGATGGAACTGTTCCCGTGGGCGATGTTGGCGAACGGGCCGGCGTGCACGAAGGCCGGCACCTGCTCGATGGTCTGCAGCACGTTGGGCATGACGGCGTCCTTGAGCAGGACGGTCATGGCCCCGGCGGCCTTGATCGCTTCGGCGAAGACGGGAATGTCCTGGTGGGTGTAACCGATGACGATCCGGCCCAGCCGCTGGCGAAGGTCCGCGAGCGATTCGGCCAGGGCGAGCACCGCCATGACCTCGCTCGCCGCCGAGAGGTCGAAACCGGTCTCGCGTGGGAACCCGTGGCCGCCGAGCCCGACCACGATGTCGCGCAGGGCGGCGTCGTTCATGTCCACACATCGCCGCCAGAGGACTTTCATGGGATCGAGCCGGCCCGGGTTGCCCTTGACCATCGTGGTGTCGATCATCGCGCTGAGCAGGGCGTGAGCACTGGAGACGGCGTGCATGTCGCCGGTCAGGTGGAGGTTGAAGTCCTCCATCGGCAGGACCTGGGCATAGCCGCCGCCGGCCGCCCCGCCCTTGATGCCGAACACCGGCCCCATGGACGGCTGACGGATGCAGCAGGCAGCCCGCTTGCCGAGGTGAGTCAGCGCCTGGGCCAGCCCGATCGTCGTTACCGTCTTGCCCTCGCCCATCGGCGTGGGCGTGATGCCCGTGACCACGACGTACTTGCCCAGGTGATCGTCACCGAGCCGGGCAATTGACTCCAGGCGGACCTTGGCCTTATAGCGGCCATAGGGTTCAACCTCACTCTCCAGCAGGCCGAGCCGACCCGTGATCTCCCGGATCTCGAGAAGCTTCGCCTCCTGGGCAATGTGCAGGTCGGATTTCATGAACCTTCGTCTCGCAAACGCTCGCAAGCGCTGTTGATGCGTGGGGCGAGTCAATTCCCCCCGGCTGGCGCGGTAGCGGTTGCCGCCGGCGGGGCCGAGGGCGGGGGTCGCACTCCCGCTTTGCGTCCGCGATATCCGACACGCGCCACCCGCCAGTACGAGAGCCCCCCGACGGTCTCTTTTATCAGTTCGATTTCGAGAGTGGCCTGCTGCTGCTTTGCCGGAGCGGTCTCGGTCGGGTCGTGCGACACGGCGTAGAGAACGGAAGTGCGTTGGCCCTCCGGGTCCGGTTCTTCCTGCATCTTCGTGACGGCCTCTTGGAGATCCGTGTCGAAGCTGCGCAC
Organism: uncultured Planctomycetales bacterium; assembly: GCA_964579675.1. Taxonomy (GTDB): domain Bacteria; phylum Planctomycetota; class Phycisphaerae; order UBA1845; family PWPN01; genus CAZOIA01. Next base: position 7,848 of record CAZOIA010000033.1, on the reverse strand, counting down.
GTAATGGGCGACGATCGGGGCCCACTGCCTGGTGAAGTCGAACAGCCGCCGGTCACGCTCGTCGCCCAGGTCGGTCTTCTTTTCCGCTCGGTCCTGATTGATGACATTCAGGAGCCGCTGCTCGATCTCGGAGTACGCGGCCAGCGAGTAGGTCAGCTTCAGGGCCGCCTTCTGTTTCTCGTGCTCGTGGGCCTGGGCGGCTTGCACGTCGTCGGCCAGCGAACGCAGCAACACGTACGCGACCTGGCTGGGCGTGGCGGCCGCGTCGAGCGTGACCCCGTAGGCTTCGACCGTCTTGACCGCGGCCGGAGGTACCTCCTCCTCGGGTTTCGTGCACCCGGACCAGAAGGCAACGGCCGTCCCGGCTGCGATCAGCACTACACGGCCCCAGCCCCGGCGCCTCGGCCCGGGACCCGCTGCAAACACTTCTGCGGAGAGCAGTGGAATCATCATGATGAGCGGGGAGTCTAGCACAATGGCGACCCGATGCAAACGGTTGCCCCCCCGGCACTGCCCCGGTAGACTCCGGACTAATGGCGGAGTTCAACCGCAATCTGTGGGCGCCCTGGCGAATGGAGTACATCCGCTCGCTCAACAAGGACGGCGATGAGTGCGGATGCTTCCTGTGCCGATACGCCGAGACCCCCGACCGCGATCCCGAAAACCACGTCGTGTGGCGGGGCGACACCTGCCTGACCACGTTCAACCGGTTCCCTTACTGCAACGGGCATTTGCTGTCGGCCCCGCTGGCCCACGTGGCCGATCTCGACGGCCTGGATGACGCCACGCTGAACGAGTTGATCCGGCAAGTCCGCGACGCCAGGCGGTTGCTCGCCGAGACAACGGGAGCCCAGGGGTTCAACATCGGCATGAACTTCGGCCGATGCGCCGGGGCGGGGTTGCCGGGACATCTCCACGTTCACATCGTCCCCCGCTGGGAGGGCGACACGAACTTCATGCCCGTGCTGGGCGACCTCCGCGTGATCTCCCAGAGCATCGAAGCACTGCTCCGGCAGATGCGGGAGTCAGCCCCCGGGCTGGGGTTGCCGCCAGTTCGAGGTTGACTCAAGGCAGATGGAGGCACCCAGAGATGGAGAGACGGGTCAGGCGTGGGACAGCGGGCGACGGGCAGAGGTGCAGATGTTCGGTCAGGATGCGCTTGCCGTTCGCCGTTCCTCTCACTTGCGGCTTCGCAGCGGTTTTCGGCACGGTCTTCGGTTGTGCGGCGACAGCGGCCCGGACACATCACTACGACGTTGTGGTCTATGGCGGCACGGCGGGCGGGGCGATCAGTGCCGTCGCCGCAGCACAAGAGGGTGCGTCCGTCGCCCTGCTGGAACCACGGCGGCACATCGGGGGCATGGTCTCGGGCGGACTGGGGCGCACCGACTTTGGCAAAAAGGAAGTGGTCGGCGGCATGTCACGCGGGTTCTTCGAGCGCGTCGGGCAGCACTACGGTGAGCCGATCGCCTGGTACTTCGAGCCCCACGTCGCCGAGCAGGTCTTCAGGAATTGGCTGGAAACGGCCGGTGTTGCCGTCTTCTTCGAGTACCGCCTGGACACGGTCCACAAGCAGGCGGCAAGGGTGGTCCGGGCAAAAATGGAAAACGGCGCGGTGTTCGCGGCCAGGGTCTTCATCGACGCCAGCTATGAAGGGGACCTGATGGCCCGGGCAGGTGTTGCCTACACCTGGGGCCGCGAAGGACGGGACAAGTACGGCGAATCGCTCGCGGGCCGGATTGAGCACAGCCCCAAACACCAGTTCAACGTCCGGGTCTCACCCTACGACGACCGCGGGCAGTTGTTGCCCTGTGTCTGGAGGGGTGATCCGGGCCGGCCCGGCCAGGGCGACCGGAAGGTGCAGGCCTACAACTTCAGGCTGTGCCTGTGCAGCCGAAAGGACAACCAGGCCCCCTTCCCCAAGCCTGCGGACTACGAAGCCGGGCGATACGAGCTGCTGGAGCGATACCTGCATAAGGCCAAACCGGCCAAGCTCGGCGACATCATGCACATCGGGCGGATGCCAAACGACAAGACCGACGTCAACAACAACGGCCCGTTCTCCACGGATCATATCGGCGGAAGCTGGGAGTACCCCGACGCGGACTACCGGCAACGGCAGGAGATATGGGACGATCACGTCAGCTATGTGCAGGGATTGTTTTACTTCCTGGCCAACGACCCCGGCGTACCGAAGCACCTGCAGAACGAGCTGAACACCTGGGGGCTGGCCAGGGACGAGTTCGTCGATACCGGTCACTGGCCACACCAGTTGTACGTCCGCGAAGCTCGCCGCATGATCGGCCAGTACGTCATGACGCAGGCCGATTTGCAGACCCAGCGGACCAAGCCCGACTCGATCGGCATGGGGTCGTACAACAGCGACTCGCACAACGTGCAGCGCATCCCCACTCCGGACGGGGCGGTAGTCAACGAGGGCGACATGCAGGTGCCGGTCCGGCCCTACGAGATCGCCTACCGCGCGATCACGCCGAAGCGCGGCGAATGTGAGAACCTTCTGGTACCCGTATGCGTGTCTGCTACGCACGTCGCCTATTCGTCGATCCGCATGGAGCCGGTGTACATGATCCTGGGGCACAGCGCGGGGGTGGCGGCCGCCCGGGCGGCCAGGCATGACGTGCCTGTCCCGGAGGTGGACATCGCGTGGCTGCAGTCTCGCCTCCGCCGGCAGGAACAGATCCTCTCGCTCGACGACGTCACCGCTGCCGCCCCGTACGTGGGCGTCAAATCGCTGCCGGGGATCGTGGTGGACAACGCCGCCGCCGTGGTGACGGGCACCTGGGTCTGGTCTACGTCGGTTCGGCCCTTCGTGGCCAACGACTACATTCACGACGGCAACGAAAGCAAGGGCCAGCGGAAGGTCCGATTCATTCCGAATCTGCCCGCTGACGGCGATTACGAGATCCGAGTCGCTTACACTGCACATCCCAACCGCGCGACCAACGTGCCGATCACGGTCAACGCCGCCAACGCGCCCAGGACCCTGAAACTCAACCAACGAAAACCACCGGACCAGGCCCCCTTCAGTTCGCTGGGCACGTTTCCCCTTCGTGCCGGTGGCAGTGGCTACGTTGAAATCGGCACCGCCGGCACTGACGGCCATGTTATCGCCGACGCCATCCAATGGCTGCCGCAGCAAGAGAGTCCTGAATCGCAGACGGGACGCGAGGCCGTAAGCGGCAGATAGACGGTGTACCCGCAGCTCCGCGATCGAGATCGCTCATGCAAGAAACCACCTGCCTGGTCTGTGGTCACGACCGTTTCAAGTCCCATCTCGACATTCTGCTGAAATGCCCGGCCTGTGGGTTCGTCACGGCCCGGCGCGACGGCAAGGGTGATATCCGCAGTTTGTACCAGGGGGGTTACTTTACCGGCGAGGAGTACCTCGATTACCGCGCTGACGAGGCCCTGTTCAGGAAGACCTTCCGCAAGCGTTTGAACGACGTGTTGCGCCGCAAGTCGAGCGGGCGGTTGCTGGAGATCGGCTCTGCCTACGGCTTCTTCCTCGATCTGGCCCGGGAGCATTTCGACGTCGTCGGCTTCGAGGTGAACCGCGAAGCATCCCGCTATGCTAGCGAAACCTTCGGCCTCGACGTCCGGACCACCGATTTCCTGGAGGCCGATCCCGCCGACATCGGCGGGCTATTCGACGTCACGGTGATGTGGGACGTCATCGAGCATCTCGAACGGCCCGACCTGGTTCTCGCCCGGATTGCCGAGTTCTCGAAGCCCGGCGCACTGCTCTACGTCACCACCGGTGACATCGGCAGTCTCCTCGCTCGCTGGCGGGGACGCAAATGGCGTCTCATCCATCCTCCCTCGCACCTGCACTACTTCGACCGCAGCACACTGACCCGGCTGCTGGGCAACCACGGGTTCAGGGTAATCGAGGTCCATCTGGTAGGCGTCGCCCGCAGCTTGCGGCAAATCCTCTATTCCATTCTGGTCTTGGGTTCTGACATGCCGCGGGCATACGCCGCCCTGAAGAAGGTCATCCCCCCGAGCTGGGGTCTCACGCTCAACACGTTCGACATCATGCTCGTGGTGGCCCAATCGACGGCTTGACGGCCCGGTGGACCCCGCCGAAGCTGAACTCGCCGGTCAAGTGTGCGAAAGGGCAAAGTGTCCATACGCCGCGCGAGGCAGCAAGCGGCTTACGGTTCGATCTTCGTTCCCAGGAGCCCAAGGAACCTGGCGAGCCAGGCAGGGTGCGCAGGCCAGGCCGGCGCGGTGACCAGGTTCCCGTCCACGTGGGCCTGATCCAGCGGGATTTCGACGTAGGTGCCGCCGGCTTTGCTGATGTCGGGGCCCACCGCCGGATAGGCACTGCACGTCTTGCCTTCCAGGGCGCCCGCCGAAGCCAGCAGTTGGGGGCCGTGACAGATCGCAGCGATCGGCTTGTTCGTCCGCACGAAGTGCTGGACGATCTTCAAGACCTGTTCATTGAGGCGGAGGTACTCGGGGGCCCGGCCGCCGGGGATGACCAGACCGTGGTAGTCGTCCGGACGGATCCCGGCGAAGGTGGCGTTCAGCTCGAAGTTGTGCCCTCGCTTCTCGCTGTAGGTCTGATCGCCCTCGAAGTCGTGCACCGCCGTCCGAACCTTCTCCCCGGACTTCCTGCCCGGGCAGACGGCGTGGACGGTGTGGCCCACCATGGCCAGGGCCTGGAACGGCACCATGACCTCGTAGTCCTCCACGAAGTCGCCCACGATCATCAGGATTTTTCTCGCGCTCATGCCTGGTCACCTCTGGTTTTCTAGTCGCAGGGGGCTATGGTCACGCCCGATGTGATATCACAAGCGGCACCGGCTCGCCAGTACCGACGCGCCGGCCTTTCGTGCTGGCGAGGATTTCCCGGCCCGCCGGGATCGTGTAAGATGAGCTGTCATGAACTTTGGAGGTGGTCCATGAGACTCCTGACAGCTTCACTCTGTTTCGGGCTATCCGTTTCGGCCGCGATGGCTGCCGATCGCCCGAACATCATCTTCATCATGGCCGACGACCTGGGCTACGGCGACCTGGGCTGCCACGGGCAGCAGAAGATCAGGACGCCGAAGATCGACGGGCTCGCGGCCGAGGGCATGCGGTTCACCCAGTTCTACTCGGGGTGCACCGTTTGTGCCCCCGCCCGGTCAACCCTGATGACCGGCCAGCATACCGGGCATACCCGGGTCCGCGGGAACTTCGGCAAGAAGCCACACGAACGCATTCCACTGCGAGCCGAGGACGTGACGGTGGCGGAAGCCCTCAAAAAGGCGGGCTACACCACCGGCATCGTCGGCAAGTGGGGCCTGGGCGAGCCCGATACGACCGGCATCCCCAATCGGCAGGGGTTCGATTGCTGGTTCGGCTATCTCAACCAGCGCAACGCCCACAGCTACTATCCGCCGTATCTGTGGAAGAACCAGGAGAAGTACCCACTCCCCGGCAACGCCGACGATAAGAAGGAGCAGTACTCCCATGACCTGATGACGCGCGAGGCCCTGGCTTTTCTCAGGCGCAGCAAGGACAAGCCCTTCTTCCTGTATCTGCCCTACACGATTCCGCACGGCAAGTACCAGGTGCCCAGCGACGAACCCTACTCCAAGACGAACTGGCCCCAGCAGATGAAGAACCTGGCGGCAATGATCACGCGGATGGACGCTGACATCGGCAAGATCATGAAACTGTTGAAAGACCTCGATCTGGACGACAAGACGCTCGTGCTGTTTTGCAGCGACAATGGCCCGGCGGTGCAGGAAGAGTTGTTTGACAGCAATGGCCCGCTGCGAGGCAAGAAACGCGACCTGTACGAGGGCGGCATCCGCGTGCCCATGATCGCCCGCTGGCCGGGCAGAATCAAAGCCGGCGTCGTCAGCGACCAGGTATGGGCAATGTGGGACTTCCTGCCCACCGTGGCGGAGATCGCCGGCACCAGGCCGCCCGACAACATCGATGGTATCTCCATGCTCAACGCGCTGCTGGGCAGGGAACAAAAGAGCCACGAGTTCCTCTATTGGGAATTCCACGAGACCAAGAAGATGTCCCAGGCGGTGCGCATGGGCGACTGGAAGGCGGTCATTAAGGCCGGCGGCAAGCTCGAACTGTACAACTTGAAAACCGACCTCGGGGAGTCCAGAGACGTCTCTGATGGGCATCCCGACGTCGTGGCCAGAATCGAGGACTACCTGAACACCGCCCGGACGGAATCCGAACACTGGCCGACGCGCTGATCGCTAGGTGGGTCGAAGACAGGTTTCGACGGCGGAACTTGCCGAATCCTCCGTTCAGTGGGGAACAATGCTGACATGCGAACCGGCCGACTCAGCGTCATTCGACGACCGCAGATGTTCGCCTCCGACGCCCGCCGCGTCATCACGCGCCTCTTCGTGCCGGGTAGTGAAACCCACGTCCGGGCGCTGATCGGCCGCATCCTCAAGCTCGACGAACTGGAGGTGTCGAGGCTCATCGGCCAGGTGGAGCAGGCTTTTGACTCGCGCCACTACGACCTTGCCTCGGCGTTTCGCTCCCATTACGACGAGGTCGCGACGTACATTGAGAACGACGACGCGATCAGCGAAGATCGCCGCTTGCTCATCGGGGCTTACTTCACCAAGGAGTACTCATTCGAATCGGCTGCGCTGTTCAACCCGTCCATGGTGGCCCACCCTGATCAGGGCGGGCTGCCGTCAGGAGCTGTGCGATTCCTCATGAGCTTACGGGCCACCGGCGAGGGCCACGTGTCGAGCATCGTGTTCCGGGCAGGCGTGATCGACGGCAGCGGCGACATGATCGTCGATCCCCCCAGCCCGTACGCCCGAAGCCCGGAGCTGTTGAAACACCATCCAAACGAGAAACAGACGTTCTTCCTGAAGCTGATCGAGATGGGCGCGTATAACAACACGGCCGGGGATCTTCTCGATCGCCTTCCCGATCGGTTCACGGACGGCGACCTGGATCGGGCTCTCGATGAGATGGCCCAATTGGAACCGCCAGCGCAGCGCTTCGAGGAGACGGCGCGGGACCTTCGCTGGTTGGCCCGTTCAGACTATGTACTCAAGCTGCCGGCCAACCGTTGTCCCTCGGAAATCGTCATCTTCCCAGCCACGGAGAACGAGAGCCGCGGCATGGAGGACATGCGGCTGGTTCGATTCACGGACGACGACGGCAAAGTCTGCTACTACGGGATCTACACCGCCCACAACGGCTTCCGCAGCCTGCCGCAGTTGCTGGAAACGGAGGACTTCCATTACGTCCAGGTGACCCCGTTGCACGGCAAGTACGTTCAGAACAAGGGGCAAGCGTTGTTCCCGCGGAAGATCAACGGCTGGTACGTGATGATCGCCCGGCTGGACGGTGAAAACCTGTATCTGATGCGGTCCAAGAGCGTCCGCTTCTGGAACGAGGCGGAGAAACTGCAGATCCCGACGCACCCGTGGGAATACGTTCAGATCGGCAATTGCGGCCCACCTCTGGAGACGCCCAAAGGCTGGCTGCTGCTGACCCACGGCGTGGGGCCAATGCGGGAATACTGCATCGGCGCATCGCTCCTCGATCTTCAGGACCCCTCCCGCATCATCGGCCAGACCGCCGAGCCGATCCTGGTCCCCACCGAAGCTGAGCGCGACGGCTACGTCCCCAACGTCGTGTACTCGTGCGGCAGCATGATCCACGGGGATCGAGTCATCATCCCGTACGCGATGGCCGATTCCGCGACCGGCGTCGCGACGGTCGCTCTGGCAGAACTGCTCGACCTTCTTGCCGGATAGTCCTGTGAACCAGCGGCCGGGGGCTCCGTGACAGTTCCGGCGGGGACCTTCGGGCGGAGAAGGGGACGGCACCTCGCTT
>CAZOIA010000032.1:13144-38197 GCA_964579675.1 uncultured Planctomycetales bacterium | reverse complement strand
CTGCCACAACATCAAAGGCACGGGGATAATCTCGAAAGACCCTCTCCAGCAGCCGCATGGCGGTCGCGATTTCGTCTTCGCCGGGGAGGATGGCTTCGGCATCCAACAACAGTTGAAGATCCCGCGTAATCAGCTGGGCAGTGACGTTGCGGTGGTAATACTGAATCCGGTCCCCCTGGGTGCTATGAATGGTCCGTTGCAGACATCCGGAACAACAACGTCGATAGCTGGTGCTGGATTCGTGCCCGTCCAGCACCAGGGGGATGAGGCCGTGCCAGGGCGGCTCCAAAGCCTTGTTCCGCTTCAGACACCGATAAACCTCATGAATCCCCTCCCGGATCGTATCATTATCCACAAGAGCGGCCACTCGCCCGATGGTATCCGCACTGGGAACCGAGCCGCCCAGCCATTTGCCCCAGAATCGGCTGGGCGTGGTCTGTTCCAGGGCGTTCAGGCTTCCCAGGCGCGAAAGGAGCATCACGAAAATGCTACGCGCAATCCGCTCCGTAGGGATAACGGGACGTTTGCGGGTGTCCGTGATGTTCGCCAGGACCGCATCGATCCCGACAATCTTGCCGGCATAGGATACGAGGCGACGAAGGATCTCTATTCCTGCCTCTTCCTTGTCTTGTCCCAGTACAGTTCAGAAATCTGCTCCAGCAGTTCCTTGATCTCCTGGTAGTTCCGCACCCACTGACGAACTTGAGGCTCAAACTCTCTGGGGATGCAGAGCTGCCGCAGTTCTCCTTCCCTGCGGACCACCAGGTAGAGCGAAGCGTGCTTCTCGCCTGTTACACATTTGCAGTTGGGTTTACCGCAAACGCGCTGCCGGGGAGCCAGGGTCCCACGAAGTAAACCCGCGCCATGAGCAAGCCGCGCCAAGCGAGAACGCCGGTCGCGTTCCTTGGCGGACATGCGAGACCGTGAAATCGACCGTCTTCTATCTGGCATATTATAAGTATACCAGATCGATTCGCCCAAAGCAAGCCCTTTTCGAATGCGAAAATGGTCAAGCTCGCATGTGTGCCGCTAATTCATGCTGTTCAAAGGACTTGCGAGGAAGAGAAAAAACTACTTGCGGAATCGCTGACCGACAAGGTCGCCATCCAAGCGTGACACAACATACGATCCGGTCATGGCGAGGTTGCGGGAGATGCGGGTGTATTATCGAGAGCTCCCCCCGTTCGCCGGATCGTTGGGGCGTCGGCCTATGTCCACGTCCACGTTGTGCTCTCGGCGATCGTCGATGAGTGGGATGCTCTTGTCGGGGCGCTCCTCGCCGTCGAAGGCAACGCGTGTCACAATCATGCCGCCGTTGTTGCGGACGGTGATATGATGGAATGTCTCGCGGTAGCGATAGTGGATCTTGAGTGATTTCCACGAGTCCGGCAGGACCGGCTCCAGACGAAGGCGGTCCACCTCTAACCGCAAACCCAGCAGCGACTCTGTAAGAAGGCGATACATCCAGCCCGCGGAACCCGTGTACCACGTCCATCCGCCCCTGCCGACGTGTTGGTGGTTGCTGTAAACATCGGCGGCGACGACGTAGGGTTCGACCTTGTAGGTCTGGATCGCTGCCGGAGTGGAGCCGTGGCTGATGGGATTGATGAGCGTCAGCAGCTCCCAGGCACGGGCGCTATCGCCCATGGCGGCAAACGCCATGGCGGTCCACACAGCGGCGTGCGTGTATTGGCCGCCGTTCTCTCGCACGCCCGGAATGTAGCCCTTGATGTAACCTGGCTCCAGATGGGACCGGTCGAACGGCGGATCCAGGAGCTGGACAAGCCCGGGACCACGGCGGACAAGGCGGTCGTCGACGGCATCCAACGCGGCTCGCGAGCGAGCCAGATCCGCGGCGCGAGAGAGGACCGACCAGCTCTGCGGGAGCGAATCGATCTGACACTCGGGATTCGTAGCCGAACCGAGCGGTTCGCCGTTGTCGAAGTAGGCACGCCGGTACCACTGCCCATCCCAGCCGTGTTGCTCGATGCTCTGGCGGAGCCTGTCCGCCTCGGTTTCGCAACGTTCGGCGAAAGCGATGTCCTCGTGCTGCCGTGCGACATCTGTGAACTGTTTCAGCACATCGTAGAGGAAAAAGGCCAGCCACACGCTTTCGCCCTTGCCGTGCTCGCCGACGAGATTCATGCCGTCATTCCAGTCGCCGCAACCCATGAGCGGGAGGCCGTGCTCGCCCAACTTCAGCCCGTTGTTAATTGCACGAACGCAATGATCGTAGAGCGTTGCAGATTCCTCTGAACGCACAGGCAGGTCGTAATAACTGTCCTCCTCCGGTCTGACCGGGCGACCTTCCAGAAAATGAGCACGCTCGTCGAGCACGCCGGTATCACCCGTGCAAGACACGTAGCGGCAGACAGCATAAGGCAGCCACAGGTAGTCATCCGCAATCCGCGTGCGCACACCGCGGTCCAGCGGCGGGTGCCACCAATGTTGTACATCACCTTCGCGAAACTGGTGTGCCGCGCAGCGAAGCAGGTGCTCGCGGATCAGGCGTGGCTCCGCATGGATCAGGGCCATCATGTCCTGGAGTTGATCCCGGAAGCCAATCGCCCCGCCTGACTGATAGAGCCCGCTCCGCGCCAAGATGCGGCACGCAAGGGTCTGATAGAGCAGCCAGCCATTGACCAGGAAGTTCACCGCCGGATCGGGCGTCTCAACGTGGACCGCGCCGAGCGTGCGACTCCAGTAGGCCCACACGCCCTCCAGGGCGGTACGCGCCGAATTGGTGTCACAGAAACGGCCGATGAGGTTGCGCATTGTGGCGGCATCGCGGGCGGCCCCTAGGATGAAAACAACCTCACGCTCGCAGCCGTCATCCAGCTCGAACACGGTCTGGATCGCCGCGCAGGGATCGAGGGCCGGTCCGACCTTGCCCGATAGCCGGGTGCGGCCCATGGCGGCGGGGTTAGCAGGAGTCCCATTTCGGCCAAGGAATTCCGTGCGGTCGGCGGTTACGGTATGCTGCGATTCGTTGATGGCGAAGAACGCGACACGCCCCGGGAACTCGCTGTTGTAGGGGTTCCGCGCCAGAACCGCGCCAGTCTGCTCGTCCATCTCCGTAACGATGTGCATCGCATTCTTCGACCCCTGTTCGCCCAGGACCCATTCGACGAAGCCCGTCACCGAAAGGCGGCGGACGCGGCCGGACGAGTTGCGAATCGTGAGGCGACAGAGCTTCACCGGGGCATCGGTGGCGACATACGTCCACATCTCGGAGGAAACGCCATTCTCCTTGTATTCGAAGACGCTATAGCCGAACCCATGACGCGTGATGTACGGCATCAGCCCGCGCGCGGGGAGCGGTGCGGGCGACCAGAAGTGGCCGGTCTCCTCATCACGGATGTAGAACGCCTCGCCGCTGACGTCGCTGACAGGGTCGTTGTACCAGGGCGTCAGGCGGAACTCGTGGGCGTTCTCAGCCCATGTATAGGCACCCCCGCTTTCGGTCACGACGGTGCCGAACTCGGGGTTGGCCAGAACGTTCACCCATGGCGCAGGGGTCACATAATCGGCCGTGGTGGTGATGACGTATTCGTGCCCGTCGCGCGTGAATCCCCCCAGGCCGTTGAAGAAGACCAGGGTACCCTTGGGCGTTTCTGCATGATGCGGAACCTCGGAGCGGCGCGCACGGGTGGGGATAAACTTGGGAACGGTGGTTTCCGGACGGCTACGGCGTTCAACCTGTTCCGCAAGAGTGCCGGCTGAATCGCTTATGACCACGCGAGCAACCGCCTGTACCAGCGTCTCATCCTCCTCGGAGATCTGCTCGCTGCGTCGAACAAAGATGCCGCCCGGGCGATCGATTGGATGGGCTTCAGCCCCGGCAGCGATAAGCTCCATGATCTGGTCTTGAAGGGGCTGGCGGTAGCCCGATTGATCTTCGTTCAGAATAACCAGGTCGACGATGAGGCCCTTCGTTCGCCAGTACGCATGGGCTTGAGCAAGCTGTCTCACCAACTCGATGTTGGACTGATCGCTTATACGCAGGAGCACAATCGGAAGATCGCCGGAAATTCCGTAGCCCCACAGGCCGGATTGCCCCCGCCGGTTGCGGGCAATAAGGCCGCTCGGCGCGCGGTGGCGTGGGTTGGCATAAAGGACTGCCCCCGCAAGATGTCCATAGAGCTGTGCGTCGACCTCAGTGGCGCCAAGCTGGCGCAACACGACCTGGCTGTGCGTCCACGCGAGATTGAAGACGCGGTCCGTCATGCTCCGATCGTGGTACTTTTCGACGAGTGCCATCGCATCATCCCGTGTATCCGCCACGCCGGTGACAAAATCGAGTCGGACCGTTTCGTCGGGCTCGATGGTGACGGCGCAGCGGATCGAGACAATCGGATCGAGGACCGATCCTTCACGATCGGACAGCTTGGACACGTGCATCGCCGCCGGGTCCGCGAGGCTGCGGCCGCGCCCGACGAATTCGCAGCGATCCGTCTCGTACGAAACCTCGCCGATTGCGGCACCGCGGCCCACGGCCAGATGAAACATCCACGGCGGGTGCTCATCGCTCGATTGAGGGCGGCGCGTGCAGAGAATCGCCTGGTGTGAACGCACAAGTTCCGTCTGGACGAACAGCTTGCTGAAGGCCGGGTGCGTTGCATCTGCGGTCGGGGGCGCCAGGACAGGCTCGGCGTAGCTGGTCAGTTCAATCACCCGCGGCACGTGCCCTCGGTTCGTGATGCTGATTCGGTGCAACTCTATATCATCCTCTGGTGAGACCGTGATTTCGGTGTGCGTTTCAATGTTATCGTCGCGGCGGCGGAACTCCACCTGGGCCTGGGAGAAAACGACCTCGTATGCCTCGCTTCGCTTGAGCGTCGGCTGGTATGCGGCGGACCAGAACTCTCCCCGGTCTAGATCGCGGAGGTAGCAGAACACCCCCCAGCAATCACGAGTGGAATCTTCCTTCCAGCGCGTGACGGCCAAGTCCTGCCATCGGCTGTAGCCACCGCCGGCGGCGCTCACCATGACGTGATACCGGCCGTTGGACAGGAGATGGGCCTCCGGCACTGCGGTCTGGGGAGTGGTGAAAACCCGAGAGATCTCTTCGGCTCCTCCGGGAATCCACCGAGATCCCGCTGCCTCGCTGTCGTGCGGGAAAAACGGGGCCGCCTTGGGGACGCGCTCCTGCAGCAACAGCTCAGTTGCCCGAAACAGCGGGTCAGACTGGAATCGACGCTGCATCGGACGATTGAGCAGGAGGTAGGCCATCGACAGAAAGCTCATTCCCTGGTGGTGAGCCATGAACGAACGAATGACCACGCTGCGTTGACCGCGCGGAACACGCGACGGGGTGAAATCGACGGCTTCGTAGAAACCGTAGGCACCGAGAAGCCCGTCCTTTGCCAAGCGGCGCAGATTGGCACAGGCCCTCTCCGGCGCGACCATCAGAGCCATGATGCTGGCGTACGGCGCGACGACCAGATCGTCTGCCAGTCCTCGCTTGAGCCCAAGTCCAGGCACGCCGAATGTGCGGTACTGGTAGATGAGCCGAACGTCGGTGGCGTTGTACCCGGACTCGGAGATTCCCCATGGAATTCTACGCTGCCGGCCGTACTCGATCTGACGCTTCACGACTGCGTGATACGTTCGGTCCAGCAGCGTGTGTTCGAAAGTGGGCATAATCAGGAGCGGCATGAGATACTCGAACATCGAGCCGCTCCACGAGAGCAACGGGTGTTCGCCCCCGGCGACCGTCAGGAGTCGTCCGAGGCTGAACCAGTGCTCCTGAGGAAGTTTGCCCTGGGCGATGGCGACGAAGCTGCCGAGTCGCGCCTCGGAGGCCAAGAGGTCGTAGAAGCCGGCGTCAAGGCGATGGTGGGCGACATCGTAGCCGATCGAGAAGAGGTGACGCGAATTGTCATACAGGAAGTCGTAGTCAAACTCTGCTATCTCCTGGCACAGTAAGGCGAGGGCCTCAAGCTCTGCCAGGCGCTCGTCGGCGCGCCGACTGGCATCGATGATCGAGTGCCGCAGTTGTGTAAACCACGCATGCTCCGCCGAGGGTACGGCCGGCCCCTGCTCGCACACGCCGGCTAGGACCTCATCGATCGACCGCAGCATCGTGGGGGCAAGTTTCGCGACGTCGCGCAGCGTCGGGATTTCTTCCAAGAGCTGAAGGGCTCTTCGGAGATCGCTCAGGCGCTGGACCTGCTCGACCGATCCGCGTTGCCACATCACTTCGCTCGACGGGGGGAGCTCGCACCACGGAGCGAGGAAGAGCAGGTCATCCAGGAAGTCGCGGCAGTGGTGCTCGAAGGCCTGCGCCCACCACTTCACCTCATCGTCAGAACCGGAGCCCAGATTCACTGCGAGGTCCGCTCCCGCCGTCGCCAGACGTTCCAAGTGGATCCGCGAGGCAGCCAGCGTTCGCGGAGGGATCTGCAATTCCTTCTCCAGTCGCTCCAGGCGAATCACGGTCTCCGGCGGAGTCGTGCTCGGAGGTAACCCTTCGGACTGAGCAGTCCGGCCGCCAGCTACGTCCAGGAGGACCCGAAGTGTGTCCGTGAGCCCTTCATAGGCCCGCGGGGAAACGATCTTCGCGCCGGCCAACTCCATCAGTCCTGGACCCAGCGTGAGCAGATGGCCGCCGAGATTGCCGCTGTCTACGGATGACACGTAGAGTGGGGGCAGCGGGCGAAGCGTAGACGTGTCATACCAGTTGTAGAAGTGCCCGCGGTGCCGGTCGAGCTTACCCATGGTTGCGAACGTCTTGGACGTGCGATCGATAAGCTGCCCGGCGGAGATATAGCCGAAGTCGTACGCAGCGAGATTGGCCAGCAGCGACAGACCCATGTTGGTGGGCGACGTGCGGTGGGCAACGGCCGCGGTGGGATGCTCCTGGTAGTTGTCCGGCGGAAGGTAGTGGTCCGCGGGTCCCACGAAGGTCTCGAAGAATCGCCAGGTGCGGCGGGCGGCCATCCGGAGGAACGCACGGTCTTCGGTCTTGAGGCGCGGCCTGCGGGTTTTGATCGGGCGGCTCAACCACCACGCCACGGCGGGGGATAGAAACCAGAGCCCCAGAATGGGCCCCGCCGTGTATAGGGTTTCGGGGCGCACAACCCACACCATCACCGCGATGACGAGCGCCATGGCCGGCCCGACCCACATCGATGCGCACACTCCCGTCAGACCGGCGTGGCCGTTCCGCTCGGAGTCGCCGGCGGTTTGCCACTCCAGGAGTTTTCGTCGCGTGAAGAGCACGCGCACGGCGGCGCGGGCGATCGCGTCGAGGCTGATGAAGGCGTCGTAAGCCAGACAGGTCAGCGTGACAGCGGCCTGAGCGAGCTGTCTTCCCGCCGAGAGAGCGGCTCCTTTCATGTGCAGAGCCCTCGGCAGGTCCGGCGATCTGTGCAGGAGTTCGACGATCGCCGTGAATAACACCGGGCTGACGATGATCCCGACGACGATGAGGGTATAGAAAAGGGGCGGCCCCGGCAGGACCCATCCCAGCAAGAGAAGAGCGGTCAGTCCAACCGGCGTAAGACTTCGACGCAGGTTATCAAGGATCTTCCATCGCGAAAGGATCGAGAGGCAGTTGGCCACACGCCCGGCGTCCGGGCCGGGAACGCGCGGGAGCACCCACGGCATGATCTGCCAGTCGCCGCGGATCCAGCGATGCCGGCGACCGGCGTCAGTCGTGTAAGACGAGGGGTGCTCTTCGAGCAGCACCACGTCGCTGACCAGGCCGGCTCTGGCATGGGAACCCTCGAGCAGGTCGTGGCTGAGGATGCGGTTCTCCGGGAAACGACCACCGAGCGCCTGCTCAAATGAATCCACATCGTAGATCCCCTTGCCGATGTACGAGCCCTCCCTGAAGAGGTCCTGATATACATCCGAGACGGCACGGGTATAGGGATCGACGCCCGGCTCGGCGGCGAAGAGCCGGGCGAACCAGGACCGGCCGGCGCTGGGCAGACTGACGCCCACGCGCGGCTGGAGAATGGTGTAGCCTCCGACGACCCGTCCGAGTGTCGGATCGAACCGCGGGCGGTTGAGCGGGTGGGCCATCGTACCGGCGAGTTCGCGTGCCGCATGGCGCGGCAGTTGCGTATCCGTGTCGAGAGTGATGACGAATCTGACGGTGGGAAGGATCTCGATCCGGCCGACAACATCGCTGAAGCGATCTCGCGCCTTCTCGCGCAGGAGCGCGTTGAATTCGGCGAGCTTGCCGCGCTTGCGTTCCCAGCCCATCCAGACGCCTTCCTGTTCATTCCACCACCGCGGGCGGTGGAAGAGGAAGAAGGCGTCGTCACGCTCGGTGGAGTACTTCCGATTCAGAGCTTCGACCCCACCCCTTGCCAAACTTACGAGTCCTTCATCGTCGGGCATCCTCTCCTGAGGTGCGTCGCGGAAGTCCGTCAGCAGCGCAAAGTGGAGGTGAGCGTCGCGGTTGGCCAGAAAACAGAGCTCGAGCGATTCCAGCAGATCCTGGACGCCCTCAGCGCTCGTAAGCATTGTGGGCACGACCACCATCGTACGATAGTCCGGTGGAATCCCCTTGGAGAAATCCATCCTGGGCAGCGTCCGCGGAGCTACAAGCCGAGTGGCAAGCCAGCTCACCGTCGACACACTCCAATGACTCGCGCACAGAAACAACGGCAGAGCCAACAACAAGAGCCCCCAGCCTCCCAGGCCGTATCGAGAGCCCGCGAGTGAGATGGCCGTCGTCAGAATCGCGGTCAGAGCGAGGATGCTCCCGATATAGAACAGCAGCGGCCAGCGGCGGCCGATCCGGCTAAGGATGATCCCCGCCGACGGGCGGACACCCACCGCCTGCTCAAGCAGAGATCGGCCCTTATCAATGAGATAATACCCGACATGGGCCGTACGATCGTCGCCGGCACTGGGGGCAATCCGGTCGCGGGCGAGTTGGATAGCCCTCCGAGCCACCTCGTCCTCCAAGAGGCGGCTCCGTTTGGCCATCTCTTCCACCACATGGCGATAGCGGTCGCGCGTCGCGAAATCCATGTGGCTGTAAACATCAACCGGGTCGCCGCGGAGGACATGTTCGACGACGCTCATCGTCTCGACGAATTCGCGCCAATCCATCGCCGATAAAAACCGAAGACTGCCGATGCTGTTGCTCACGGAGACCTGGTCAGCTGCCTGGTTCTGGCCTTCCAGTTGAATGAGTTGTTCGACGGTCTGATTCGTCTCGGCCAGCCGTTGCTCGAGCCAGCTCATGGGCAGCGTCAGTCCCGGATTCTGGCCTCGCAGATAACGAGCGAATTCCGCGACAAACGCGCTGGTGAGCGGCGGATCCTCGCGCACCATGTCGGCCAGGGCCAGCACCAGGTTCCTCGGCTCCTTCTCGGCGACCTCCAGCAGGCGGTCCGCCCAGGGTCTCGCGGCGTCGCGGCCCTGCCGGGACGTAGCGATCCGGACGGCAACGCGGCGAAGGTTCTCGATCAGCGCCAGGCGAAGCATGATCGGGATAGCCCACAGTTCACCGAGCTTCAGGTGCGCGACTGTCTGGTACGAGGCCACGAAGCAGGCGAGGTTCTCTGCATCTACTCGCCCGTCCACGTGCGAAATCAGTTCCAGGACGATGGCGTAGACGCGCGGATAGCCGGCAAGCGGGCCGCTCAAGAGCCGCGGGAGTTCCCTGCTGTACTCTCGGGGAAAGTGTCGCTGCGCGATTCTGACCTGCTCTTCGATAAGATAGAAGTTGTCCAGCAACCAGTCGGCAGCGGGCGCGATACGACGGCTCTCCTTAACCGTACCGGTAAAGAACTCGCAAGCGTGGAGGAGGGCGACTTCGTTCTCAGCCAAACGCGGCAACAGCCGGTCAGGGCCGGGATGTTCGTCGATCTCGTGCGAACTGGCAAGGGCGCTGGCGTGCTCCTTGAGTTGATCGACGCTGAGCAGTTCAGACCGGAGCGGCGCTTCAGCGCGCAATTCCCCGTCGTGGCCGCGGGCGGCGCCGAACAATCCGCGACGGATCAGATCCCTGAAAGCCCTGTTCATCGCTACTCTCAATTCCCGCAATCTCCCGTGCCCCCGCCCGAAGAGTCCATGCAGCATAAGAAAGAGGGCTCCTCGGCACATTCAACTTCGACAAGCTGATGGCCTGATAGAGAGGTTGCCATTTTCAGGGGCCGTTGCGGGGCCTGAAGATTCCACCCTCTCTGTTCGAACGAGCCAGGAAACGCTGCAAGCAACTCATCCCGCACTGATATCTGCATTCGGTTGTCCTTGCATTCCATTCACCCAATCGTACCTGTGGCCGTGGTGGCGCTCGAATTCCGCGTATGCCTTGGCCGCGAGTTGGGAGTTGCGCCTGTATGAGAGGTTTCCCACCAAAGTAATCAGTGGTTTGCGGCGTCGCCACAAGTTGCCCGATACCCTGTGCAGGATCCGTGGTATGGAATAGAAGCACTGATCGCAAGAGACCATTTCCTTGATCACGTCGTTTAGCGACAATCGCTTGTACCGAGCCACTGGAAATGTCAGCGTGTAGTACTTCCAGTCCTCTGGGAACTTATCGAGAGCGACACGGCTCTCCAGTTTCATCTGGTCCCACAGGCGCGTGCCGGGCAAGGGTGTCAGGAACAGCGCGTTCAGATTGTCCACGCCGTAGTGACCAGCCGCTTCGGCGATACGTCTTCCGATCCCGGGTTCGTCCACATCCAAACCGATGATAAAGGAGCCCACGACCAGAATTCCGTGCCGCTGGATGCGCCTCACGGAGGCGCGGAAGTCGCGACCCTTGACAAGGTTGAATTTCTTGCCGAGTTCCGCGAGGCCTTCCGGTGAAGGGGATTCAAAGCCGATAAAGACGCCCCGACACCCGGCCTCGGCAGCCAGCGCCAGGAGTTCCTCGTCATCGGCGAAGTTGATCGTGGCCTGGGAAATCCATTCCTTCCGCAGGTCTGCCCGTATCATGGCGCGGAACAGGTCCTTGGCGCGGGCGATGTGGTCGGGACGCGTCCCGATCAGGTTGTCGTCCACTACCAGGACATGTTTCTCACGGATCAACTGGAATTCCCGCACAACCTCCGAAATGGGCCGCTGCCGATAGCGAGTCCCGTTGAACGCCGACACGCTGCAAAAGCTGCAGTTCAGCGGACAGCCACGTGTGGTTTGAATGGCTCCAAAGGCATATCCCGTAGCCAGCAGATCATGGCGGGCGAATGGGACGTTGCTTATCTCGGCGAACCCTCCGTCATACCGGCGCTTCAGGTTGCCATGCCGGGCATCTTCCAGGACCTGCGGCCAGATGTCCTCCGCTTCCCCCGTGACGACCGAGTCCACCCGCTCCATGGCCTCGTCCAGGCACATGGTTGCGTGAATGCCGCCCATGACGACGGGCACGCCCATACGGCGGAAGTGAGCGGCCACTTCATAGGCACGATTCGCCTGCGAGGTGAACGCGGTAATCCCCACCAGGTCCGGCCGAGGCATGGCCGGGTAGTGCGGTACGCCGAGGTTCTCATCCACGATCGAGATTTCCCACTCCGGCGGGGTCAGGCCCCCGAGAGCTAGGAGGCTGAGCGGTTTCCAGACGCGGTAGCGGTTCCAGCGGCTCTCCTTGACGCGGGTCAAGCTGACGAGCGGGTTGCAGGGGTTGATCAGATACAGGCGCATGGCTGCGGTCCTCTCACCTGACATTCCCTCTTTGCCGCCTCCATGCTCACAATCGTACCCGCACAGGCTGCTGCCTCGCAAACGAGGACGAGAATCATGCCCCGAATCCATGCGCTTCACCGGCGGACGTCTTCCGATCCAGCAGGTGCCCCTCATAGTCAAACAAGTCAACCATCAGCGGCATTGTGCCCAGGGCGTGCGTGGCGCAGGACAGGCAGGGATCATACGCCCGGATGGCCACCTCAACGCGGTGGAGGAGCCCTTCGGTAATCGTGACTCCCGAAAGATACTCCCTTGCCGCCTGCTCCACTGCTCGATTCATGGCCTCGTTGTTGTGCGTCGTCGCAACGATCAGGTTGGCCATCACCACCTGGTCGTTTTCGTTGACGCGATAGTGGTGGAACAGGGTGCCGCGTGGGGCCTCGACCCCCGCGATTCGCGAATTGCGGCATTTCGCGCGAGACGTCCTACGATCACCTTGTCCTCGCCGTCGGCAGTGTGACGCGTTTACCGTGATGACACTCAAATGTCTTCTCGCTGATATGAGAAGATAGAACTGGCTTTGCATACGGAAGATCGAGTAGGGACGAGGCGGTAGACCCCTTCGCAGTCGAGAGGATAATCACTCCGAAAGAGGCGTATCACCATCCGCGTGGGACGGTTGCTGTCGAGGTCTGCATGAACTGTGAAGCCAGCAGCGGACGAGAGGAAGGAGTTTGTGCACGATTTGTGCACACGGAGAACAGGAGTTGCGCTCTCGGGCGCGATGTAGTAGGATGATTGATCAGACGGTGGCAAGCGTATAAGCTGCCGTACAATAAGGGCTTGTGTGCAGACGGTGGGCGTGCCCGCGGGACGCGGTGAGCAAGGGATCTGAGAATCCCGCCTTCCAATGCTTCTCTCGCCCGAGCTCACCATATGTTCAGAGGTCGGCGCCATTTGCGCGTTCGGAGCGTCGTTTCTTGTGCACATGTTTGTGCATGTTTGTGAACAAGCCTTCTCCGCGTTGTGTTCCCACCAGGTGACAGTCCATCGCACAGGCCGGTTTTCAACGGTACTGTGCGATGGCGTGTGCAGGTGCTGACCATGGGAAGAGGTGGATTCCTTGCACGAGACCGATCGCTCTGGCCGGGTGGTCCAGTGAAAGGGGGCGTGACCGCAGCCAGGCAAAGCCCCTGACAACTGGGTACGGAATCTACACCGATACGTCGTTGCCCGGGAGGAGACGCCGCGAAAGCGGTACCGGCCCCGGCTCAATCAGAAGCCCGGCACATCGTGCAAGCGATGCCTACCAACCGTGATCTTGGCGCGCCGTAAGATGCCTGATCGCCCTGTCTGCCGACTCATGGATTTCGGCCAGCCATGTCTTGGTGTTCGGAGACTGAGCCAGACGTTCCCAGGCGTCCTGGACCTGTCGATTGTGCTGGCTTGCCGTGGCATCGTCTGGAATGTGCAAGAGGGCGGGATCAAGAACACCGTAGGCGGTTTTCCTTGACGCATTACCCTGCGGCTCGAGCTCGAGTGCGTAGGCGAGACCGGAATTAGAGTTTCCACATGGCACGCTCAGCCATTGGACTTCCCTTCGGTCTCGGCCTTGGATCATGGTCGTTCGGAGTACATCGACGGGACCGGTGTCCGAGTCATTTCTTTTGAGCTCGGCGGTCATCGGTTCTGCCAGATCCTCAAGATCGATCTTCGTGGGTTCGGTGCCCAGTTTCATGACATCGAACACTGAACGCCAGCGAAACTTCTTGTCCAGGACGGTGTACTTCTCGAGTTCCTGAGGTATCAACTCACCTTTCCCGAAGTCTGCGCGAGTGAAGCCCTCCGGACTCACAGCCATCATGGCATGAGACCGTAGCCGCTCGATGCGCTCCCTGGCGTCTCTGTAGTTGTCGTCAATGCGTAGGGCCTTCTCGTAATGAAGAACAGCCAGTTCCGGCTCCTTCAGCCGTTCGAGAAGCTCCGCGACAGCGTAGTGCGCCGGAACCGCAGCAGGATCATCGCCAAGTCCCTGCGCCAAGGCCAGACGCGACTCCAATTCCCACAGGACCCGGTCTTCCGACCGGGCCACGTCAGCGATCAGAAGGCTCGCCTCTGCCGAGAAACCACGGTCACGAAGGCCGTCAATAATGTGAAGCAGGCGCTGACGGGCTTCAGATCCGGACTGACCGATGAGCGCCCCGGCATCCGCCAGCTGCTGCTCTCGCCACTCTAGGGCCGAGCGGAGCTGAGATCTTCCGATCAGGGCAGGCGGCAGGCCGACACAGGTTCGCAGATCCTGACTGGCGGGGCGGCCGATCATTCTGAGCTCGTGGTTGACTCGCCAGAACTGTCCCCCGCCGTCCTGCGAGACCGTCATCACGACCTTATCGCCCGCCCAGCCGACCGCGGTGACCGGGCCGGCAAGCGAGACCGCCCATGCCGGCGTGTCGAAGGTTGGCGGCCAGAGCTTGAGTGACGCGTCGGCCGACCCGGCTGTCGCGACCAGCTCGGCGCCGCAGGCAACAGCGCAGAAATCGCCGTCATGGACGCGAACCACGCGCTTCGCGAAGTCCTTCCGTGTGTCGTAGACGTGAAGATCGCCGGATCGCGATGCGTGCACGAGTTGACCCGACTGAGGGTGGAAATCCAGTCCCGTGAGCGCCTTGATCTTCGGCAGGGGGAAAGGGCCGCTCTCATGCCTTGCCTCAAGTGTGTTCAGGTCCCAGACCCGGAGGAATCCATCCACGCCGATGCTGGCCAGCACCAGTGAGCCAAGCGGACACAGGGCCACAAGCCCGCCCGGATGGGCGTCAATCTGGGCAACTCGCTTGCCCTGATGCACATCCCAAACCTTGATCTGACCGTCCTGCCCGCCCGAGGCAAGAAGCCCGTCGGTGGCGAACGCGAGCGCCAGCACCGCCGTCTTCAAATCAGCACCGTGGAAAACCTCGAAGATGGGCTTCGCGCCCTCCCGGGCGCGAAAAGTTTCCAGGGCGTGGACGCGCAGCAGCCCGGCACGCGTGCCCGCGGCCAGACGACTCCCACTGGGCGACACGGCCAGCGCGTAAACCGAGTAGCCATAGTCGAAAGCCGAAACGCGCAGACTGCCGTTGCCGGCGGCCGGGCCATCCCACATAAGGACGGGTGGTTTGTTGCCGCCGCCACCACTGAATATGACCTCTTCTTCAGCCATCAGTACACCGATCCGTCGCAGGGGAGATCCTATACCTACGAAGGAGGACCGAACGAGCGTCGGTATCGAATCATTCCCTCACCAAGTACTTGCCCTGGCTGTCGTGTGGATTGCAGTCCCGTCGGTACCGCTCGTAGTAGTACTTGGGGAGGGGGATCTTGTATTCATCTGCGACCGGCAGCGTAGCGTAACCCAGTCCGGCACCGATCGTGTCTTCTAAGCTTCCGGTCCCTTGCTCCCTCGAGACGGCCATCCGCGGCGAAGGTGGCTCGGAGGTGCCGTCGATTCCTTCGTTCCGTCTCATGGCGAGCGCATAGAGAGTCTCGCTTTTCAACGTGTCGAGAATGTAAGCGTCCAGACCGCGCAAAGGCGTTGTAACTAACCCGCCGACCGCAGATGGTTGCGGATTGCCTGACAGCGTCGTCCCCGCGATCTGCAGGGCGAGTTGGATCTGCCTAAGAATGTCGTCGCACTTGTGAAGACTCGGTCGGTAACGATCCTCACCTTTACGATACAGCGCCTTGGATTGCTCGCCCTGCAATTGATCGCACTGCGTGCAAAGCACCTCAAGGTCTCGTTTCACCTCATCGCGAATCAGTTTTACCGTGCCGCCGTGCTGCTCCAACGTTTTTGCGGACTCGCGAACCCGTTCTGCCAACCCAGTCTCGGCACTCCGCGCCTTCTTGAGACGGTCATCCAGCTCCTGGGAAGCCTGTGAAACATATGCCCCTGCTGCGACGTTCGGACCGTACGAGCCAGCGGGCGCGCCATACGCTTGTGTGCCAGCGGGGGACTGAGATCGCGCGGACCATATCCGTGCCTCCAGTTTCGCCATCTCATCACGATGAGATCTTAGCGCGTCTAGTTCACGGTTGAGAACGCGAATCTGCTGGAGGACGTAGCTCTCTTTCTCACTGAGCTTTAGACCACTCATTGTCAGCATCCGTCTGCGTTTGGGTTTCTCTCATTTGAACGACGCATTTCTCAAGCAGCGCGTTGTTGCTCGGCCGCCCGGGCCCTTGGCACCTCGTCTCAGTTGCGGAATGAGATTTTTGCGCCTTTCACTTCCTGCCTCTGCTTATCGCGCTCTTTCTCGGTCTTCACGCGATCGGTTTGCTGTTCCTTCTCCGCGTCTGTCAAGAACTTGTTGTCCTTCTGGGCGCCCTTCTCGGCAGCCCGTACGCCCGACTGCGCGGACTTCGTGTCGATCTTCGAAGCAGCCTGCTTGAGCCTGTCCAAATCCTGCTTCACGGCGTCGGAGCGCTGCTTGAGTTCCTGCTCGGTCTTCTTGGCCTTGTCGATGCCCTCCTTCTGGAGCTCTCGCTCTTGTTTCTTATGTTCCTTGTCCGTGGCTTCGGCGGCTTGTTGGACGGCCTTCTTGACCTCGCTGGAACCCTCTGAGGTCCCTGATAAGTGGAGCTCCTTGGCGGTCTGGGCCTCGATCTTCTTGTCACTGACAACTTTCTGGGCATCCTTGATGCGCTTCTTCATGTCCTTTCCGCGGTCGGTGATCTCACGCTTGATCCCTTTCGTGTCCCTCGGTTTGTCCGTTGCCATATCTAATTCCTCCGGGTACGACTGATCCTGCTCACTCTGCCTCAATATGCCGGTTTCGGCCCGCAAGGGCCTCATGCCCTGCGCATCGCATCGTCAGGACGTTGGCCCAATAGAGCCCGAATCTGGTCCAAAATGGCCTCAAGCGTACTCATCAGCTCATTATGCTGGACCAGTACCTCCTCGTTGTATCCTTTGATGATCTCATCCGATCGCCGGCGGACGGAGTCAAACCTCTCGCGGCCCGACTCGATCTCAGCCACTCGGGGTTTCCAGACCTTTTCCGAGAACTCGCTGACGATCTTGCGCTGCAAGGCGTCGCGGAGCTCCGCCAGCACACCGTAGATGTGGTTGAGCTCGTCGCGTCGCCGTATCGGATCCTCGATGGCGGCGCCGAGGTTAACATGATCCGGCACGAGGGCCTCTATCTGTGCCGTAGCATCCTGAATTGCTTCCAGGAATTTCGGAAACTGCTCCGCGATCATATTAAGGGTGGCGAGGTGTCTGCGCTCATCGCCCTGTACGAACCAAGCGTCATCTAATAGATGAGGAAGAATCGCGGATCCCGTCGGGAGCCGGCCCAAACAAAGATACGAGTTTGCATTCAGGCACCGCACACGGCGAGGCTTGTGGAGCCCCTCCGAATAGAAATACGCTTCCCCGGGAGACAGGCGCGCAATCTCTTCTGTTTCGGCCGCGCCCATAAGCATCGCTCCACCGAGATCTTCCCTGTCGTCATTACTGACCAGTCGATGGGCCAGCTTGGTGCCGGTATTCTTGACAACTTCCGGGGCCACGGCGGAGGGCAGCTGATCGGCGATGATGATCCCCTCGCCGAGCGCCCGCAGTTCGGCCAACATGCGCGATACGTACTGGGCCGCGAATGCCTTGGGGTCGGCGAAGTCCTCCGATGCCTTTGCATCCCCAGCCCGTCCGACGATGTTGTGGGCCTCCTCGATAACGGTGACGTGATGCAGCCCTTCCGCCCGGCGACGCGAGTCGACGCGAATGCGTTCGCGAATCGCCGCGAGAAGGAAAAGCGTCAGGAGACAGGCATGATCCTGTGAAAGATAGTCCATTTCGATGATCGTCGGGTGTTCGAGCAGATCGGCAACGTCTGGGATACTCCCGTGACACTGGAAGATACGCCCCATGGCCCGGCGGGTGAGTAGCCCGAGCCGAACCTCGATGGCCGCTTGCAGGTTCGAGCGGATGTCGCCCTCGTACTGTTTCTCCTCCATGATGCGACGGGTAGCTTCGACCAGATCGTTCATCTGGGGGAAATCGCCTGTCGACCGATCCCCGTACACCGCTTCCACGGCTTCAGCAATCAATGCCTGCAGCGGCCCACCGAGTGGCATGGCAGCTTCGAAACACGCCAGAACCTGGCCTATGTGCTCGTCGCGGCTGATTTCAGCAGAATGCTCCAACGGATTGAATCGAAACGGCGAGATGGCGTCGTTGCCGGGTGTATAGACGCGAGTCTGCTCGGCCAGCGCGCGCACGGACGGGTCGGGGTGTTCCCGCAGGGTCTTGAGGATACGGTACTCAGTCTTCGCCGGCTCAATCACCAGGAACGGCACGCCATGTCGGAACAACTGAACCAGGGTATTGAACACCGCTGTCGTCTTGCCGCTGCCCGGAACGCCGGCCACGAACATGTGCTTGGTCAGGGCGCTCGGAGCCAGACGCAACTCGATATTGGCAGGACGCTCGCACTCGAACAGCTCCGACAGGCTGTCAGTGGAGGCGCGTGCTCCGGGCGCCTGCGATTCGAGGTCGTCGCCGATCAAGATCGTATCCCGGGCCCGCAGGGGCTCCGGATCCGTCATTTTGCGAATACACCGGGGCGAGCCGTAACCCCCGACAGGAAGACGGACCAGCCCCTTCAACTCATCGACCGTGGCCATGCGGCACAACCGTGACATTCCCCGCCAGTTTCGTGGCAACTCACGACCCCAGACACCCGGGTACATGGCATGAAGCGATACCATCATGTCGTGACTGTCGGCCAGGGAGCGACGCACCTCGTCCTCATCTTGCCCCTGTCCATTGGTCTGGTAGGAAAGGATACGATACTTGCCCGAGGCCAAGCCGGACTCAGCCACCGCTGAGGCCAACATCAGCGCCCGCTCGGGACGTGCGGCGAAGGCCTTTACGTGGAACAGTAGCTGCGGCTGGCGCAAATTGCGATGTAGTTCCTGGTGCTCCCGGACGATCTCGTCCGCAATTGGGTCCTTCTTCCTGGGCCGCGTCAGAACCTGGTTTTCCAGTTGATCCTCCGACCAGGGTTTGGGCGCGAAGCGATCCCCAATCAGGTCGTCGCCATACTGATTCACCGACATGAGATGGGTGATATAGCCATAATGAGCGGCCAGTTCGGCGTTATGATTGGCGGGCTGGACAAGGATCTCGATTGCACAGGGCTCGTCCATCTTGGAGAGCAGGCGATCGATCGCCAGATAGTCGTTGTCGTCCTGGCACTCGAACGGGTAGAGGGCATAGTAGAGCGATGGGATGCGGTCATTGTCCTCCCTGGAGATCAGGGGGTCAAGGGCCTCCTCGTGGCGGACCACCTCGGAAATCGCGTTGAAATGCTCCTCAAACTCATATTGCCTTGTCGGTTGGCTTGGCGGCTCGAATTCGTAGAACTCGGCGAGGGGGCCGGCATCGATCAGCTGGCGGACCGTTTCGTCAGATAGTCCGTCGCCGACTTTGACCGCGAGCTGAAGACGCAAGCGGTGCTGGAGGCCTGTACCTTCAGATTGCCGGAAGAGAAAACGAATGGCCAGGGCGAGCTGCCCTTCATCGAAATTGGCGACCATTCGGAGGAGGTGCTCGGCTGCGCGGAAGACGTGGTCTCTCGCATCCCCTCCGTACGAAGTCAGAAGGCGATGATGAGTACAGTCAGGTATGCACGACACGTTGTATACGAATACCCTCGACATAAGAATCTCAGCACGTTTTCGGAGCAGCCTCGACCATGACCGTGGCTAATCCACCCTACGCCATTTGCAATAGCAGAACATCGAGTGAACGAGCGCTACGATTACAAGAACACCACCGACCAGAAGACCGATCGTGGTGGCCTGCCCGCCCGTCACCGCAAGGTACTTCGCAGTCAGCCAGCCGATCCCGGCGGCCGGTCCCCCACAAAGCAACGTCAGGAGTAAGGCGATCATCCCAACCGCGACCAATTGCATGTCGAGGCGCGCGTTAAACATTTCCACCAGGATGTTCCGGTAGAGGTTGGTAAATCGGGCTTTGTGGACGAGTGACGTCAGGATCAGGAGGACAACGTCTATGCCGATAAGAATGATCGTGTGATCAAGGCACCAAGGCCAGGCTGTCGCTTGAATCCACCGCCAGAGGAACAGCCCGCCAACACCCAATACCGCCAGCCCCCCCAGCACCGCGACGAGAATTGTGGTTCTCCTGGCAACCCGCTTGGCCCCCGCACGACGTTCTTTCGATTTGCGTTCTTGAGCCCGCTGACGCCTTTCCTCCTCATCTTCCGCCCCCCCGATCTCACGTTCAAGGGATTTGGCCTCGGTGGACTGGGGGCAGATCTCAAGCGCCCTTTCGCACGCGGCGAACGCATCTCTGATCTGCTTCTTCTTCAGGAATCCCCGGGTCGCGTCGATCTCCTGCCGGTAGACCTTCCGGGTCGATGCGATCTCGGCTTCGAGCCCGTCGAGACCTGCCAGGGTGGGCCAAAGCTCACGCGCCAGGGCTACCTTATTCGTGGCCTCGTCGAACTCCGCGGCCTTGCGCAGCTTCTTAGCACTACCCAGATGACTTCGCGCGGTGTTCTGATCCTTCTCCACTTCGCCGGCCAGCTTTCTTGGTGCTTCCGAGTCCGGGCAAAGCGCCAAGGCCTGCTGTGCGGCCTCCAACGCAGCTGGCAACTCCCTCTTGGCCTTACCTTCGCGTGCACGTTTCATGTGCTGGTCATACTCAGTTCGCGTGGTTGCGAGTCGTTGTCGAGCATCAGTCAGCCCCTTGACCTGGGGCCAGGTCTCTTCGGTCAGCTTCAACTGTCGCTCCCCGTCTTCGAAGCAGGCGCCGCTGATCGATCGACCGGCTGCGTTGAGAAGGTCTTGTGCCTCTTGCTGTTCCCCCTTCACTGAATTCGAGAGTTCGCTGACCTTTGGGCAGTCCGGACACAGATCTGACGCCCGCTTGATCGCTTTCGCCGCCTTGTCAAGGTCGCGATCGCGCCTGGCCTGTTCGGCCTCGGATACAGCCTGGCCGTACGCCTCCCGTGTTCTTGCCAGCGTTTCTTTGACTTCTTGTACGTCCGCCTGATCGGCCTGGCGTTCCTCGACCTCCCGGATGTTCTCTTCCACCTGAGTAAACTCTGCCCGGGCCAGGTGACTTCGCGCTTCGACGATAAGCCGGTCGGTCTCTCCGATCGATTCCGAAAGCTCCACCTTCAAGTACAGCGCTTCCGGACTCTCCGGAGCCAGTGAGAACATCTCTTCGACCCGGTCGAACGCCTCGCGCAACATCCTGTTCTTCTGGGCAGAGGATGCCTCCTTTGATAGCGCGGCATACCCCTTCGCCCGTTCACGTGATTGGTTCAGGAGTTGCCTGACGTCTTGCCGCTGGGGGATGAGTTCGAGACACGCCTGTAGAAACTTGTCCGCCTCGTCGAACTGGGCCCTGTCCATCGAGTCGGTAGCCTGGTCCCGGCGGCTGTTGAACTCGGCCAGCAGCGCCTCAAGTTTCTCGATCTCTGCCTGGGCGGTCCGATGGCGGGGGATCTCTTCGAGGACTTTCCGCCAAAGCTCGATTGCCTCATCAGGCTGGCCGGCCAATGCCTTCTCGCCGGCCTGCGTGATCCACGGGCCGATCTTTGACTGTTTCTGGCGGAGCTCCTTGATGAGCATCGCTTCTTCCTCGCTTGCGCCGTCTCGAAGCATCAACTCCAGCAATCCGATGGCCTCGGCGGGCTCCTCATCTTTCAGCTTCTCAGCCTTCATCTTCCGCTGCTGGAAAAGGTAGTGGGCGGCGATCCTGAAACCACAGCCTTCGCAATTCTCGACATCCAGGCGGTTGCGACGGCCGCAGTGGGGACATTCCCGGAACAGCCCGGTCAGCTTTGAACCACACTCTTCGCAGAACTCGCTGGTTCGCTTCGCATTGACGTGACCACACTTGTGACAGGCTACGTCTGTCGACAACGCCGCGCCTTCCGCCGCCCGGTTCACATCACGCAGCAATTGCTCCACACCCGGGTAGCGCCTTTCCGGATCCTTGGCCAGACATCGTTCCACCACAGGCCACCACTGCGCAGCCCCGGCCTTCAATGCCGGCGGCTGCACATTCAAGTGTTTCTCGCGCAGTTCCTGCGGGCTACCGTCAAACGGCAGCGATCCATCCAAGAGCTCGTACAGCAACAATCCCAGGCTGTATATGTCGCTGGGCGGACCTATTTCTGCCTGTCGGGCGGTCCGAAACTGCTCCGGACTCATGTATTGCGGTGTCCCCACACCCTGCCGCAGGAGCTGATCAGGATTGTCTGCGAACTGGCCATCCACATATCGACCAATGCCAAAGTCGGTCACCTTAGCCTTGCCGTTCACCAGGAGGATGTTCTCGGGTTTGATGTCCAGATGGGCCAGTCCGGCATCATGGATCGCCTTGACACCGTGGCACGCCTGCCTGAACAGATCAAGGCCCGCTTGCCGACGTTTTTCGACGTCGCCGTTGCCCCGCAGCCATTGCCGGAGGCTTCCACCATCGGCTAACTCCATGGGCAGAAGAACGAGAGAAAGCCCCTTATACTCGCAAGAGCGCGGATCCTGCGATCGGACGATGTGGGTGGCATCGTTGATCCGTTCCCGGAGCTTGAACTCGTGCAGCATTTGCTCCCGGGCACGTTCGGCCTTTCCTTTCCCGACGACCACCACCTTGAGAGCACGTTTCTCGCCGAGTTCCGAATCCTCGACCAGGTACACGGCTCCGAACCCGCCTGTGCCCAATGCGCGATGTACGGTATAACGATCGGCAAGGACGTCGCCGGTTGCGATGGACAGATCCGCGCCTGGGCCAGGCCGGGGCGCCGAACTCCCTTCATCGACTTGCGAAACGAACATCTGGCTTACGTTGGAAGAGGCTGCCACCTCTGGAGTGTCCGCGCCGCCCGAGACGCCACCGGCGGTACCTCCCGACGTCGGCGTGGACCAACCTGACAACGTGGCCTTACAGTAGGGGCAGATCTTCCACTTGGACTTGACCTGTTTGGCGCAGCCGGGGCAGGCCAGACTATCAGTCGATGTCGATCGTCCACAACTGGGGCAGGCCTGAAAGGTGGCTTCCAGTTCTTGACCACAGACACAACGGGTGATTGACGTCTCTTCGTTCATTCCCGGCTCCCATCATCTAATAACAGGACGTGTCAGGGACGATTTGGCCCTTTTTTAGCCGAATGCGTGGCGCCTCGCAAGCCGGACGCGATGACCTCCGGCGCGGCGCCCAGTCATGAGGCATGGGCCTTCCAACTTCCTCGTGCCACGAGGCTTTGCGCCGTGCGTGGCTGGAACGTAGGAACAGGAGTCCCGTTCCGTTGGAGGTGTCCTGTCCGTCAAGGAACGGCTCGACGTTGACCGTGCGTTCAATCGAGGGCGCTCCGCAGGAGCTGGCCGCCTTGCGCCGTGAGGGGACATCCCAGCCGGGTCCCGCCCACCAGAGGACCCCACTTCCCAGACCGTCGACCGGCTCTTCCTTGCAAGTCCGAAGGCTGTGCGTACCTCGATCCTCCAACGGGAAGAGCGGGCGACCATTGCTACGAATGAACCGGCCGGACTATGTGCACCGTAAAGTTTTTCTACACAATGGCTTACGAGACTTCAGGAGGGCTAGCAGGGGCTTGGCCATCTCTCGCCATGGCTGTGTCGCTGCGATTGCCAGGATACCGCCAGCCGCGGTTCAGTTGCCCTGGGCTTCATTCCAGCGGCACTCGACGATGCTACGCGCCTGCCCATAGGGGGCCGCGTCCGACGGCCCTGGTTCCGTGAGCATTCTGGGGCCATCTAGCCTTGCCCCCGAGGTAGCCGCCCGCACTGTGGCCATGCTGCCGGTTCCGGGTAAACTTGTCCGCGAGCAGATCGCCCATTCTCAGTGGAGACCCTGAGGCAAACCGTGCTGCCGGGGCTTTTGTGCTCCGCCGCGTCCAGCTGATTCCGGTCCACTGGGAGGGGGATGGCACCCTGGCGAAAGCGGGTTTGTACTGTTGTGGGGTGGCAACCAGGTAACCGTTTGCCCATCGCAGCTCCGTTTCGGATTCACAGACCCACGGGCGATCTCGGCGTCGGTGGTGCAGGCCTGGTCAGAATGCGAATACCGAGCCAGGCACGAGTGTCTCTATTTCATCAGTAGGCAAGGGATGCATGCAGAACTCGATCCCAACGTTCAGCTTGCTCTGAACACGCAGGCGGAGTGTTATGAAGCGCTGCCTCTCGTGGAGCTCGCGTCGCGCATTGGCAATGAGGGAGATCGCCTCGCGCTGAAGGAGCTGCACGACAACCGCCCCGTGTTCCGACTTGTGGGCGGTCAGCCCCTACTTTTCATTCGGTTTATCAGTGTGCTTCGCGAGACGCCGTGGGCTATGAGGACGGCCGGCCATAGCGCATCCGTGCTGGATCGGGCCTGCGACATCGTCACCGACAGGTTCTCCAATCTTCCTCCCGAGAATCAGGCTCCTACGACCGAAGGAAGAGCTGGTCCCGATTGCCGCTACTACTTCCGAGCCTTCCTGCAAGTGTGGGAAAAGTGGAAGCGAGACAAGTCGTCGATGAGTCCCCTTGAGAACGAGACCGCGTCGGCACGGATTCTTCAGCGCGGCGTGGTCAAGCATTTCCGGCTTTCCTGCCTGGAGGCCCGGCGCGAATGCAACCCCGCGAGGACGCGGTACGCGTGGCAAGTCGGCGCCGGCACCATACAGGTTTGGATGCCGGCCTCATTGGCGGGACATGAGCGACGGGTTTGGCTGGAGACCCATGTGGATGATCC
Source organism: uncultured Planctomycetales bacterium (assembly GCA_964579675.1). Taxonomy (GTDB): domain Bacteria; phylum Planctomycetota; class Phycisphaerae; order UBA1845; family PWPN01; genus CAZOIA01. The sequence continues at coordinate 13,839 of CAZOIA010000032.1, read as the reverse complement.
CGATCCGTCCCGGGCGCAGGAGCGCGACCGTGTTCAGCGGGTCGTCGACGAATCTTTCGGCATTGCCCGCCAGGTGCCGATCGACAGCGATGTGCGCCAGACCCCCTCACATGATCTGGCCAGTGTCCCGTTGAATGCTCTGGCCGCGGAGGATAGCGGCGCCTTCGATCTGGCGGTGGCCATCGCGGATGAGAAGGTGGCCAGGATCAGGGAGCTGCGCCCGGCGATCCAGGCCTTGGGCAAGGTCAAGCTCAAGAATCTGGTGCTTTTCATCCTTAAGGCACTCAGCGAAGATCGCTATGAGGAATCACAGGTGGCTCGCGATTTTGGTCTGAGCAAATCGACCGTGAGCCGCTTCGCCGGCATTCGCTGGGACTTGCCCGGCCGGATTCCCGACTTGTGGGCGAATGTCGCCCACACCCTGGCAAGCCATGCTCCCTTCATTGAAACGGCCCAGGATGCCGGCGTATGGCACCAGGTTCAGAGGGTCCTGGGAGACCAGCGACAGGCGAATGCACGGAGGACGGGCGATGTCTGACGAGTTATTCTTTCTCCCGATCATCAGCGAGGCGTTGCGGCAAGCCGAGCCGAGAGGTGCGATGCGCGAGGCATTCGAACGGATTCGCACGATGGGCCAGGAGCCCCAATACATCACCGGCTACCAGCAGTTCCTCCGATTCATGGACTCCGTGAAC
>CAZOIA010000032.1:0-13134 GCA_964579675.1 uncultured Planctomycetales bacterium | reverse complement strand
GACAGACGCGCCCGAGGAAGTGGGCGCCAAGCTCCTTGACGAGATGGACCGACCGGCGTCCATCGAACTCGTGCTCGAAAGGGACGACGCGCCTGTGGCCAGGTGCTCTTTCGAGCAACCTTCCGGCACACGGACCATGGGAGGCATTTCGCCGGGGCAATATCGTCTCAAGGCCGACACCGGTCTTGTACTGTGGGAGGGTTCGTTGACGCAGCAGGAGGTTGTCTGGGCGAAGGCGTTCCCCGACCTGGACCTGCCCATGGCTGCCGACACGGGCGATTCGAGGCGTCGGCCAACACAGGAGATCGATCTGCTTGACGGAACACTGCACGTACGTGTTTATCCGGGCCTCGAAACCGGGACCCTCGAGATTACACTGGATTCTCCGGAGGCGAAGAAGTAGTGGCAGACGAACGGTCCGTCATCGGGAGAGCCAGAACAGTCCTCGTCTTTGGGCAGGGTGATGACGCCAAGGCAGTCGTCTCCACGGTAGTGGCCCGTGTACCCCGACGCGCGGGTCGTAAGCGTCTGATCTTCAGCGGCCGGGCGATTTTCGCGTCACAGGTTATCCAGCACCTCACCGAAGACGTCCTGCCCTCCATCGATGCTATCGTGCAGCGACTGGTGCCCAAATGGAAGCCCCAGTCCTTAGGGGTCTCGGTGATCAATCTCGGCGCGGCTTCCGCGGCCGATCTGGGGTTGAGCATCTCCGGGTATTCTGCCGATAGCGCTGTGTTCCTGGCCTGCCTGTCGGCGGTGCTGAGATTGCCCCTGAGACAGGATACCGTGACGACCGGGCATGTCGCCTGCGCCGATGGAGACATCCGACCGGTCAGCAGCCTGCCTGCCAAACTTGCCGCCGCGACTGGGGATCCTACGATTCACAGATTCGTCTGCCCCTCCCTCGACGCCGATACGTCACTGAAAACGTTGTCGCCCGTCCAGAGAGAGCGTGCCGCTGACGCCATGACAGCGGCCCAAGGCGAGTTGCGAATCGCACAGATCGCGGATGTTGAACAGTTGATCAGGGCTACGGCCGATGACGACGCGATAGCGCTCGCAAGCCTTCGCGCGGACTTCTTTGACACTGACACCATCTTCGATCAAAACGGATCTCCGGTCGAGAGGGCCGCGGCCCTCATGGGCACGGGCAACGATGAACGATTCTGGCGCGCATTGGAAACCCGTCTGTTTGCCGGAGATACCAGGGAAGCACGGGATCTTCTTCTGGCCCGGGCTCGTCACGAAATTCGTCAGAAGCGATACCCGCCCGACTTCGGGAGAAAGCTTGTCGCGCTGGTGCGTTCTCTGCCGCCGACAACGCGGCGGGATAAGGGTTTGTTTCCGTTGCTGCCGGTGGAGCAGTGTCTGAAGGTCGCCCGCTTCGCCACTGACGAGGACCATGGGGATATCCAGTACCTCCTGGATGGGGCGTCGGGCAGGGTGGCCGGGCCACCACGGGAAGAGCTATCTATTCCCAAGCCCGCGCCATCAACGATGAAGGAGACCGTTTCGGCTGTCCTGGCCGAGATCAGCACCGAAACGCTGGCGAAGAAGATCGGCCAGCCCATCGACTCGGCGCGAGCCACCTACGTGATGGACGGCGTGATCATCGAGGATTACGAGGTCTTCCGGGACGCGATTGCGGCCTTCTATCTTGCGCTGCTCAGGCACACGGGCTCGGTTCGGGCCTCCGGGCAGGAGCAGACAATTCGTTCGGAGAGTCTTGCCCTGCTGGAGCAGGCCTTCGCCGACAAGGGCGGGGCGAATGCCGCCTGGGCCGAGGCCCGCGACGGCATCCATGGGGGCATGCGGTTCGTGCTGGACGTGATGACCGAGCAGTTCAAGACGGAAATGCAAGTCAATCACGTCAGGCGCGTCGTCAAGGAGGCCGTCGATCCGCTGGATTGGGCTGGCCGGGCGGCCTTCATGGAGGCCTTTCTGGAAAGGCTGGGGCCGCACCTGCCGCCTGAGATCCGCGACGAGCCCCCTGAGCGTTTCGCTCGTCACTATGAGACTATTCTTGTAACCTATGTACAATCCCTGGATCGGGTGAAACAACTGCTTCGTTCTCTGTAGGAAAGGATGATTCGATATGCCAGCCATCGACAGTTTGTTGGGAGCCTTGGACGAGCGCCAGATCGCGCAGCAGGTCGGCCTGCCGCACGATGAGGCACGAATGCGTTATCCGCTGAGAAGCAATACCGCCAGCAGCTTCGAAGAATACAGCGACCTCATCGCGGATTACTACAATCACCACTTCACGCAATGCGTTTCGAGGGGCGGCGCCCTGCCCGCCTCCGAGGCGGCCGGGCGGGCCAAGGAGGTTTTGGAGCGGGAATACCGCCGCCGTAGTGGAGATATCGTCGCCGCATTCAACGACGCGCGCGACGGCACCAACGGGGGCCTCCGCGTTCAGCTCGACCTGATTGCCGAGGCACTGAAAGCAGAATCGGTGGAAAGGTACATTCGCGAGATGTTCGATCGGCACGTCGCGCCAAACTCCTGGGAGGACAAGGTCGAGATCATCCGCCAGTTCATCGCCAAGTGCGGCGCGAACCTGGCGTCCTCCATTCAGGCCAATCAGCCGGAGCGATACGCCCAGAACTTCCAGGAGCTGATCCACTCGTACGTGACGTCCTTGCAGCGAACGTCGTCGATCTTCCGGCGGTTGTAGGAGAGTTTCGTTATGGCCAGCAGGCTCGAGCAACTCCTGGACAGCCTGGATCCGGATCGAACGCTGAACGAGGTCGCCCGGCGCGCCGACGAGGCGATCAACACCTTCCCTTCCCCGGGCAGCCAAATCACAGATTGGGACGAGTTCTTCAGATGTCTGGCTCGCTTTCACCAACACCTGGATGCGAGGATCCTGCGGTTGCGTGAAGAGGTGAGGGGGGCAGAGGAGTTCTACCGGGGCCGTTGCGTTCATCTCCTGACGCAGGCGTTCGGCCCGCGCGGAGACAAGGCGGCGTTTGAGATGGCCCGCACGGGGGCCGAGGGCGGTCTGTATGCCGTTCTCAAGAGAGTCGCTCAGGCTGTGGTGGGCCAGTATGCCGAGAACGAGCTGGGGGCAAGGGTCGGCCACTACTGGAACGAACTTTCGACGGAGGAGAAACTCGCCGCCCCGGACGAGTACCTGAGACGCTACGGACATCTTCTGCCGTCCGAGCTGACGGAGGGTGGCGCCGGCCGTATCCGGGCCGACTTCCCCAAAGTTCTCCGCGAGCATCCCCGGATAATCCAACGACTCCGCCAGATCGGCCGAACCTGAGATTTGGTGAAACAGGGGCCGTGATCCTGCCGCAGCGCCCAATGGGGTGGCGATTCGGCAGGAGACGGTCATGCCATCAATTGAACAGGCACTTCTGGCCCGTGCGTACCCGCACGTGCTGGCGGCTAAGGCCAGGGCAATCGTGGACCGGGAAGAAACGAAGGGCTGCCAGGGCGATCTCGTCCTCCAGCCCGTCCGGTTGGAACCGGTCTACCAGCCGATCGTAGGCGTGCGAGACGCAGGTTTCGAGCATTGTTCCGTCTCGTGGGAACCCTATACGCCGGTTGATAACGACGAGCTGACGAGGCTATGGGTCTGGATCTCGCCCGAGCAGAAGTGCGACTGGAATCGATCCGAGCTCTTCCTGAAGAACCTCTCTTGCATTCATCACCGGCTTGCCCTGGAAATCCTGGGCAACCAGAAGCGCATCGTGATGCAGATCCTCTGCTACAAAGAGGATCTTCCAGTTGTTCGGGCCGCGTTTCTCGGCCAGTTCGAGAAGTGCTATTTGTCGGAAATGGGAGAGAACGACCTGATCCGGTCCATCCCGGCGGCGAGCTGGGCGGACGCCGTCTTCTGGGATTACTATCCGCCGCCGCCGTATTCGCATCTGTTGACGCGACCGGAAGAGCTCAAGAGGTCACCCTATTCGCCTCTCCTTGCATCTCTTGCTGAGATCGTCCCTCCCACGATCGGTCTTTATCAGGTTGTGTTCGCGCCCGTATCGTTTCGGCACAACTGGCACGAGAACGTGCAGGCCCTGTTGGACCTGGAATACAAAATCAAGCTGATCAGTGGCCTGACCGGTATGGAGCGTTATGCCCAGCAAGCGCCGTCGGGCGACCTGCGTCAGATGGCTATGGACGTCGAAGTCAAGTCGCACAACGACAAGCCCTTCTTCGCCGCGGCACTGAGGATCGGCGTCATCGACGGCCAGGACCAAACGGGTCCGCTGCTTCGGTCTCTGGCCGTCATTGCCAGCGTCATCCAGCATGGCGGCCGGCCGCTCAACCGCATCACCGCCGACTGCTATCGTTCGCAATTCTCCCCCGAGGCCATCGGGGAGATGTTCGCCGCAGGTCTGACCTACCGTCCGGGCTTTCTGGTCAATTCCGAGGAGCTGACCAGTCTTGTCCATATCCCGCCGCCGAAGGTCTTAGAGCATCTCGAAGCTATCCTGCCGCCCCTTGAAACCTTGCCATCCACGGAGAAACTTGCCACCGGGGCGCCCATCGGCGTCTGCTCCTACGCCGGTACCGAGCAGCCAGTCTGCATCCCCGATGTGTACGGCACGAAGCACACGCATGCCATCGGCGGCACCGGTACCGGCAAATCCACGTTGCTGGAACATAAGGTTCTCTATGATATTCGACGTAACCACGGCGTGGCAGTGCTGGATCCGCACGGACGGCTCGTGCAAAGACTCCTCTACCTCATTCCCGAGGAATTCGCTGATCGCGTGATCTACATTGACCCCGGGGATCCTCATTGGATTCCAATCTGGAACCCGTTCCGTTGCGGCGCCGTCATGAGCCGCAGCCGGATCGCCGACGACATGGTTGGCGCATTCAAGAGCTTCATCACCGGCTGGGGTGACCGTCTCGAACACTTGCTCAAGCACGCCTTCCTCGCCGTTCTGCACCTGCCTGAGGGCAGCCTTCTCGATGCATCCGACCTGCTCCGCAAGAAGTCCGAAGAAAGCCGCGAGCTTCGCGATCAACTGCGCGAGCTCATCGACAATGAGGTGTCCAGCCAGTTCTGGCGAGACGACTTCCATGGCTACCAGCGAGCTGACTTAACGCCACCCCAACACAAGCTCAGCAAGCTGCTGACATCGGACACTGTGGGTCCAATGCTATCTCAGGGCCACTCGTCCTTCAGCTTCCGTGACGTCATGGATTCGGGCAAGATCCTGCTGGTGGATCTCTCCAACGTGGGCTCGGAAGTGCGGGACGTTCTCGGGTGTTTTGTTCTTTCCCTCTTGCATCTGACGGCCTTGGGGCGTGGCAGTGGTCCTGACGACAACCACCGGCCCTACCATATCTGCTGTGACGAAGCACATCGATTCTTGACGGACGCAATGGAGGATCTCATCGCCGAAACCCGCAAGTACGGCGTCTCGCTCACTCTGGCCCATCAGTACATGAGTCAGTTCAATACCCGCAAGACCGACGCGCTATCGGGCGTCGGCTCCACGATCATCTTCAAGGTGGACCGCAAGGATGCCCAGCATCTCAAAAAAGATCTTCAGGGTAAGGTCGATCTGGATGACCTGAGCACGCTGGAGGTCGGCCAGGCCATTGCGAGGATCGGCAACCACATTGTGCGCGTCAGGACAAACCTGCCCCTGGACATCCCGGAGCACCACTGCCGGGACCGGATCATTGCCCGTTCCCGCGAGCTGTACTACAAACCAATCGACGAGGTCCGCCGGGCCATCCGGGCTCGCCGGCACCGATGGGAGGCAACCTCGTCAGGTTTCACTGCAACTGGCTCGGGCTGTGGCCCACAGGCTGCTACGGGAACGGGAGAAGCCAATCCCAGGCGCCGCACGAAACCGTCCGATCCGGAGGTTTTCGAATATGACACCTACTGATGCCCTGTTCCGCCGTGCAGCTGAGATTCTGGATCAACTGGCAGAGATGCTGGACCCGGCGTACACGGCGCGTCAAATCGACGAGCCCATCGATAGAGCGGCTATGGAGTTCGATTACTCCGAGGGCGAGGCTCTGTCTCATCGTCACTTTCTCGATACTGTGGCACGGTTCTTGAGGCACCTGTATGCGCAGGCATTCCCGCGCGGCCGCCAGCTCTCACTCTCCCAGGCACGGGATGAGGCAGTCGCGCTGCTGGAGCAGGGTTATCAGGGCGCATTCTCCAGCGGCTACGATGAAGCGCTCCTGGATACCGCCGATCCTTCCCACCCGGGTCTGGAGACGGTTCTGCTCAAGGTGGCCGAATTGGTGAGGGCCCGGCAGCGGCAGATGTATGTACGCTGGGCGACCGCCCGCCACATTGATCCCGCCGACTGGGGGATGAAGTGGGCGGTGGCGTCGCTCCTGCTCGATCGCTGCCGACCCTGGCTGCCGGACCGATTGCAGGACTGCCCGCCGGCGCAGTTCGCCGATTACATCCCGGATCTTCTTCCTCTCTATCTGGCCCGGCCGGATTGAGTTCCCTCGGTTCACCGCCCCCGTCTGATGAATCCGTCTGACTGAAACCAACACCGCGAATCTTCCGCATGCGCCTATGGATGCCGGTCATGCCGGCCTTCCGATGGAGCCATGCGGTGATCGATTCGGCACGATCAAGAACGACCGACCAGAAGCTGAAGCTTTTCCGCGACTGCTTCACCGGCCTTCGGGACGTCTACGGCACCTACGACCCTAAATCCGGGCGGGTTTGCCAGGTGAAGCAAACGGTTACGGACCGCGTCATCTTGCGCCACCTCCAGGGACACCAACCCTACGGCGTCTACCTTCTCGTCGGCGACCGGACACGTGCCGTGGCGGCCGACTTCGACGAGGAAGACACTGAACCGCCGTTGGAGTTCATCCGCCAGGCGAATCACTATGGCATCAGGGCCTATCTCGAACGCTCGAAACGCAAGGGTTGGCATGCCTGGATCTTCACGGAACTGCCGGATGTCTCCGCCGCCAAGGCGAGGGCCGTCGTCAAGCTGATCCTTGATGACATCGGTACGCCGACGGCGGAGGTATTCCCCAAGCAGGACAAGCTGGCCGGCAGCACGTGCTACGGCAACTTCATCAACGCCCCTCTTTACGGCAGCCTCGTTGCTCGAGGCCGCACCGTATTCGTCGATCCCGGCAACGGCCTGAAACCTCATCCGGACCAATGGGCCGTCCTGGAATCAGTACAGCGCGTCTCCGAACGTGAACTCGATGAGATCATCGAAATCAACGGCCTCGCAACACCGACGGCTTGCACGCCGGTGTCCAGTCCGTCGCTTCAGCCTGCGGTCGTCCAGGGAACATTTGGCTTGCCGCCGTGTGCGCAGCGTATGCTGGCCGAAGGCGTCGTCGAAAACCAGCGGGTGGCTTGTTTCCGGCTGGCCCTGCATCTCAAGAAGGCCGGTATCCCCCGCGATATCGCCATTGCCGCTCTCACCGTGTGGGCAGCCAAGAACCGGCCCACCGACGGCAGGCAGATCATTTCCAAAGGGGAAATCATCGACCAGACGACAGGGGCATACTCCAAGCCCTATCGCGGTTGTGGTTGTGAAGAGCCCGCCGTCGCGCCGTACTGCAATCCCAACTGCCCCCTGAAGGCACATCCTCGGCTCAACTCGACGCCAAGCGAGAAAAACAACCCGTCGCCGCAGTCTAATTGCGAATCAGGGTCAGCTTAATGGTGAAAGGAACTCCAGATGTCAGCGCCCGTTTCAAACCGCCGTCAGGCCCGTAATCGAAGCCAAAGCCTTCGCAGGCAGTTACTGCACCAGCGATACCTTCTCAAGGACGCCAGCGGCCAGGTAGTCGAAACACCCCGGCAGATGTTCTTGCGTGTGGCCAAGGCGATTGCCGCCCCGGAAGCGAACTACGGGGCCACGCTAGCCGAAGTCCAGGATGTGGCCCGCAGATTCTTTCGACTGATGCACCGGCGACTATTCCTGCCCAACAGCCCAACGTTGATGAACGCGGGCCGCGAGGATGGGATGTGTGTCGCATGCTTCGTACTTCCGGTTACGGATTGCATCGAGGGCATCTTCGATTCGATCACTCAAACCGCATTCATCCAGAGATCCGGGGGCGGAACGGGCTTTGCGTTCGATGAACTGCGTCCAACCGGCGACGTGGTGAGCTCCAGCGGCGGGAGAACGTCCGGGCCCATCAGCTTCATGCGCGTGTTTGCCGAAACCACCCAGGCGATTCAGCAGGGAGCCCACCGCCGGGGCGCCAACATGGGCATGATGTCTGTGGAACACCCAGACATACTGAAATTCATCACCGCCAAGGATCGCACCGGCGCGTTCGACAACTTCAATCTCTCTGTGAAGCTGGGGAACATCTGGATGGAAATGCTCCGGACGCATCCCAATCGCCCACATGTCGTCATCAATCCCCGAACGGATGAGAGACATGTCATTCCCAGGAGTGTTGATGTCCAGTCGTACACCATCCAGGACCTACCCTCCGCCGACGGCGCGGACGTGCCCTGCTACACAGTGGGGGAGATGTGGGAAAAGATCATTGCATGTGCGTGGGGGACCGGTGAACCGGGCATCTGCTTCATCGATCGCGTCAACGAGGACAACCCCACGCCGCAGCTGGGACGCATAAAAGCCACCAACCCCTGTGGTGAGCAGCCCCTACTGCCTTACGAATGCTGTAACCTGGGGTCCATCAATCTGTCCAGGTTCATCGCTTCGGATGGCAAGAATGTAAGATGGCTCGAATTGGGCGAAACGGTGAAACTGGCCTTGCGCTTCCTCGACAATGTCGTGGATTCGACCCACTACCCGACCGAAAAGATACGATCCCGGTCGATCGGAAACCGAAAGATCGGCCTCGGCATCATGGGGTTCGCCGACGCTCTGGTCCGCCTGGGCATCCGCTACGACAGCCGTGAGGCGGTGGATTTCGCGTCCCGGACGAGCCGTTTCATTCAACAGCAGTCCCACGACGCCAGCCAGGAACTCGCGTTGGAGCGAGGGGCTTTTCCGAACTGGGCCGGAAGCGTCTGGGACACCAGGTACAACTGCCCGATGCGAAATGCCTCCTGCACGACCATCGCACCCACCGGCAGTATCAGTGTGATTGCCGGCTGCAGCAGCGGCATCGAGCCCATCTACCGTCTCGCATATCGACGCCGCGCCCTCGACGGCCAGGAGTTCGTCCAGGTGCACCCGCTTCTCGAGCAGATAGGCCGGCGTGACGGTTGGATGAACGACTCCGTCCGCAAGGCCCTGCTTGAGGGTGCCGCGGCCAGCGAGATCCCGGACATCCCCCGGCGCCTGGCTGAGGCGCTCGTCACCGCCCACGAGATTGCCCCCAGTTGGCACGTGCGAATGCAGGCAGTTTTCCAGGACAACATCGACAGCGCGGTATCCAAGACCGTCAATATGCCTACAGAAGCCACCGTTGCCGACGTCGATAAGGTTTTCCGCCTGGCTTTCAAGCTCAGATGCAAAGGGATTACCGTTTACCGGGACGGCTCCCGGACGGGCCAGACACTCTCTGGTACCCGGAAGGGACAAGAAACAAACGCGACGACCGACACCTCGCCCAGGTTTCGACGCCGGGTAACGGCTGGTAAGACGACCAAGTTTCGAATGGGGTGTGGGACGTTGTTTGTGACGGTCAATCGTGACGAGGAGGGGCTGTGTGAAGTCTTTGCCAATCTCGGCAAGGCCGGCGGCTGCCCGTCACAGACCGAAGCCACGTGCAGGGCGGTTTCGGTAGCACTACGATCGGGAGTTGCCCCCAAGGAACTCATCCAACAACTCCGTGGCATACGGTGTCTCTCGGCGGCAACGGCTCGGAAGAACGGAGAGCGTGTAAACGTGCGGTCCTGTCCGGACGCAATCGCAAGGGCGATGGAAGAAGCGCTCGACGGGCCCGCAGGCCTCGGCGAAGACCCGTCACCTGCCCACAGGGTTTGCCCTGCCTGCGCCCAGAGCCTCCACAGAGAGTCCGGCTGCTGGGTCTGCACGTGCGGCTATAGCAAGTGCGGGTAGACGTCGCGGCTGTTGAGATGGGGGAAGAGCGTGCGTTGCGGTCAATTCAGCACGAATACGCATACCTGCAATGTCAGGTCAGATCGTCCGGCGTCGGGCAAGGTTCCGGCATCTTCGAGCCGAGGATGGACTCAAATGGCTCAGTGTCTTTGCCGCCACGCGCCCAGATGGGAGCCCCAATACCCGCCGACATCATACGTTCACGATCCGTCAGCCAGATGAAATCCGAGGGCGGCATCTCCCGCACCAATCGGCACAATGTCGCCAGGTGGGTTGGATGGTCGGCCAGGATCAGAAGTCGAAACCCTCGGAGTTGGCATGTCAGGATTTTCTCGTAGCGTTTGTATCGCCCGCTCTGGAAGTAATCCTGGTAGTTGAGGATCTTCTGTCGCACGTTTTCGGCAGAGCCTCGCCTCCTGGTGAGCGGCTCCGTTCCCATATCGACCTCCAGGAAAAACAGCAACGTTTTGCGAACCTCCTCGTGCGTCATGCCGAAGACGCCGTCCGGTACGAACTCGATGCAAGCGTCTGGTCCCCTGTCGGCCCGGATCCTCTCGCGGACCAGTGGCTTGTCGCGTGATACCCGCGGTAACAGTGGTGACTTCGGTGAAAAGAAAGAAGTCTTGATCGCCAACACGACCCGCTGCATCTGGGCCAGCTGAACCCGAAAGTCGTTGACCAGGAGTTCATGCTCAAGGCAGTTGATTTTTTCCGCCGTAGCCCGATCGCAGGACACTTTCGCCGGGATCACACCCTTGGCTTTCAGCCAGTCCACGCTGGATTCGGTCAACGACACGAGGTTCTCCGGTCGCCCCTGGCCGCCCCCGAAGCCCCGACCGGCAAACGCAACCAGACCGTGCTCTCTGAGAAGTCTCAAGCGTCGCCGGAGGCCGTCTGCATTTCTCTGATGCAGAATGGCCAGCTGAGACACGCTCAGCAGTCGATGCTCCGCGATCGACGTCAGAAGCTCTTGATCCGTCCCGTTGAACCGAAAGCCCATCTTCAACTCCACGACCCTTCCCTGCCGTTGGCCCGAGGCCCCGCTGGCCTCCAGTAGATGAAGCGGACGGGACACGATGAGGGTTTCAGCATCCATGGGTATTCCCGGCGGAAACGCACCGTGCCTGCTGAAACTCAGGGGGCTAATCTTCCGCACATCTCGGTGGAGATCAGCTGAAGGATCCCTGCTGTCTTGTGACAGCGACAGCCTACAGGAATGGGCAAGGTGTTGAACTGGCCCACGTGGACCCTGTATCTCGCAGGGCTTTTCAACTCGGGGGGAAGCGCACCATCGTGTATCGCGAGCGCCTCCCGAGCTGGCCAGAGCGATCAACTTGAAGCTGGCCAAGCAGGTATGTGATGCACTCTGCGGAGCGACCAATCCGAGCTGACGAGACATCGCTCGCCGTCACGCACACGGCGGAGCAGCCGATTGTTGCTACGGAGCGCATCATGCTGAGGCTGCTCGCCGAGATGCGCCGGGAGCTGGCTGCGATGCGCGAAGAGCTTCTTGAAGCGCGCCGGGACATCGCCGAGATGAAGGCCCGGCATGCTGCCCGCAGAGTCAAGAGACCGAAATCTGCCTCGCATGATCTGTGCGAGGAAGGGAGGAACAAGCAGGCCTTTGACGTTGCGGATATACCCTACTACTGGAGCATTCCCGCGGCACAAGTCAAGGAACTGCGGGAGCGCGGTGAGCTACCTGAGGCTTTGTTTAGTCACAAATCGAAGATCGTAATGCGCCAGGATATTGTGAGGGCGATACGCTCCCGTCTCACGGTTCCCGAGAACGAGCGGGTGACCTCTCAGGCGGGGAAACATACCCGACGGAAAAACGCACGCGAATTGACCTCACAACAGTGCAGCGATATGGACGCTGCGGAAGAGTTGTTCAAGGCCTTTGAGGAGTACCTCTGATACGGATCGACCAACACGTATCGAGGAACTCCTCAATCACTGCAACGGGATCTCGGCGCTCGTGCAACTCAAGCCGATAATCATGCGACACGCGGTCCCCCCTATAGTCTGGAGGCGGATTTCGCACATACTTGCGCGTTTCCTCCGGGCTCCTGTGCCCAAGAAAGTTCTGCAGTTCCCTCTCCGGCACCCCACCCAGCATTCCTGCCACCGTAGCGGCCGTACGACGGAAGACATAATGCCCGTTCCTTTTGGGCAGCACGAACGTGCCTGGTGCCGGAGGCGGTACTCGGCCGGCAAGAACATCCGCTTCGCGGATAATACCCGCTTCCGCACAAGTGCGATTGAAGACGCTGCGGACGTAATCATTGCGCGTACTGCTGTTGACCAAAGGCCTGCCAGTATCCGGGACGAAAAACACTCGATTGCGATCGGGGCTGATGATTGCATATCGGTTGCTTCGCGGCATACGCGGGCGGCTGGCCGTGATGTCCCGGATATACGCGGATACGCTGCCTTTGCTGAAGCCGGTGATCTCCGCGATGTCGCGAAGACTGTAGCCTCTTTCTGCCAGTGAGCGTGACAACTCCCGCCGGTCTGCCGGCTGTCTGAGGATTTCGGACACGTACTTCACTGAAACCCCAAGCTCCTCGGCGATTTGAGCGTTGTTAGCCCTTTTGTCCTTCAACTGGCGCGCCTTAGCAGCCCTCTCAACGCGTTCCGCCAGGCCACGGCGCTCTGTGAGTTCTGCGATGAGCCTCTCGCGATGTCCCAACCATTCCTTCAGGGCGCGGTGCGTCCGCTTCATCATAGGGATTGCGAAGTCACCCTCCTTCGTGAGGCACGTCCAACGAACGACGCCTGTCTTGTGTCGCCTCGTAATGAAAAGCTTTCGTTTCATATCAACGCACGGCAGTGGATTGGCTAACGTTGTGTCATCGAACACGAGATCGGAGAGGTCTGCAGCTCCGGCGGCCAGGTTCAGGCTGCACATGGTCAGGGCATGAACGAACGGATCCTTCTTGGCCACATCAAGCCACGCGCGCATCGTCTCAGCAGGCATGGCGATCATCTCCGCCTTTCCGAATCCTCCGGCTCCCATACCGCGCCCAGCCTCCTTGGAAAGGGCGAGAACCTCCTTCTCTGTGAAGTTGCACAACAGGTCGTCGCAGGGGGGAACCTCCAGTCTGCCGTAGTCACGGCAGAATCCCAGGATGCGGCGAAAGGTCCTCAGATAGTCGTTCGTCGT
>CAZOIA010000031.1:0-38749 GCA_964579675.1 uncultured Planctomycetales bacterium | reverse complement strand
ACGGTCGCGGTTCGGAAACACTTGGCGGGCGGCGCTTTCCGACGAGCCGCCCAAAATGTCATGGACCCCGAGCCGAGACTCACTGCCGGCAAGTTGCCCCTAACGGCACCAGCGCGTATTGTGAGGACGGGCGAATCGTGCAGAGGATTAACAAGGGTCTCCGGAATACAGGGCCAACTCTCGTGAGATATGGAATTGGGATCGTTCTGTCGATGCTGGTACCGGTGCTGACCGGTCTGCCGCCAACCCCTGCTGCCGAACCGGCCGCCGACGCAGTCGAAGGAACCACCGGGGCGGCCCCACTGACGGCTGGGGTGGCGGTCGTCGACATCACGCCACCGCAGGGCTACCGGATGAGCGGCTATTTCCACGAGCGGATCAACACCGGCACGCACGACCCGCTTCAGGCCAGGGCGATCGTCTTTGCCCAGGGCGATGAGCGGGCGGCGCTGGTAGTGTGCGACCTGATCGGTCTTTGTCCCGGGGTCTCGAGCCGGGCCCGGCAACGGGCCAGCCGGGAGACGGGCATCCCGGTTGCCAACATCGTGATCGCGGCCACGCACGCCCACACCGGGCCGCTCTACTTCGGGGCCCTGCGGAACCACCTGCACGATCGGGCGGTTGCCCGGCATGGGCACGACCCGCACGAGACGGTCGACTACCCCGCCATTCTGGCCGAGAAGCTGGTCCAGGTCATCACCCGGGCCCGGGCTGCGGCCAGACCCGTACATCTCGATGCAGGAGTTGCCCGCGAGACGCGGTTGTCGTTCAACCGCCGGTTCCACATGAAGGACAGGAGCGTGCGGTTCAATCCGGGCCAGCAGAACCCGGATGTCGTTCGGCCCGCGGGACCGATCGATCCCGAGGTCGGCATGGTCCTGTTGCGCGACGTTGAGAGCGACCGGGGGCTGGCCTTGCTGACCGTCTTTGCCCTGCATCTGGATACGACCGGCGGCACCGCGTACTCGGCCGACTATCCGTACTATCTTGAGAAGTCGCTGCGCGAGGCACTGGGCGGCGATCTCGTCTCGCTCTTCGGCATCGGCACGTGCGGCGACATCAATCACATTGACGTGAGCGTCAAGGGCAGACGCAGTGCTGAGGAGATCGGGTCCATGCTGGCGGGGACGGTGCGGGACGAGCTGGCGAGGCTGAGCCGGATCGAGCGCCCCTCACTGGCGGTGCGGAGCGCGACCGTGGCCGCCCCGCTGCAACGCTACACGCCTGAGCAGGTCGCCCAGGCCGCCCGAGACATGGCCAAAATCGGCACCCGCGAGTTGCCGTTCCTCAAGCAGGTGGAGGCTTACAAGATCATGGCCTTGCAACTGCGTAAGGGCCCGACGCTGCCGATCGAGGTCCAGGTCTTCCGGCTCAGCCCGGAGGTGGCCATCGTGACCATGCCCGGCGAGGTCTTCGTGGACCTGGGGCTGGCCATCAAGAAGGCCTCACCGTTCAAGACCACGCTGGTCATGGAACTCGCCAACGACGCTCCCGGCTACATCCCGACCCGCAAGGCCTTTACCGAAGGCAGCTATGAGACGGTCAACTCCCGCATCCAACCCGGCGGCGGCGAAATGATGGTCCACACCGCCGCGGGCCTCCTGAAAAAACTGGCCGAGTGATTCGCCTGGGCGCCCGGATTGACCGAATCCGCACGCAAAAAAAGCGGGTGACACCATCGTTTCTCATCGTCCTCTCACGTTCCATCCCTATGATCTTGATTGGAGTCGCCAGTGTGGGACATTCGGCGGCTCTTGAAGACCGGATCAGGAATGTCCCGGAAAGGAACTCTGCCATGTTGAAGCGACGGGTACAGTTGGCGCTGGTGGGCTTGGCCCTGGTGGTCGGGGTCGCAGTCACGGGTTTGGCCAACGGCGACGAGGATGAGGAGAAGGTCTCGATAGACCAGGTACCGGCCGCCGTCAAAGCGACCATTCTCAAAGAGGCCGGTGGCGCAACCATTAAGGAGATCGAACGGGAGACCAAGAACGGCAAGACCGCCTACGAGGCGGAATGGGTCGCGGACGGCAAAGAGATCGAGATCAAAGTGGCTCCCGACGGCGCCCTGCTCAAGAGGGAGGTGGAGGAGGAGGACGACGACGATGGCGATGAAGAGAAGATTCCATTGGATCAGGTACCGGTCAAGGCCCGGGAGGCCCTGTTGAAGCATGCCCGAGGCGCCACCATTACCGAGGTGGAACGAGAGAAGGAACGCGGGGTGGTGTTGTACGAGGCCCAGTGGAAGGCCGACGGGCGAGAGCACGAGGCGAAGGTCACCGCCAGCGGTGAACTGGTTGAGTTGGAGGAAGAGGTTGACCCCAACCAAGTCCCTGCCGCGGTGAAGGCCACCGCGGCCGAGAAGTTCCCCGCGGGCGCCAAACTGGAATATGAGAAGAAGATGATCGTCCTGTACGAGATCGAAGCCAAGATCGACGGCAAGGAGCGCGAGGTCCTTATCTCGCCGACGGGAAAGGTCTTGGGGAAAAAGCACTCCCACCACGATAACGACGACGGGGACGACGACGAGGACGACGACGAGGACCACGACGAGGACCACGACGAGGACGAGGACCACGATTGACCAGGATAGCCAGTTTTCAGCGTGTGCTATAATGACGGCAACCGGGGCCGATGAGCAGGCGGCTCTGGTTGCCGCTCTTTTGGGCACTGCCGCGATGCGCGTGTTGATCATTGAGGACTATGCACCCTTGCGCAAGGCGGTCTCGCAGGGCCTGCGGGAGGCCGGCTTCGCGGTGGACGCTTCCGCCGACGGCGACGAAGGGCTCTGGTACGCCCGGTCGAACGAGTACGACGCCATCATCCTGGACCTGATGCTGCCTCAGATCGACGGGCTTACGATCCTGAGCCGCTTGCGCCAGGCAGGCAACCCCGTCCCAATCCTGATTCTGACCGCCAGGGATACGGTTGCCGATCGCGTTGAGGGTCTGAATCTTGGCGCGGACGACTATCTGGTCAAGCCTTTCGCCTTCGAGGAGCTTCTAGCCCGGGTCCGGGCTCTGGTGCGCCGGAAGTACGATGTCAAGGACCCGCTGGTTCGGGTCGGCGACCTGGAAGTCGATACCGCGGCCCGGCTTGTGCGGCGGGCGGGGAAGCAAATCGACCTGACCGCACGCGAGTACGCACTGCTGGAGTTCCTGGCCCTCCGCGCCGGGAAGGTCGTTTCCCGCAGCGACGTCTGGGAGCACCTGTACGACTTTCACTCGTCAGCGGAGAGCAACGTCGTTGACGTGTACATCGGGTATCTGCGCAAGAAGATCGAAGGCTCCGGTCTGCCCCGCCTGATCCACACGCGCCGGGGTCAGGGCTACGTGTTGGGGGAATCCGTCTGATGCGCACGCTTCGGGCCCGGCTACTGTCAGGCACGACGATCGGAACGGCGCTGGTCTGGTCAGCCTCCAGCCTGGTCCTGTACGCAGTGGTGCACGCGTCGCTCTGGGCTGAGTTTGACGACTCACTCGGTGCGAAAGCCCGCTCGCTGGCTGCCCTGATGGAGCAGGAGCACAGCGAATTGGAACTCGAGATCGACGAGGACAGCCTGCCCGAGTTCCGGCCCTCGGATCATGCGGAGTACTATGAGTTCTGGCTGGCTGACGATCAGGTCTTCGCCCGGTCCGCCTCGCTCAGGGGGCGCGACCTCGATCGCGTCAGCGGGCCCATCGACGCGCCGGTGTATCAATCGGTCAACCTGCCAGACGGTCGGCCGGGCCGCATCGCCGGTATCACATTCGTGCCGCGACAGGAGGATCGGGGTACTCGCCACCGCCGGGGGGGGCAAGAAGTCACTCTCGTGGTCGGGCGCGAGACCGCCGGGATCGAGAGAACGCTCTCCCGGTTGAGGCTGCTCCTCGTCAGCGTATGTGCAACGGCCATCCTCGCCTCTGTGGCCGTCCTGGTGTGGTCGGTGGGGCGTGGTCTGCGGCCGGTGGCGCATCTGGCCGCTCAGATTGCCGACGTGGGTGAGTCCGATCTGGCGGCCCGGATCGAGCCCGCGGGAGCCCTCGGCGAGCTGATGCCGATCGTCGTGGGCCTCAACGATCTGCTCGCCCGCCTGGAAGCCGCCTTCAGGCGTGAGAAAACGTTCACGGCGGACGTAGCCCACGAAATGCGAACGCCCCTGGCGGGCTTGCGGTCCCAACTGGAGGTCGCCTTGGCGAAACCGCGCGAACCGGACGCCTATCGCCAGGGCATGACCGAATGCCTGTCGATCTGCGAGCAGATGCAGCAGATGGTGGACAACCTGTTGGGACTGGCCCGGGCGGACGCTCAGCAGTTGGAGGTGGCAAGAGAGGAGGTCGATCTGGGCGAACTCCTCGAGGCATGCTGGGAGCCGTTGGCCCGACGGGCCCGCGAGCGCCGGCTACAGATCGATTGGGAGTTGGCTCGCGCGTGCAGTCTCACCACCGATCGCAGCAAGCTGGAGGTCGTGCTCCACAACATCCTCGACAACGCCGTCACGTACACCGACGCCGGGGGGCGGATCAGTATCGCGTTGTTCTCGGACGACGGTCGGATCCAGTTGCGGGTCAGCAATACGGGCAGCGCTATAACCCAAGAGCAGACCGGTTCAGTATTCGATCGGTTCTGGCGAGGCGACGTGGCCCGCGGTGCGATCGGTCAACATTGCGGTCTGGGTTTGTCGCTTTGCCGGAAGCTGGTGGCGCTGCTTGGGGGCTCGATTTCGGCGGCGTCCACCATGGGGGGGACGTTCACGATCTCCATTCTGCTCAACCGGGGATGAGCGACGTGTCCCCCTTCCTCTATGGGTTCGTTTTTCTTGTCCGTGCCTGCGTGGTGAATCGCGTCGTCAGTTGTGGCGAGGTCTGGTTTTCTCGGCCGGGGTCTTGGGGGCGGGATCGGTATCGCCGGGTTTCTCGTTGTCGGGAGCGGTTTGCTGGCCGGACGCTCTGCCCAGATCTTCGGGGACGGCGAGGACGAGTTGCAGTTCGACCTGATCGTCGCCCCGCCTGACGCGCACCTTGACCCACTCGCCGGCGAGCCGGGCCCGCATGACGCGCTTCAGGTCGGGGTAGGCTTGTACGGGCTGATCGTCGATGGCGATGATAACGTCACCGACCCGCATGCCGGCCCGGCGGGCGGGTGAGGGATCGGCGATGCCCGAGACGCGGACCTCGTCTTTCACTTTGAGGTCCACGCGAATGCCGAGGAGCCCGCGGCGCACGCTGTGCCCGACGGCCAGGGCATCGGCGGACTCGCGGATCTGGGGGTGAGGAATCGCGAATCCCACCCCTGAGTCGTACCATTCGACGCCGGCCATCTGTCCGGTTCCGATGCCCATGGGTACACAGAGGCCCAGCACTCGGCCCCGGGTGTCGATCAGCGGGCCGCCGAAGTTCGCGGGCGAGAGCCGGGCGTCGGTCTGGATCGCCAGGCCGCTCGCGCGGTTGAGCCCGCTGATAATCCCGACGCTGATCGAAGGATCGCGGCCCGGTCGCTCGGACTTGGGGTCGGCCACAACCGCCCCGAAACCCCGGCCTAATGCCAGCGCCCACTGCCCGACCCGCAGCCCGGCCTGGTCGGTCACCCACCTGGGCGTGGGCAGACCCGTGGCGTTGATCTTCAGCATCGCCAGCTTGCGGACCTCGTCGCGGGCGAGCAGCTCGCCGACGAAACGCCGGCCGTCCGACAGAATCACCGTGATCACCGGCGGGTCGCGCACGAAGTTGAACGCACTGGTGAGGATCAGCCCATCGGACGAATAGACGAGTCCCGTGGTTGGACCGTCAGCGATGATGAATGGCGAACCGGTCGGGCTCATCGATCGGGGACCGGGTGCTGGTCGGGCGGCCGGTCTCGAGGTGGGCATTGCGGCGGCCGGCGGCTGGGTACCCCCAACGGTTTCGATCGTCACGACCGTCGGTGCGACCCTGGCCATCGCCTGGCGGAACACCTCTTGTTGCCCGCGGTAGAGGGCGGCGGCATCGCCCGCGGGCCGGGATGCCCCAACCACTTGAGCAAGCCCGGCGGCTGCGCAGACACAGACGAGTCCAGAGATCACTTCGGCACTTCCGTCAGCGTTATGCGGATCGGGACCAACTGCTCGCCGCGCTTGACGATCAGCGACAACGTGTCGCCGGCCCGCAGGCGTTCGCACAGCTCGGTGAAGGCCCGGGCCCGCGGGATCGCTACGCCGTCGGCGCTGACGATCAAATCGTCCGGCCTCACTCCGGCGGCTTTGGCGGGTGAGCCCCTGGCCACGCTCGTGACGAAGGGCAGTAGCTTGCGGTAGCCGATCTTCGAGAGCCGAATGCCATGATAGCCCGGTGCGGCATCAGCGACCGGCGCACGGCTGGTGGTGGTGCCCGGGCCGGATTGGGCGTCCTGCACGAACGCCTTGACCTCCTCGATCGGGTACGCGTAGTTCAGGTAGGTGTTGGTCAGGCGCGACTTGACGACCTTGCCGATGAGCCCGACCCATCGGCCGTCGAGATCCACCACCGCCCCGCCCGGCGCGCCGACGTTGCTGGTGATCGCATCGAGCAGGATCACCTCACCGCGGTAGGGGAACGGTTGCGTTTCACGGACGGCAT
The DNA here is from genome assembly GCA_964579675.1 of uncultured Planctomycetales bacterium. Lineage (GTDB taxonomy): Bacteria > Planctomycetota > Phycisphaerae > UBA1845 > PWPN01 > CAZOIA01. Next base: position 32,180 of record CAZOIA010000031.1, on the reverse strand, counting down.
CGAGGGGGCCTCGGCCGCAGACAATGCCCTGCATCACCGAGAGCGGTTCCTCACCGTTTGCCACCTTGAAGGGATTTCCCACGGCCAGGATCCAGTCGCCGCTGCGGAGGGTCCCCGAACCGCCCATCGGGTAAGGCTCCAGCTCAATCGGCGTCATCTGCTGGTGAACCGTAGCGGTCGTATCGACGTTCTCCGGGAATCGCGCCATCTTGACCAGCGCCAGTTGTCGGTATTCGTCGCGACAGGTGACCCGGCCCCGGTAGACATGCCCGTCGTGCGTGACGACCCGAAGGCTGGCCGCCTCCAGCAGGAGCGACAGCACGGTGACAACCTGCCCGTCGGGCGAGGCGATGACGCCGGTGCCGTAGCCGCGCTCGCCTCCGATGCCCGCGCCGTAGATTTTTACCGTCCGCCGGATCGCTTGTGCGATAGCGGGGCCAAGGGCGTTGGGCCCGGGAAGGGGTCGGGTTGTCGGTTGTGCCGCCGCCGCCCGCTGTCCCTCGGCACTGGTGACTGATTCGTCGCGACTAAAGGGCGCGTCCAGTTTCACCGGTAACCGTTCCAGCTCAACGGTGCGGGAGATGAGCTGACCCTCGCGCTCGAACGCGACCTCCACCGGCCAGGCCGCGGGCAGGGCGCCGAGGATGTTGGCGAACTGGTTGGAGCTGTGGATCTGTCGGCCCGCGAATCTGACCAGCCGGTCGCCGACCTCGATGCCCGCCTCTGAGGCGGGCGACGGTTCGAGCATCTCATCGAACACGACCCGGCCGTAGCCCACATCGATCGCCGTGGCCCCGAGTGAGCCATGCTCGACCAGCAAGCCGGCCCGCATGCCGGGGATGAACCGTTTGATCTGGTTGATCGAGATCGCGTAGGCGAGCCCAACGTTGACCCGGCCGCGGCCCTTGAACGAAGCCCGGCCATTGATGCCGATCACGCGCCCCCGCATGTCGAACAGCGGCCCGCCGGAGTTGCCGGGGTTGATCGAGGCGTCGATCTGGATGCAGTCGGTGTAGACTAACTTGCGCCGGTCGGCGCCGAACTGGTAGCGGTGGACGCCGCTCGCAATTCCCTGCGTGGCGCTGGGCGTGTAGTCCTCAGCGAGCGCAAAGGGATTGCCCATCGCGAACACGCGGTCGCCCGCGCGGACCTGGTCGGAGTCGCCGAGCGGGGCCGCCTCGAAACGGTCCTGGCCCGTGAGCCGGAACATCGCCACGTCGCCGGTCGGATCGACGCCCAGCACTTCGAGCGGGTAGGCTTTGCCGTCCGACATCCCACCGAGCCCACGCCGCGTCTTCAGCATGGCTGCCAGGACGTGGAAGTTGGTCAGCCCGAGTCCGTCCGGCGTGATCACCACCCCCGCGCCGCCACCGCCGCGAGACTCGTCGAAGATACACACGACCGAGCGTGCCGCCCGGGCCATCACGTCGATCCGCTTCTGCTCGTCGGCTCGGACGCGCTCGAACGCACTGTCGGTGCCGCCGACTTCGCCCGCTGAGGAGCCGCTGGCTGCAATCAGAACGGCAAGTGCGACCAGGTGAAACGGAGCTTTGCGGTTTGAAAGCGTGCGGTTGGTCATGGGACACGAGCGGCGTCCATCCGTGGTTTGAGATTCTCTTTTCCTGGCGGCGGCTTGATCAATCGTGCGTTGCCCCAGTCAGCCTGGTCGCCGATGTCCAGGTCCTCGCCGAAGTCCACGACAAGCTGCAACTTCTCGGCCCCGCCGATCGGCACGAGAATCGCCCTGGCATCGTCGCGACCGGTGACCGGCCCGCTATCGAAGACCTCCTCCCCGTCCGCGATCACCTGGAACACCGCATTGCCCAGCGGACCAACTGCCTCGTCGATCCCGATCACCGCCGCCAGATGGGTGAAACGATCCGGCAACTCGTAGGTGAGCGTCGCCTTCGAGTGCATGCCGATGCCGCGATCGAAGACCTGATTGCCGATGCGCATCGGGCGGTTGGCTGTCGAGCGGTTCCGCCGGTAAGGCCAGCGCGTCGTCGCGAACGGCTCGAACTCGTAGGCGGCGGGCTGAAGGTCGCTCAGAAAGACGACCCGGTCACTGTGGAATCGGATTTCGCTCAACTCGGCGACCCGCACCTTGATCGTTCGGCCAACGGTCAGCTCCAACTCGATTTCGCCCGCATTGCCCCCGGTGATACGACCGCCCCAGGCCGAGCCGTCGCGTAGCTCGCACACAGCCCGCGGGACCGGCTCGCGATGCACACCCGCCGCCAGTACCAAGCCGTAAGTCTTTTCCGGGTCGATCGGCACACCCCGGCCGCGCCACTTGAACGCGCCGCCGTCGGGACAGAGGGATTCGGTGACACCGCGCAGAACGCCCACGCGATCCTCGCGAACCACGAGCAGTACATCCTGCGAAGGATCCCGCCTGACCAGGGCCCTGTCGAACGCCTCCCGGGCAGCGGCGTGCCTGCGGTGGGAGAATCGAATCGCCGCCAGGCGGTCCAGCGGAATCTGCAGCCTGGCGACCGGGGCGGTCTTGATTTCGATGTGCCTGGCGTCACCACCGGTAACGCGGGCGTGCAGCCGGCTGCCGTCCGCGAGATAGACTGTAGCCGGCAGCGTGGTCGGCGCGTCCACCGGCCTGGCATCCACCCACGATACCGTCATCAGTCTCGAGGGAGGCAGTCGCATCGTCCTGCCGTTCCGCTCGAACAGGATCGCGCCGGCGGCATCCACACCCGACCATGCTGCGTCGATCGACTCGCCTTCGATCGTGAGGACGCGCACCGGCCCCGGCGCCGCGGGCATCGACGCAGGCGCCGCGGGCGCCGACGCTGGCGCCATCGGCATCGACGCCATGATCAGCACGGGTATCGCGCAGGAACCGAGCACGGTCCGATCACCGCTCCTTGGCCAGTTGCTTGTAGTACTGTTCGATGAGTTGCCGATAACGGGTGGGGAAATTCTTACGTAATGACTGGAGGATTCGCTGCCGCTCTTCGGGCCGCATCTGGCCCCACACCTCCCCGGGCCGGGCGGTCGGCGGGCGATGAAGGTCCCCGATCCGACCGGGGCCGCCAGGAAGTACTGAGCGGTCCGCCGGTGAGCCCGGCACCCAGTTCCCGCGTGGAATCCCGCTACGACCACCCTGACACTTCCTGCAACCCTTGCCGCCGCAATGCTTGCAGCCCCTGCTCTGCTTCTCCTGCTCCTCGGCCTCCTTGATGAGTTTGCCCAGCAGCTCGACCGCCCGCTCCTGCTTGAGTTGCACCGGCCTGGCTGGACACCCGTGTCCCAACCGCCGGCCCGCATAGGCCATCAGGTCCGACACCGCGCCCAAGCGCTCGGGCTGACGGACAAGGAGCTCCTGCAGCATCTGGCGAGCGGGCAGCCGAAACCGATCCGGGGCGCCCGGGTGCTGCCGCTCGAACGCCTCCAGCGTGGCCAGGGCCTTGTCGTAATGAAGGTTCGACAACTGGCAGTAGCCGAGCAGGAAGTCCACCTCCGTTTCCAGGAAACTCTTGTCCGTGAGCTCCTTTTCCTTCCCCGCCAGCGGGGTCAGCACTTCTTCTGCCGCCTCGAGCTGATCCTGTTCGACCAGCGACCTGGCCAGCAAAGCGGCCGCATGAAGCGACACATACGGGTCCTTCCCATCGACCAGTGAGCGCAGCGACTTGTCGGTGCTGGCATAGTCTTCCTCATCCAGTGCGGCAAAGGCGACTTTGAACGGTTCGCAGATAATGGCCACGCCCGCGATCAGGAACCCTTCAGGTTCGGCATCGTTGCGATGTTTCTTCCAGGCGTCGGCGACGGCCCGCTTGGCCGTCGCGTCAACCGTGCCGGACGCGCTGGTATGCGCGACGAACCGGTCGATGAGCGCCCGGGCCGCCTCACGTCTGGCCCGCAGCGAGAGGATCGGGCAAAGCTCGCCGACCGCCGGTTGCGTCGCCGGCGCCGCGGGCGGCGGTTTCGCAACTGCCCAACCCGCCAGGCACATCATGGTTAGGAATGTCAGCGCGTATCTCGTCATGACACGATCTCCCAAAACGCGCTTCCCTTCGGGTCGCGGCTAAACGGTCTAGCGCCGGCCCTCTCGCGCTGTCATCGTTCATCATTCATCATTCATCATTCATCGTTCATCGTTCACCATTCATCATTCATCGTTCTCTTACTGCCCGGTGACCCGCTCGTTCATTTTCCGTGCCATCTCTGCCAGTTCCCGTTGCCGCTCGGCGGTCCGCTGCAGTTGGCCCTGCAGCTCCGGCGTCCACTCGCCGGTCTTGAGATGGGACTCATAAGACTCGACCGTTTGGCGATTCACCCGCTCCTGGCAGGAGCGCAGCAGCTTCAGCTCCGCCGAGGTGGGCAGCAGGGGCGGATTCGAGCCCCCGCCGCCGGCACCGCCGCCCCCTTCGAGCTCCTCGCGGAGTTGCTTGACCGCTTCGATGAGTTCCTCGAGCGTCTCGACGATAATCGCTTCGATGCGTTGGGTCTCGGCTCCGGTCTGTCCGTCACCCAGGCGGCCGACCACCTCAACCATGTCGCCCCGGAGCTGCTCGACGATCCGCGGGAACACGATAGTGGTGCCCTCCTCCTTGAGGATGTGCAGGGCTTGGCCGGCCTCGCCCGCCAGACTCTGCTCGTCCTGGGCTAAGCCGGCCAGTGTCAATTCGTCGCTGTGCGTCCAGGATGCCTTGCCCTTCCGGTCGAGTTCTTCCGTGCCCTCGTTGACGGCCAGTTGCCGGGCCAGCATCGAGCGGAATCTCGCCTCCAGCCCGCGAAGGATCTCCTCCTGCTGCTCCTGCCGTAACTGGTCGAGAGTCCGTTCCAACTCGTCGAGCGCGTTTTCGAGTTCGTCAACGGCCTTCTCTTCGTCCTTGCTGGCCTCGGCAGGCCTGTTCTGGTCAAGATCGTCGGCGGCCTGGCCCATGTGCTCACCGGCTTGCCGGACGTTCTGCGTGCCCGGTGCCGGCGGTTGCTGCGATTCACCGCCTGGTTGCCTGTCGCCACCTGGTTGAGTGTCGCCTGGCTTGCCGCTCTGCGGTTTGCCGCCTGGCGAATCGCCGCCCGACGACTTGCCCTGCATCCGGTTGGCGAGTTGGCCGGTGCGTTGCTCGAGTGCGCGCTGCTGTCTGGCCGCGCTGGCGTGGTCGAGCAGCTTGCCGAGCGCATCTTGCTGCCGCTTCAACTGCTTCAGGGCCCGTTGCAACGACTCGCGTGCCTTCTTCTGCATGGGCAGGGCGTTGGCGGCGTCGGCCTGGGCCAGTTCGTTTTCCGCCGCCCGCATCTGCCCGGCCGAGGCGTTGACCTCATCCCCGGCCTTGCGAATATCGTCCTCGACCTTCGCTTCGGTCGGCTCTGGCTCGCCCTGGCCGTTGCCGTCCGGCGGTTCGCGGTTCGGCGTCGGTGGGCTGGCGGTTCTGCTCAGTTCCCCAGCGAGCGATTCGGTCTCCAGGCGGACCTGCTTCTGCGAGATGCCCAGATTGCGGACCGCTGCCTTGTCATTCCTTTGGGTTGCAGCCGAGGTCTTGTCGATCTCCTCCCGCTCGCGCTCGATCAGGGCTTCGAGCCGGGCGATAGCCGCTTGGACGGCCGCCGACAACCGCTCGCCTCGCCCGGCGGCGTCGGCTCTCGCCTTAAGTTCCCGCTCCGCTTCGAGCAGTTCCCTGACCTGGTTGCGGAATTCCCTGAGCTGATCAATCTCTTTCTTGCGCTGCCTGGTGTTATCCGGGTCTTCCAGCAGAAGCTTCAGCAGGTGTTCGAGGCCCTTGACGATCACCAGTTCCCGATCGGCGGCCTCGGTCAGGTGGCCCTCGTCGAGCAGGGCGATCGTCTCGTCCATGTTCCGGCGAATCAGCAGTTCTCGTGCCCGCCGCAGTGCGCCGGCGAGGCGCTCGGCCTGCTCCGGGTGCGAAGGGGCCAGGTTCTCCGTAAGCCTGAACATGCGGTCCTCGAGCTGCGTCATCCGGTCGCGAACAATCTCCTGCTTCGTCGCCAGTGGATCCTTCGCCGCCGACCCACCAGGAGCGGACTCCGCGATCTCAGCCGCCCACGCCCGCACCGCCGGGGCAAGCACCATTGCCGACGCCAGGATCACAGCGCGGATGGCAGCAGGAAGATTGAACCGCCGATGGGCACCGATAAACGCCGATGAACGTGCCACGGTCCTCATCCCTCGTTTCTCCGTCCGCCGCCTGTATCCGTTCGTCCGCATTGCCAGCGCGTGAAACCTTGTTCTTCGTGCAAGTTCCCGGCTGAGCCGCTTGCGGCTTCGCGCTCCCACTTGGGGCGTCGCCTGGTGAACGCGCTCCCCTTCGGGTCGCGGCTAAACATCCTGAATCCCCAGCTCCCCTTCGGGTCGCGGCTAAACATCCTGAATCCCCAGTTCCCCTTCGGGTCGCGGCTAAACATCCTGAGTTCTCAGCTTTTCTTATCTGCGCGCATCAGCGGTTTGGCCCTTCCCGGTCCTACTCTTTAGACGGTTCCCGAGCCGGTTCCGTGCCGAATATCTCTGATTCTACCCGTCTTTCGGTCTCCCGGATCAGCTTCCTCTGCATTTTCAGCACATCTCGCAGCAAGATGACCGCTTCCTGGAACCCTTCCCATTTTCGCATACTGTCCAGAATCGCCCTCATGCTGGCCAGGAGAGCGTCCTGGGCGTCCCGGGCCGCCTGGATCCGCTCCGGTGTTTCACCCTGCGACAAGTCATCCAACCTCTCGGCCGCCTCCGGCATACCCGCCCGGGCCAGCGCGTTGATCGGCTCGATCACGCCGCCGCCCAGCCGCCGCTCGATGGCCGGACTGCTCAACTGGTTCACCCGCAACTCGGAAAGCACCTGCTCGAACTGCATGCGCAGCGTGGTCAATCGCCCCGCCTGGTCGCGCTGTCGCCGGGCCAACCGGGCGAACTGCTGCCCGCGCTTCTGGGGATCGACCTGGGAGTCCAGGACTCCGCTCCACGTGAGCAGGTCCGAATAGAGTTCCTCCTGTTGGCGAAGGATGCGCTCGAAGTCCTGGCGGTACTCCTGCTCGCGACGATCAAGCTCGCCGAGTAGCTCATCGCGGCTCACCACCCGCAGCACGACGGTAGCCGACTTGCCGACGTTCGGCCCCGAGACGTCATCGAAGTCGCTGGCTTGGGCGTGCAGGCTGAAGCGATCGCCCTCGGCAAGCCCATGGGTTGCCACCGACCAGTCGAGCGTGCGGGCGAAGGTCTTGGTGCCGATCTCGAATCCCGGCATTGGCTCGGTAATCGCGGCCGGCTCAGCCCCCGATCCGGAGGGCGCGTACAGCAATTCTGCCGATGCCAGGCCATAGACGTCGGAGAAGTCCGTCTCGATCGGCAAAACGGCTTCGGGCGTGACCATCTCGCCGAGCCCCTTGATCTTCATCTTGACCTTGGGGGGCGTATCCGCCATCAGCCGGACCGTGAACCGGACCGGCGGCACCCGTTCGCTCAGGTTGGTCAGGCCCGTCTCGTCCGCCAACAGGAAGTGATACGTAGCCGTCGCCCCCGGCCGATCGGACCCGGCAAACGCCTGCTCCCCGATCCGCTCCGCCGGCCCGAGGTCCGTCTTCTCGCCCCCGATTTGCCGGATCAGGTTGGCCTTTGCCACCGCCTTGTTGGTGGTGATGTGAAAGCGAATCCCGCTGCCCTTGAGGCCCTCAGCCACCGTCTGCCCCGCCCGAAGCTCATAAGGTTCGAGATTCGTATACCGCGGCGGGACGATACCCAGGCGGACCCCACTGAGCCGCGGCCGATCCACCACCTCAATGGTAAACCAATCGGTCACCGCATCACCGCCGGTGATCTGGCAGTGAAGCGTCTCGTCGATCCGCTCGAACGTGTGGGTGAACCGGATGGTCTCAGCCCGGACCGCCGGCATCTGTTCGCGCCCCCGCAGCCCGCTGTCGCCCTCGTAGCGAAGGTAGGCCTGTCGCGGCGGCTCGAAGCCCTCGTCCACCACCGCCGAGATCGTCGCGTCGTCCCCGCGCGGGACGACCATCTTCCCGTCGGTCAAACCCTCCACCGTGAGCTGGTTTCTCTGCGGCCAGTCCGCGTTCGCCAGCAGGACGTTCCGCCGGAACCACCGCCCCATCGTTTCCGGAGCCGACATGGTCAGCAGGACCAGGGCACCCAGGCACACGATCGTAGCGGCCCCTCGCCGGCGGGCCCGGCCGTGGTTCAACGTGTCGCGGAAGCGCAGGTGCGCCGCTTCCTCTTCCGCCTGACGGACGACTGCCTCGATCATCGCCGGGCAGGGCCGAACCGCGCGCAAAGGGCCGACCAGCCGCGGATCGGAGAACTCCACCGCACTGATCAGCCGGCTTTGCAGGTCCGGGCACCGGCGCTCGACCAGAAGCGCCATGTGTTCGTTGCAGATCGGGACCCTTAGTGGCCTAACGATCACCCGCCAGACGACGACTGCGATCACGATCAGCAGCGTCGCCAGTTGGGTGAGCCGCATGTCCCACCCGAGCCGCAACGTCCAGTCCGCCCCCAGCGTGACCAGCACCGACGCCAGCAGAGCCGCGCTCACCACCGCAGCCCCGTCGAGCACGAGATACCACCGCAGCCGGCGCTTAAGCGCACGCAGCCGCCGAAGCGTGCTGCGTTCGAACCGTTGTCGCGTCGATTCGCCAATCATTGAACGCATCCGATCCTTCCGCGGCTACAGCAGTCGGGCCCGTTTTCTGACCGCCCACTCGATGCCAAGCAACGAGACGAGCAGAAGAAGCGTCCACCAGCGATCCCACAGTGGCCTGGGTTGGCCGGTCAGGACCAGGCTGGCGGCCCGGCTCGGGATCAACGTCCCGAGCCGATCGACTTCGTCGATATCCAGATACTCACCGCCGGCCGACTGCGACGCGAGAGTCCGGAGCGTCCGGCGATCGAGTTGGGTTTGCCGGAATTCCAGATCGGGACGACCGACGTGGACCTCGCCGCGGATCGTCGCCGGCTCTGTGCCACCGGTCCCGGGCAGGTCGATCCGAAGCACGTAAGTGCCGATCTGGGTCGGCACGAACCGACCGCGGTACCAGCCGGGGCGATTGGGCTGGGCCTCCAGCACCACCGGGCGGACCCGCTGACCACCAACACGCATGGACGCCTCGACCCGCTCCTGTTTCAGCGGCAGATGCCGGCTGTCCAGTAGCCGCGCCTCGATCTCCACCGGCTCACCGATCGCATAACGGTCACGCTCCACCTGGAGCAGGCCTCGTTTCTGTCCGCTCAGCAGTTTGCCCTCTACCAGGTGGCGGAGCAGTTGGATCCAGAACCGGTTGAAGTACTTCTCGCCAAACCGCCGCCATCGCCACGTCGTCTCGAAGCCGAGGAATCCCGCACGCCCCGAGCCGACGAACTGAGTCGCCAGCAGCACGTGTCCCCCGTAGGCATTGCGCATCCGCGGGTTGGAGTGCCGCAGCAGCGCCGCGGCGACGGGCTTCTCGCGGCGGACGGGATAGTGCCAATAGACCCCCGGGAGCCGGGCCCAGATCCGGGCGTTCTCACCCGCCTGATCCGACATCGCCAGCACCGGGTGGTTGGCGACCGCGGCCGGTACCGTCAGCGGCCACGCCGTCTGCTGGAAATGCCCCAACTCGTTGATGATCAGGTCCGCCTGGCCGGCATCTATCACCACCGGCAGCAGCTCGAGCAGGGCCTGGGTATCCGGGTCGTGGGCGAATCGTGGCCCGTTTTTCCTGCCCGCCACGTACAGCAATCCGCTGCCGGTGTTGGCCACCAGGTCTTCGACGTGCTGGGCCCAGGCCGGATCGAAATCGTCCGGTTGCGGGTCCAGCAGCAGGATACAATCGTAGGCGTAGAGTTCCTCCGGCTCGCGGGGGAAGTGGTCGATGACGCTGTTGCCGTCGCGGACCGCTTCGGCATCCGCCGACTGAAGCCAGCAGCTAAGGTTCACCGTGGCGTCACGCTGAAGGAGACGGGCCAGGTACCGGTACTCCCAGCTCGGGCTCCCCGCGATCAGCAGCACCTGCATCTTGTTCTCCAGCGCCCTGACGCTGACTTCCTTTACGTTGTCGTCGGTGATCGTTTCCGCCTCCTGTTGGGCTGCCCGAACGACCAATCGCGTTTCGGCCGCCTTGCCGAGCTGGTGAGTGAACACCACCGGCTCGACGCGCCCATCAGCCCTCACCGCGACCTGCTTTGACTCGACCACCGCCGTCTCGTCGGCGTCCGGCATCCGTTCCAGCAGTTCAACCGCCAGGCTCGTGCCATTGAGCCCCTGGGCCCGCAGGTAAGCGGTGACCTTGAACGGGTCCCTGACGAAGACGTTGGGCGGGACCTCGACCGCCGACACCGCCACGTTTCGCGGTGGCGACGGATCCCCCACACCCACTACGTGGATCGGGATCTTTTTGGCCCGGGCGTATCGAGCGACCACCTCCGCCGGCTCACCCTGGTTGAATTGGCCGTCGGAGAACACCACCACCGCCGCCACCGGTTTGTCCGCCCGCCCTGCAACTGCCTGCCGGACCGCCCGGCCGATGTCCGTTGCGGGAGCATTGGCCTCCGCTAGTTCGCCCAGAGCGAATTCCCCGCCACCCGATGGGCAGCGATCCTCTTGCCGTGAACCTTCATCCGCCGGCTGAGACCCCGCCGAACTGCTCGCCTGCCCCTGTTCTTCCCCTCTTTTCTTTCCCTCTGTCTCTCGATCTCTCCGTCTCTTTGTCTCTCCCTCTTGCTTTTTCCCCCCGTCGCCAACAAACCGCCCCAGGACCCTCACCTTGTCCCCGAACCGGTAGATCTGCAGCGCGTTGCGGGCCGTGAGTTGCTTGAGTACCTTCGCGTCCTCTCCGCCAAGGACCGCCCGCACGAGTTCGGTCCGGCTCACGGTCGTGGCATCCGCGCCGTCGATCCCCGCCAAAACCTTCTCAACCCGCTTGCTATCCTCCCCATCCGGGTAAAGATCGCGCAGACTCATGCTGGCCGATCCGTCCAGGAGCAACAACGTGGCCGACTCGATGTTGCGATTGATGTAGGTTGCCAGGATCGGCTCCAGCCAGATAACCGCCAACGCCAGGATCACCGTACAGCGCATCGCCGCCAGAAATGTCCGCACCCGGGCCGGCGCCCCGGCCCGCTGCTCGTGGCGGTAGAGGAAGACGACCGCGTACAGCAGACCCGACACCAGCAGAATTGAGCCCACCGCCGCCCAGCCCTGGGGCACACGCGCAAACTCCAACCGCTTCTCGATCGTATCGACGGCCAGCATGTTCCAGCTACTACTCATCGATAATCAACGCCCGGGTTCACGCTACCTGGTAAGCCGCATTCGCTGGGCCGCAGCCAAAACGCAGTCTCTCACGCCTTCGCTTGTCTCGTCTGCGTTCGTCAGCGTTCATCCGCGGTCTCTTCCTCTCTTGATTCACCGCGCCGACCCGAACCACCATGCCAGCGATTGCTCGCTCATCAGCACGACCACGAGGGCGATCAGCAGCGCCGAGGACAGCTCCTGGCGGGACTCCGCGTGTTGCCCGCTGAGGAGCCTTTCGCCGCTGACGTATTCGACCGCGAGTGCGGGCATGGATTCCAACAGCGAGGCCCGGTCGGCGCGTCGCAGGTCGCTCTCCTCGGGATCGACGTTGACCGCCGCCCGTTCGACGACCTCACCTCCCGTGGCTTCGATCAGCTCGAACTGATAGATCCCGGGCCGGTCGGTCCGGGTCCAGTGAACGATCGGGATGCCGGTGCTGGGATCCGGCTGGGCATCGATGCGGGTCGCCGGCTCGTCCGGATACGCGGGCGTTTTCAGCGTCACCACCGGCCGATGCCGACCCGGATCGAGGGGGAACTGAATGGGCTCGCCTGCCAAATGCTTTGCCTGGCGCCCGGTTTGCCGCGCGAGGTACTGAACCATCTCCATCGCCAGCACCACGAACACCGGCCGATCGGCCAGGTTGTTCCATTCCTTATCGACGCTGGTGGTGACGAGCCACACCCGGCCGCGGCCAAGGCAGCGCTCGGCGATCAACGGACTGGCATCCGGGTCGTCAAGACGCAGGAGCACCCGGGCCGGGCCACGGCTATCCCGGTCCCTATCTGCCCGGCCGCGGGGAGCTATTGCCGCCCCACCAGCCGGTGCCGTGGACGCCTCTTCTGCCCCCGCCGGTGCGCACGTCAGGTATTGCCGGACCACGACACCGCCGAAGTACGCTACCTCCACGTCACGGAACCGGCGCATCACTGGATGGGTCAGGTCGGGTTTGCCCAGCGGCACGCCTGGCTGGCCCGCCGGCACTGTCACCACCTCGCGAAGCCCGGCCGGCAACAGCCCCTCGCCATTGCGGTAAAGGATGCGGTTGTACAGATCCGCATCCACCTGGTCGCCGAGGAAAACCGCCAGGCCCCCGCCGGCCGAGACGTACTCCTTCAGTCGGGCGGCCGTCTCCTCGCTCACCCGAAATACGTTGGCCAGCACCACCACGTCGAAGTCGGCCAGCTCCGTCTCCTCGAACTCGCCCTCGTCAACGACGCTCACCTGGTTGCCGCTGAACTGGGGACCCTCGGGTCGCAGCGCCACCGCCAGCAGGAAGACCTCGTCCTGGTAGGGGTCCGCGTCGGGCTCACCGTTGACCACGAGCACGCGCAGGGCCCGCGTGACCGGAACCGCCATCGCGCGGGTGTCATCAACGGGTAGTGCGTCGGAGGCCAACTCGACGGTGAGCGCCTCGGAGCCCTCATGGCTGAACACGATCTCGAACGGCACCTCGATCGTGTGCCCCGGCGCGACGGCCGGTACCGTGACCGGCGGCTGGGCCGCGTCGCCTACATACACCTCCAGGGACCTCTGCTTCGACTCGACGTCGCCGAAGTTGGTCACCTTCGCCGCAAACGACGCGCTGAGGCCGGCAACGACCTGTGATTGGCGGGACTCAATCGCGGTCACGCACATGTTGCCGGTTGTAGCGATACCGACGTCCACCAGGACCACGCGCAAAGTCCGGTTGCCGTCCGCCCAACCCGTGAGGACCGCGGCGGGGTTGCCGTTCCCACGTGAACGCGAAGAGGCGAAGTCCCTTCCTTGTCCTTCTTGTTCTCCTGGCGCTCCCACCTCGTCTCTCCCTCTCCTCGTCTCCCCCTCTCCCCCTTTACCTCTTTTCCCCTCTTGCCTGGAGCCGCGGATCCAGTCAGCCTGCTGGAAATCACTCACCACATAGACCGCGGCATTGACGCTGGATTCGCGGGCATCGAGCAGCCGTCGCACCGCCGCCAGTGCCTCCGGCATGTTCCCGCCGCGGTTGGACGGCTCGAGGGTTTCCAACTCATCCCGGAGCGAGTCGGTATCCATCCGGCCGACGTTCACTTCGGTGCGAAGCGGCTGATCCGGTCGCGAGGCGAGCAGGATCGTCAGCGGGTCGTTGGGGGATTCCTCCCGAAGCCAGTGCACCAAGCGTTCGAGGGCGGAGGTAGCCCGGCCGAAAACGGTCCCGTGGCGCGAGTCGGTTTCCACCGCCCGGTGCAACAAGCCCATGCTGAATGAATCGTCGAGCACGATGACCCGCTCGGTCGCCGCGGGCGAGCCCAACACCGCCGCCAGCGCCTGCGGCCGGACAAAGAGCCGCGCGAGCATGGCACCCGCCAGCAGCATCGCCAGACACCGCAGGGCCAGGAGGGTCAACTCCTGGAGCCGGACCCGCCGCCGGTTGCGCCGGTCCGCCTCGATCAGGAAATCGATCGCTGCCCAGCGAATCCGCCGGAATCGCCGCTTGCTGAGCAGGTGGATCAGTATCGGTATAGAAGCTGCCCCCGCGCCGGCGTAGAACAACACCGGCGAGACCATCGCTCCCAGAACCGGACCATCACATATCATCTTACCCGTCACCTGCTGCCGCTCCTGCTGTCTTTCACTCACACTCACCAGCGCTTGCGGCTTCGTGTCTCCCTCTCGCCGCTTGCGATTTCGCGTCTCCATCCCGCCGCTTGCGGCTTCGCGGAACAAACCGATCAGCGGTCAGCTCCCCTGATTCCGCATTCATCATTCATCATTCAGCGTTCATCATTCATCATTCATCATTCATCGTTCATCATTCATAGTTCACCCTCTCCGCCCGATCTACTTGGCCCTCTGACGCATCCGCGCCGCCAGGAAGCCGGACAATCCCGCATCCAGCGGATCACGCGTCGATAGCAGTTGGTAATCGATCCGGTGATCCATGCAGGCTGTCCGGACGCGGCTGATGAACCCCTGCACGATTTCCAGGTAGCTGGCTCGCAATGATTGCGGATCGGTCAGCAACTGGACGGCCGGGGCTTCGAGCCCCTCGAACATCGTGTTGTCCTCGAACGGAAACGTCACCTCGTCGTGGTCAAGCACGTGCAGCACGATGACGTCGTGGCGGGTGTATCGAAGTTGCTGCAGGCCCTGGATCACGTCGCCCTCGTCGGTGAGCAGATCACTGATGACGACGACGAGCCCCCGCCGCTGGAGTTGCTCGGCGAGTCGCGAGAAGAGCATCTTCAGGTCGGTGGTGCTGTCGGGCGGGTTCCGTTCGATCAACTCGATCATCGTCTGCAGTTGTGCGGTGCTGGAAGTGGGGGGAATCTGCTCGCGGACGTCGTGATCGAACAGGACTAGCCCGCACGCGTCCTCCTGGTGCATGAGTAGGTAGACGAGCGACGCCGCCAGCGTGCAGGCGTAGTCGAACTTGTTCATCCGCCCGTCACGGACATGCTCGGGGTAGGCCATCGACCTCGAGCAGTCCAGCAGGATGTGGGTGCGTAGGTTCGTCTCCTCTTCATACTGCTTGATGTAGAGCCGGTCCACGCGCGCGAAGAGTCGCCAGTCGATATGACGGATGTCGTCGCCGGGCACGTACTCGCGGTGGGACGCGAACTCCACGCTGTAACCCTGGTAGGGGCTCTTGTGCATGCCCGAGATGAACCCCTCGACGACCATCCTCGCCCTTAGTTCCAGGCGGGAGATCTTCGCGAGGACGTCAGGATCCAAGTACTTTCTGTAATCGGCCATCTTGGGTCAGCGGAGACTCGTTCGGGGGTGTCTTTTCCAGAACCTCGTTGATGATCCGGTCCGTCGTGTACCCTTCCGCTTCGGCGGAGAAGTTGGTGACGATGCGATGTCGCAGCACGGGATGAGCAACGGCGCGGACATCGTCAGTGGAAAGGTGGTACCGCCCGTGGAGGATGGCCCGGGCCTTGGCGGCGGCGACGAGGAACTGGACGGCTCGCGGCCCGACGCCCCATCTGACCATCCGTTTAACGACCGCGGGTGCACCGGCCTCGTGCGGCCTCGTTCCGCGAACCAGGTCCAAAGCGTGACCCACCACTTGCCGGGCCGCCGGCACCTGTCGGACCGTCCGCTGCGAATCCAGCACCTGCCTCGCGTCCAGCACCGCCGGGATGGATTCCGCCGCCGCTGCGATGTCCGCCATGGTCAACTCGGCGATGCTCAGCTCCTCCTCGTAGCTGGGGTAACCCACGAACACCTTGAACATGAACCGGTCCTGCTGGGCCTCCGGCAAGGGATACGTCCCCTCCTGTTCGATCGGGTTCTGCGTCGCCAGCACGAAGAAGGGCGCGTCCAGCGGGTTCCGGTTGCCGCCGACGGTGACCTGACGTTCCTGCATTGCCTCGAGCAGGGCGGCCTGCGTCTTGGGCGGCGTGCGGTTGATCTCGTCGGCCAGGATCACGTTGGCGAAGATCGGACCCTTGAGGAACTTGAACGACCGCGCACCGGTTGCCTTGTCCTCCTGGATCACCTCCGTGCCCGTGATGTCCGACGGCATCAGGTCCGGGGTGAACTGGATACGCGAGAACGACAGACTCAGCGACCGCGCCAACGTCGAAATCATCAACGTCTTAGCCAGGCCCGGCACCCCCTCCAGGATGCAGTGCCCACCCGCAAACAGCGCGATCAGCAACTCCTCCAGGACCTGCTCCTGCCCGACGATGACCTTGCCCAACTCGCCGCGGATCCTCTGGTACGCCCGGCAGAGCTGATCCACCGCCGCCAGATCGCCCGAACCGTCTTTCTCAGAACCCGATTCTCCCGGCTGGGAATCCTGGAACTCATTCATTCATCGATCCTCGTTTGACAGACAATGATGAATTATGAATGATGAATTGACCAAGACCTGATCGCTCTTTCCGAGTCCATCATTCATCGCTCCGCCTTCATCGTTCATCGTTCCGCATTCATCGTTCATCATTCATCGTTCCGCATTCATCGTTCATCATTCAGCGTTCATCATTCATCGTTGCAGAATCGGCAGGTACCCGTAAGGCATCTGGAGGATGACCAGGGCAATGGCGGTCCCGTAGGTCTTGCCGACGCCGTCGCCGTCCCACGATCCGTCCGGGGCCTGGTTGGAGATCAGCCAGTCCCGCATCTTGGGGAAGTACCACTCCCAATCCTCCTGCCCGCTGAGCCACATCACCTGGGACATATACAGGTGCGCGTAGTAGAAGTGGCCCCACACGCCGCCGCGGCTTCCGCCGGTACCGATGCGCCGTTTGATGAAGTCCAGGGCCCGGACCGCCAGGGGGTTGTCGTACTCGCCCGCGTTGTACCAGCACGCAACCGCGGCGGCGGTGATCGGGGGACGACTCCCCCCGCGGCGGTCCGCCCGATACGCGATGCCGCCGTCCGGCAAAGCCGAGTTCTCCAAATACTTCAGCGCGTTGTCGATGGTCGATTTCGGGACCGCTATGCCCGCGTTGCGACAGGCCCGAAGACCCTGGAGTTGCGTGATCGTGACCGAGCCTTCGTCGCCGTGGGAATCCGGGGTGTACAGCCACCCGCCGGCCGAGCTCTGGCTGCGGGCGGTCAGACCGACCGCGCGACGCAGCACGCCGGCAATCCGTTCCTGCTTGGCCGAATCGTCTTCCATGCCGCACAGCTCGCCGAGCATCAGCATGCTGAACCCATGTCCGTACATGGAGCGGCTCGCCTCCTCCAGCCGAGAGATCAGCCCGTCGGGCCGGGCGGAGCTGAGAAGAAAAGTGGCGGCCCGGCTGACGTTGGGAGCGTACTTGCCTTGGGTGGTCGTGTTCCCGTTGGCCAGCAGGGCCAGACCCGCCAGGGCGGTCATGGCAACCGGATACCGGCCCCATTGGCCGCCGTGTCGCCACGCGCCCTCGCGGCTCTGCGTCCGGGCCAGGTACTCCAATCCCCTCTCAATGGAGTCCTGGGTCTGCGGTGTGATCAGCGGCGGCAGCGGCGGTGGCAAATCAGCACGCGCCGGGGTCCCGGGCCGGGCCTGCACCATCAGCATCAAACCGGCCACTGCCCATCGCATGGCGTGTTGAACGCGCCTGGCGGCCATCAATCGTCTCCCACCTCGTTGATCGGAAACCGCAGCACGCTCGAACCCACCGTCACGATCACCTGCCCGGGCCAGACCGCCACGTCGAGAATCCGGTACGCGCCGGCGCCTTTCGGCACGGGGGCGGCAACCGTTTCGCCGACCGTCTCGCCGGTCGCCTTGTCCACGATGCTCAACTCCACCATGCCCGCGACCATCTTCCCGTCAGCCCTGGTCGTGCTGCCGCGACTGCTGCGGGCTGTGGCCTCGGCTTGCCTTCTGGTCGAAGGAGTGAATACCGCCACCGGTATCGCGTTTGAGGAGACCCGCAACACATCGCCCGGCAGGTATGCCCTCGCGCCGATATCGCGGCGCTGCCAGAGAATCCTGTTGTCCTGCATCCGGATCGCCGCCATCGCCCACCGTTGCCGGTCGTAACCGGTAGCCGGCCTGGCCCGAACCTGGTAGCCGCAAACGTACAGCACACCATCAACCAGGGCCCCGTCAGTGACGCCCTCTTCGCAGGCGTAGACGGTAGCGGCGATCCGGCTCTTCCCGGTTCCCGGGTCGATCACCTCCACGCGCCCCGAGCGATCCGCAACCGCTACCAGCTCTGGTGTGGGCTTGAAGAGTTGCGACAGGTTGTCGGGCATCGCGACGCGCCATCGCTCTGCACCGGGGGTCGCCAGCTCCAGCGCCGCCACTTCCCGGCCGGAGACCGGGCCGCAGATCACGTCGTCATACAGCGCGATGTTGACCTTCCGGCCCGGGGTTTCGTCCTGGATAAACCGGCACTCGCCCAGGTACCGACCGTCCGCGAGCCGGAAGACATCCACGCGCTCAAGCCCGCGGTCAACGGCCACCACGTAGTCACCCCGGGTCCGGACGGCATACCATTCCCGTTGCGAAAGGCTGCGGCGCCAGAGGATCCGCTCGCCGTCGCAGGTTCTTGAAACCTCCAGTTGCCCGCGAGCGTTCACGCTGATCAGATATCCTTCGTGCGCCCACACCCAGGCGTCGGAACCACTCGGTTCCTGATCCGGCAGGCAGGGCGGATCAAACCGGCGGGCCCAAAGCCGCCGCCCGGTCAGGAGACCGACCGCGTGCAGGCCGTAGGCGCTGTTGATGATCAGCGCCTGACCGTCCAGCACCGCCTCCGCCGCCCGGGCCGGGGACGCCCTACCCGAGAGGGCACGCTCCCGGACGGGCGTTGCCAGCGCGGTGATCTCGACCGCCGGTTCGCCGAGCAATCGCAACTCCGCTCGCCAGAGGTTCCTGCCCCTGGCCGCACTGCGGGCTTCCACCCGGTTGCCGTCAACCAGGGTCATGATCACGTCAGCCAACGGCTCTTGGCGCCTGCCCCGGATCGAGATCGGTCTGGACCCGCGGGCGTCGGCGGCCGTCGCTTCGCCCGGCTCTCCGAGCGAGATCCTCGCCATCGCTGCCTCATGCCGCCCGAGCGTATCGGCGTCAATCCGCTTTCGCAGGGCCGCCGCCACCCGGGCACCCGCAATCAACCGTCTCCCATGTTCACGTTCACCTGCCGCCTCCGGTTCAGTCTCGGTGTTCAGCACGTCCGCGGGCAGCTTCACCGCAGCGAACTCGTGCTCCAGCCGGTCCAGAACCCGCGAAGCCGACACCGGCAGGTGCAGCTCGGCCGGCTCGAGGTGAATCGCCGCCAGCCGTGCCGCCGCCTCGGCCGCCAGCTTTGGCGAGGCCGTGCCGCGCAAGGCCTCGACAAAGAAGTGCTCGGCCTGTTCGTAGCGAAGTCCATCCGCCGCCCACCGTCCCAACAACAGGTTGGCCTCATTCGCCGCGTCACCCAGGGCAGGACACTCCGCCAGCCAGAGGAGGCGTTCCGCGTCGTGCCTCCCGGTCACCTCGTCGAGCCATTGGCGGACATGGTTCTCGAAGGTCCGGGCCTGCACCTCGGCCAATCCCTTCGCCGCGTCTTCTATCTTCCGCATCGCCAGTCCGCGTGCCCGCTCTTCGAAGCCGCCCTCGGAAGAGATCATCAAATCGCCCTGCCGGGACAGGACCACCGACAGGTATTGCCGGCAGGCTTCGAGCGGCAGGTGTTCACGGTGGTAATGGTCGCCCAGGGCCAGCGCGGTGTGGATGGCGTCCTCCGGAGACGCCGCGATGGTTCGCGCCTCGCGCAGCAGTTCCAGTGCCCTGCTCGACGGCACCTCGCCCGAGGCGGCCAGTTCGAGCATCGCCAACACCCGCAGGTGGATCACCTGTTCGTATCGCCGCTCGTCCTTAGCCTTCAACGTCTCGGGAAGGTCGGCCATCGCCGCCAACGCTTTCGCGGGACGATGCCTGAGCAGCTCCAGCCACGCCAGCCGAATCGCCCGCGGCGCGCTGGTCGGATCGGCGAGGTGCCGGGACACTGCGTCGGCGTACCCGCGGTTCAGATCGGGAAACTTCTTGACGCTGGATATGCCCACACTATAGAGCGAGCCGTCCCAGGCCAGCAGGTTCCCCGGCGGCTCTCCCGCGACCGGTTGGGCGTCGGCGATATCCTCGCCCGTCAGGGCATTCATCGCCACGACCCCCTCGACCGTCGGCAGGTAGATACGATCCCCCGAGATGACGCCGCGACCGGCGGGCTCTCCGCATCCCTGCCGCCAGACCGGCCGCCCCGTTTCAACCTCGATCAGTTGGACTTGCGGGCCCGCCATCCAGACGTGCGCGTCGGTTGCCCCCAACAGGTAAGCGAATCCCTCCCGCGGAACCCGCCAGCGAACCTCGCCCGTTGCCCGGTCCAGACAGAACAGGTAATCCGCATCGCCCGGGGCGCAGAGCACCACGTCCGCCACCGCGATCACCGGCGTGGGAAGCCAGCCCGCCGCCGGCAAACCGCCCTCGGGCAACTCGTAGCGAACCGCCCATCGGACCGACCAAGTCGATGCCTCTAACGCAAACAGCATGCCCCGACCGGTGGGGATAAACACCACCCCGTCGGCCGCCGCAGGCTCCAGTGCGTGGAGGGAATCGAACGGCCCGCCGCCCGTGCCGCACAAGTAGAACTGCCGGGCCAGAACGCCCGTCCGCGGGTCCAGGGCAACGGCGTAGAGGTCGCTGTTCACCCGGCAAGGGGCCAACAGGTACCCGTTGACCGGGATCGGCACGGACACAAACTCCACTGCCCCGAGCCGGGCATCCTCCGAACCGGAGCCCGTCATCCTCGTCGTGTCGCTCATCCAGACTAACGACCCGTCCCTGAGCGAGTAGGCGATCACCCGGTTGGGGCCCGAGCTGGGCGAACGTGCCCCACCCTGCAACACGCCGCCGATCACGACCCCGCCCCCGAATACGCCGCCCGCCCGCCCCGCCATGGCCAACGGGCGGGGCGGGCCCTGCGACCACTCCACGGTCAACACCATGTCCAGCGCGATGACCACGCCCGCCCCCACCGAGTCGTACAACAACCGCCGCACCACCGGATCGTCGTCCAGTGGATCGCGCTCACCCGCCTCCTCCAGGACGAGATGGCCGAGAGCAACAACCTCCTGCTGAGGCTGAGGCGGCACATCGGCCGGGTCCAGTCTCGTGCCGGTGCGCCACACAGGCGTGAAGCTGTCCACGTCCAGGCCCAGCAGCTCCCGCTGCCCTTTGACGACCAGCGTTCTACCGTCAGTGACCATCTGCCGAACCGGGATCAGCTTCCCGCGGCGAGCGTACTGCTCCACCGCGCCGAAGCCTTGCCTGGGCTCCGTCACGGGCAGTGGGACCGTCCATGGCCGGTGGTCGATGAAAGTCGGCTCCACCGCGGGCATCCTGCCGTTGCGCAGGGGGCTTCCCAGCGTCATCGGCCAACTGGCAGCCTGCAGGGAGGCCCGGGCGGCGGCGGTTCGAGCGATGTAGGCGTTGATCTGACGCAGGCGGTCGGCCGGTGGGAGACACCCGCTCGATGCCTGTTCCTCAGAGGCGTCGGGCTGCGTTGCCGGAGTGCTACCGGCCGGCCGGGTCGTGGCCAGTTTTCTGAGAATGGCCTCGGCCCGCTGCCGCTGGCCCATGCCCGCCGCGCATACCGCCCGCCGGCTGGGAATCACCCACGCCGGCAGATCCGAGTCCGGGTAGACCGACTTCACCCGCTGGAGGAGGCCCGCCGCCTCGGCAAACCGGCCTTCGTCGATCAGCCAGTCCGCCAGCGCGAGCGCGGCATCGTCGCCCACGCTGGTGAGCAGGTGTTTCTCTACAATCGTCCGCAGCAGCGCCGGGTCATGTTGCTCCAGCGCCCGGGCCGCGAGGGCCGCCGCCTCGCCGTCGTACACTAGCCGGTACGCTTGCAGACCGCGTGCGGGCAGTGAAGCGATCCGACGATGGGCCTGAAGCCGGGCAGATTCGTAGACCCTCCCGTCCGAGGTCAGGATGTGCTCTCCGGGCAGCTCGACGATGCGTTGGAGTGAATCGATCGCCAGCTTCCAATCCTTGCGTTTGATCGCCTCGTCCGCCCGCGAGAGAAGGGTGGTCGCTTCCTCCGAGGGTTGGAGGGTGGCCCGGAACGATCCGCTCGGCGTGTTGGCCGGCGAATCTCCCACGGCAATGCGCAACACCGCCGCCCGGAGCCCTCCGCAGAACCAGACGACGACCCCGGCCAGAATGAACGCCGCCCACCACCGGCCACGCCTGCCCATGCTGGTTGGACGCCGACTTCCCGACTGCATTTCTGGTCGTTTTGCCTTCCGCATGCCCTTCTACATGTTACCCGTGCCCTGGGCCCGATAACACCTCATTCTACACCCAAGGACGATGCCGAGGTTCGTATGTCGCGATGATTGTGAGAAAAGTTTGCCGGCTGACCACAGCCCACATCGGGCCCGGGCCTGCCCGCACCGCCGGTTCCGCAAACAAATGCCAATTCGCGCCCCAGTTTTGGCCGATAATCCCGAGGGTTGTGTTGAAGCGATTGGACCAACGGTACGGATCGCAGGGAAGGGTCCGACAATGACGCAGGAAACCTTACCAGGCCGATGGGACCAGCTTGCGGCAGCGGTCGCGGTTGGAGGCTGGATACTGCTGGCAACCGGGTGCGCGGTGCCGCCCCCCACCCGCACCAATGCTCCGCCCCAGGGGCAGAGCCCCACCCAGCACCGGCTGCACGAACACTACATCCGCATGACCGACAATGCCCTGTTGGCCGACATGTCGATGTCGGCCGTCCACTTCGTGCCACGCACCGCCGAGTTGAACGCATTGGGGGTCCGCCGGCTGATGCGGCACGCCTCGATCCTGAAGGTGTACGGCGGCACGTTGCGGTACGACGGTACCGAAGCCGACCGGGAGTTGAGAAAGGATCGCGTGGAGCAGATCAGGGAGTTTCTGGTCGCCTCGGGGCTTGAGCCTGACCAGTTCGACGTCGAGCAGGGCATGGCCGGCGGGTCCGGCATTGCCGCCACCGAAGCCCTCGGCATCCGAAAAGCTACCCGCGGCCCCGGCGACCTTAAGGTCACATCGGGCAGCGGCGGTGGCCAATAATCAGCTAAGGAGTGTGCCCGATGATCGCACGGAAGCGGTGTTCGATGGGCGCGTGTTGCGCGGTGGCGGGACTATTGGCGGCGGGATGCGGACCGGCCGGTGGGCCCGGGGACTTGCGGGCCGGCGACGGTGAGCCCGTATCGCGCCTTCCCTCCTGGGACTCGACGGATCAGGTCGAAACCGCAGAGCCCGAGGTTTTGCCGGAAACCCATTTCTCTGCCGGCCGGCTGCACGAAACCCGCGGGCGACTGGCCCTGGCTACCGAGCAGTACCGCCTGGCGATCGGGCTGAGGCCCGGCTACGTCGAGGCCCACAATCGACTGGGCATCGTGCTCGATCAGCTCAGGCGGTTCGCCGAGGCGGATGACGCGTTTGCCCACGCGATCGCGCTGGCTGCCAACCAGGCGTATCTGCACAACAACCTGGCGTTCAGCTACATCATGCAGCGACGGTGGCCGGACGCCGAGATCGAGTTGCAGCGTGCACTGGAGCTACACCCGGAGTTCACGCGGGCCCGCGTCAACCTGGCGCTGGTGCTCGCCCAACAGAACCGCTTCGATCAGGCAATGACCCAATTCCAGCTTGCCGTGCCGCTCGAGGACGCGTACTTCAACATGGGGCTGATGTACCAGTCGAAGCGCCGGCTGGCGGATGCCGCCCGCGCCTTCGGAACCGCCCTGAAGCTGAACCCCGAAATGGTGGCCGCCCGGAAGCGCTTGGAGCAGTTGCCCGCCGAGGTGCTGAGCGCGGCGGAGGCCAATATCGCCGTGCAGGCCTCACCGGTGCCCTTAGCCATGCACGCCGGCCCGACCCCCGGCAGAAGCGACCGCCCGAGCACGCAGCCGGCGGACCGGGCATTGCCCTCCACCGATTCACCTCGATCCGCCGAGGCCGCCTTGCCCCGGTGCCTGGCCCTTTCGATCGAGACGAGCATGGATACCGCCGGGGACCCACCGGACGAGCCGTTATGGATGTCCCTCGATCCGTTGATGTCCCTGGATCCGTGGCTGTCGCCCGAGGCGTGGAAGTCCCCTGATCCGGCCCCGGGGCCGGAGGAGTTCCCCGGGCCGCCTTTCTAGAAGCGTTTACCACCTATGACGAAGGCTTGCCAGCCCGGTCTCCTGCCGAGTCTTCCCAGCACCCTGCCGAGCCCGGCCATCCGCCGGGCTGAGATGGCGGCGTCGGCCGGCAACGGGCCATTGCTCCGGCGGCTGGCTGGTACGTGTCTGGCGTAGATAGCGGCTCGGAGCCGGGCTCTGCGAGCCCGGTGCCCTTCACGGCGCGGAATCTCCCCGTCCGAGGAAACACCGGCCTCACAGAGGCCGGCTCTGATCGCGCCGGAACTGGCTCTGATCACGCCGGACCCGGCTCTGACGGGACGCGCCACCGCAGTCAGTCCAGGATCGGCTGGGCGCCGAAGCCGATCATTGCCGCGCCGGCCAGGACGTTCAGCAGCACCCACAGGGCGTTCATCTGCAGCCGCCCGGGCAGGAAGCGGCGGTCGGCCCAGATCATGGCGAAGCACCAGATACCGCAGGTGAGCATGGCGATTGGTGCAATGGGGCGGACGATGGCGAGCGGGTCCTTCATCGTCCAGGCGAGCAGCAGGCCGCCCAGGCCGGTGTACAGGCACACGGGCAGGCGGAACCTGGCGTAGGACATGTGGCGGACGCGGCGAAAGAGCGGGCGGAAGCATTCATACGCGGTCCGGCTGTAGATCTCGAACGCGCCGTAAATGGTGCCCCAGAAAGCCATGAGAATGCCGACCTGGTAGAGGTACTTGAAGCCCGACCCGAACCGGGTCAGGAACGCAACCTGAGGTGTGAGCAGGTCGAACTTGTCGGGCACAACGTGCTCGGGGTGCAGAATGGCCGCCCCGAGAATGTTGAATGCCATGGTAAAGACCAGCACGCACGCAAAACCGGTGAACACGTCGATCAGCGGCGCCCGGAGCCAGCGCCGGCCCACTGTGAGATTGGCGTCGCTCTGCTCAATGAGCGGCGGGTGTTGCGGTTCGTCCGACTTCCGAGCGGCCCATTTCAGCGCGCCCCATCGTTTCTCCCGAAAGAAACTCAGGTAGCCGATGTAGTCGTACGTTCCACCGCCGATGGCGGCCATGAACACGACCATGGACACGAGCGCCGTCTCTTTCCTCACAACGTCGGGGTAGCTGGCATGCATCCAATCGGCGTACGCGGGCAGCTCGATGGTAAACGTGGCACCAGCGGCTCTGAGCCAATCGACGGGGGCAAGCACGACCGCGGCGAGGATGGCCAGGAGCAGCAGGGCCACGATGGCGGTCTGTACCTTTTCGAGGACCCGGTAAGATTGCACGAGCGTCAGCACGACGGCGAGCAGCAGGACCGCGGTGCTGAACAACTGGGCGCAGCGCCACTGGGTGCCCTCGTCTGCGTCGGTATCGAGGCCCATGATCCAGTTCAAGGCGGTGCCGACCATCATGGACAGTGCCCCGAGCCAGAACGGGAAACAGAAGACGCTGAGTGCGCCTAGGCACGCGGGGAACCAGCCCCGCGGCCCGGGCAGGCGAGCCCAAGCCTCCATCGGATGCTCGCCGGTCAGGACCATGTAGCGGGCCCCGGTGTAGACCTGCACGAGCTTGCAGCCCACGCACACGACGATGAACCACAACAGGCCGTAGCCGAAGATAGCCCCCGCCCGCGAGGCGAACAGCGTCTCGCCGCTGCCGATGGTGACCGAGGCGATGATCGCACCGGGACCGAACAGGCTGATCGCACCCCGCAGCCCGCCGCTGCGAACGTGGTCGGGCAGCGCTGGATAGACGAGCGGTTCCTCTCGGTTCGCAGAAGCCATGCGACGGAACTCTAAGTCATGCGACCGGTTCGGGCAACGGGCCTGCACGCGCGGATCGAAGCCGACGGTTTGACTGAGATCGAGGTTCCCGGTCAATATGTAGGCGCATCAGCACGATGCTTATAAGGAATCCATCGGATCGGCGCACTTCAAACAAGGAGCAGACGGATGAACCGGCGAGAAATGCTGGGACTCATGGGGACGGCGGGAGCAGGCTTGCTGCGTGCGGGCTACCCGGCGAGGGCGTTCGGGTATCCAGGCAACGAGAAGCTCAACGTGGGCGGCATCGGTACCGGGGGACGCTTCCGCCGTCTTATTGGGGCGTTCAAGAAGATACCCGGGGTACGGCTGGCGGCGGTGTGTGACGTCTGGGACAAGCATCTGGAAACGGCCCGGGCGCTGGCTGATCCCAAAGCCCTGGCGACCAAGGACTATCACGCACTGCTCGATCGCAAGGACATTGATGCCGTCATCATCGCCAGCCCGGATCACTGGCACGTGCCGATGACCGTCGATGCCTGTGCCGCCGGCAAGGACGTCTACGTCGAGAAACCGCTAACCCACGATCTGTCCGAAGGTCAGGCGGTGATCGACGCCCAGAACCGGCATCGCCGGGTCGTGCAGGTCGGGATGCAGCAGCGAAGCATGCCGCATATCCAAAAGGCCTGCGAAATCGTGAAGGCCGGCCGGCTCGGCAAGATCCACAAAGCCCATCTCGCCTGGAACCGCAATAGACCCCGGGCCCAGAAACGAAAGCTCGGGATCGACCCCAAGACCGTCGATTGGAAGCGGTTCGTGGGCTCAGCGAGAAACCAGCCGTTCGATGAGTACCGCTTCCGGCACTGGCGATGGTTCTGGGATTTCGGAGGGGGCGTTCTGACGGACCTGATGGTGCATTGGATCGACGTGGTTCACTGGTTCTGTGATCTGGATCATCCGGCGGAGGCGACGACGATCGGCGATCATTTCATGGCCAAGGACGTGTGGGAGACACCCGACACGGTGCAGACCCTGATCAGGTATCCGGATCACGAGCTTCAGGTGTATTTCGAAGGCACGTTCTTCAACGCCCGCAACGCGGCCATGATCGAGTTCATGGGGACCGACGCGACGCTGTACGTCGATCGCGGCCGGTACGAGATCCATCCGGAGCCGGGCAAGGGCAAGTACGAGGCAATGATACTCGGGCAAGGGGCCAAAGGGGCTGACTACTACGACAAGCCCGACGGCGAGCTCCTGCATCTGACCAACTGGATCGAGTGCGTGAGGAGCCGGAACAAACCTAACGCTCCGGCGGAGGCGGGAGTCAGCGCGGTTACCGGTGCGCATCTCGGTAACCAGGCGTACCGTACCGGCCAGGTAGCGCGATGGAAGGTCCAGGGACGATAACCGCTAATTCGCCGTGTTCGTCAGCCCGATATTGTCCAGATACCAGGTCGTCTTCTCCGTGGCGTTGCTGACGAACCCCAGCCAGGCCAGCTTCCTGGAGTCCGCACTGCCGGCTGTCAAGCCCTCGAAGCGGCGCGGTGAGGCGCCGGGAAGCTCGACGGTCAACTCCCAGGTTCCGGTGGATTGCTCGCCCAGCCCTGCCTTGACCGCGATGTGCACCCACTCGCCGGCGGGCAGCTCCAGGAGGACCTTGCCCACGACGCGCAGCTTGTCCTGTTCCACCCGGAAGCTGGGCCCGACCCGGTAGGGATTGGCGTCGTCCCGCCACTCGTGATACATCACGGTGCCGGTCTCGGCTCGCAGGTCGAAGCTGCACGTCGTCACGCCGCTGGTGTGATTGGCGGCGTACCAGAAGTGCGGATTGAACGCATGTTGAAGGCCCGGGGCGTCCACGATCTTCAAGCACCGCCGGCCGGCGGCCGCGGTCTCGTCGGTGACCCCGATTGAGTCGCCTTTCTTCTCCGTATGCACGGCAGCATGGGTCGGCGGGGAGCCGGGCGGAGCAAACTCGAAATCGTCGCGGAAGGTCAACGGTGGCCGAGGTGGGGGGGGCGGGGCGAACTCGACCGGCGGGTATTCGACGCCGGTGGCGAGCTCGATCCATTCCTTTTCGCCGTATAGGCCCGCCTTGCTGAAATCAAAGGGCTCAAAGCCGATCTTCGCCGCGGGCGATTCGGGCTTCAAGCGGAAGTCGCCGCCCGCGGCATCGACGAACATCGGGTCGGCAACAATTGAGCCGGCGTCCTTGCCGAGCTTCTGCCAGTCCGCCAGGCTCATGTCCGCGAATGTCACCGGCCCCCCTGACACATCCCAATAGAGATTATTTTCGAGCCTGACCTTGTCGTCTTTCCAGTGGCCGCTGAGCAGGTGGCTGTCGCGCCAATACACGATGTTTCGAGTGAACGTGAACGAGAGATGCTCCTCGGTCCGCGAGCGCTGGAGTTGGCCGTCCATGCTGAAGGCGAAGATGTTATTGCGAATCACGTTCTCTCTCCCGTAGTGCTGGTGATAGAGGCCGGTCTTGACGTTGTAGACGAGGTTGTTCTCCATGACGATGTACGAACTGCCCTCGTCGTTATACAGGCCCCAGCCGCCGCGGCCGTAGCGGTCGTATGAATAGACGTCGTGACAGACGTTGTGGCTGACGGTTGTGCCGGGCGACGGCCCGAGGGTGTAGACCGCGCCCATGTCACTGAGCACGCCCCAGCCGAGGTGGTGGATGTGGTTCAGGTCAATCGTGTTTCGCCGGGCCGGACTCTCGGCGTAGCCCCATCGCCAGCCGACCGAAACGCCCGTGTACCTGAAGTCGCTGATGTCGTTGTGGGTGATCCGGTTGTCGCCGCTCTGGCCGATCCAGACGCCGACCGCTCCCATGAAGATGTGCCCGCCGGAGCGGATGATGTTGTTATCGACTACGATGCGGCTGGTGCGCTCGGGGCCCTCGGGACGAATTGTGCCCTCGCCGATCCGCACGCCCCCGGCACCGAGGTCATGGATGTGGTTGTGCACGATCCGGCAATCATGGCACCCCCGTCGCAGCCAGATGCCGTAAATCGCGACGTGGGCGACCTGGCAGTGCTCAATGGATATGTGCCGGGCCCCGTCGGCCATGATCACGGCGGGAATACCGAAGGCGGCCTGGGCATCGCTGTAACCCTGCTCGGGTAGCACGTAGCCACTGTAGCGAAACGCCAGACCCCTCAGCGTGATGTTCTGCACCCATTGTCCCGGGGTCGGCTCGCCGGCGAAACGAACGAACTCGTCGGCGACCGGGGCTACGACCTCAGCCCCGGTCATGTCCTCGTCGGGCAGGGGTATGTAGCTCAGCGTGCCGTCGCGATCGAGGAACCATTCGCCGGGCGCGTCGAGCAGGTCCTTCACGTTCTCGACGTGGTAGCGCTGGTTCGGCCCCCACCGCATGAAGGGCCACCGGGCCGGGCCCGTGGTGATGACGGTGTTCGTTTCCGGATCGACCGACGCCACCCGGTGGCGCGACACCTCCCAGGAGTGATACACGACGAGCGTGGCGTCATTCAATCTGGGCCAGGGCTTCACGTCGCCGGGCCGGGCCACGAACGCACGGTCGGCCAGGTTTGCCTCCTTGCCCGTGAGGGGATCGATGCCGTGCCCCACTTTTCCCAGCATATAGTGGTAGAATCGGTTGGGACTGCGGGCCCGGACGGCCCGACGCCCGTTGACGAAGAGCTGCTCGAAGTACCAGTCGCCGGCCTCGACGCCGGGCACCTGAGCGGTCCAGACGCCGTCCGGTCCAGGCTGAAAGCCGCGGATCGGGCGGCCGCCTTGAAACACCGGCCGCTCTCCCGGAAGCGATTCGTAGGTGATCGGGCACGCCCCGGTCCCGCTGTCGGACGGCTCGAAAACCACCGGCTCGGTCAGCACGTAGGTGCCTCCCGCGATCAGCACGCGTACCGGTTGAGTCAAGGGCCCCTTCGCTTTCAGCCGGCGCACGGCATCCCGGGCCCCCCGCAGCGACGCCAGGGGGCCGTCGGTACGCTCCGCGTTGACCTGCCGCACGCTGCCCGACCAGGCGTCATTGCCCTCGGGCGCGACGTAGAGAGTCTCAGCGTAACCAGCGGGAACGGCCAAGGCTGACGCCAGCAACGCCAGCAGGATGGCCAGTACGGTCTTGGATTGACGCATAGCTTGTGACCTCCTCAATGTGGGGTGCTCGGGTCGTGTCGAACTCCTACGCTGTTGGAAGCAGAAGTATACTCGCCTCGTCGTTGCGATTACACATCGCTCTTCCACCCCGTCGCGACCAGGCGGAGCATTCCAGACATGCCGCCCCTCCGGGGGCTTCTTCTCTCCTTTCTCCCACCCGTCCCTCTCCTTTCCGGCGCCGGGATGCCGGTTGCTTCCCAGGCAACGTTTCGGTAGGCTGGCCCGATCGAACGGCATATTCTCTTACAGGAGGAAAGCCCGATGGCGACGGAACTGGGACGACGAGAGTTCTTGCAGGCCACGATGGCCGGCGGCGCGTTGTGTGTCGGCGCTGCCCGTGTTTTCGCCGCGGGCGCGGACCCGCGTACACTTCACCTCGTAAGTCCGGGATGCCGGCGGTCGAAGGTCCGAGTGGGCAAGATCTATATGGCGGGCCCCCAGCACCTCTGGCCCACGCCCAAACTCGACCTGAACGCTGAGGTGCAGAGATACGAGGCCGAGTTCACCCGCCTGAAAAAAGACCTCGCGGACGTGGAGTTTGTGGGCAACACCCTGGTGACCTCGCCGGATCAGGTCCCCAAGCTCAAGGGATCACTTGCAGAGGCCGAAGGAATTCTGGCGATCCATCTTGGCATGGGGGTGGGCAGTATCCTTGCTGAGGTCCTGAGCATCGGGCGACCCACGGTGCTCTTTGCCGCTCCCTACTCGGGCCATGAGTGGACGGCGCTGGGCGCCATGCGCCGGAGAAAGGAAGGCGCCCTGCTGGAATGCCTTCTGACCAGCGATTTCGACCAACTGGCGGTCGGTGTTCGACCGTTTCGAGCTATCCACCATCTGCGGGAAGCCAAGATCATCAACGTGACGGGACGTCCCGAATGGTCCGAGTTCGTCAACACCATCAGGGACAAGCTCGGGACCGAGATCAAGATCGTCGGGCGCGAGCGAATACTGGAGGCCTACGAATCGATTGACGAGGACGACGCCCGGGCGGAGGCCGACCGCTGGATCACCCAGGCGGAAAAGGTCGTCGAACCCTCGGAAGAGGAGATTGTCAAGTCCTGCCGGTTGGCCCTGGCGTTTGAGAAGGTGCTGGACGATGAGGACGCCACCGTTATGACCGTTGATTGCTACGGCACCATGTTTCACAAGCTGCCCGCCTTTCCCTGCATTGGCTTCACAAGACTGAACAACATGGGGCTCGGGGGTATCTGCGAATCGGATCTGCAATCGGCAATGACGCACGTTCTGTTCCAGGGGCTGGTGGGCAGGCCGGGTTTTATCAGTGACCCGACCATGGACGTGTCCAAGAACGGCATCATTTTGGCTCATTGCCTGGGCACGACGAAAATGGACGGCCCCGGCGGGGTGGCTGCTCCCTACCGGCTGCGAACCATCATGGAGCGCCAGGAAGGGGCCGTCCCACAGGTGAGGATGCGCGTCGGCCAGAAGGTCACCCAGGCCAAGCTGATCGGGGCAGATCTCCTGCATTTCTTCACGGGTGAGATCATCGAGGCTCCCGATACGGACCGGGGGTGCCGCACGAAAATCACAGTCAGGGTGGACGGAGACGCGGACAAGCTGTGGCAGAACTGGTCGCACGGTCTGCATCGGGTGACCTGTTACGGCGATCTGACGAAGGACCTCGAGCGGTTCTGCCGGTTCAAGGGGATCCGGCTCGTCAACGAAGGCCAGGAAACGGCTCCGACCCCGGCCTGAAACAGCGAACGCCGGCGCGCGGATGAAGGAAGCTCTCCGGGTAGTATCGAACGCCCTGAGCCCGGAGAAACAGAACGGGGACAAAAAGGCGGCCCCGGCGCCTTTTCCAATTCCGCCTCCGTTTTTCGTCCCGGTGGCCACGAGAAAGGCGGGCTGTTCCTCCAGGCTGTCAAGAATTCCCTATAATATAACGATGGAACCATTGCGGGCCGTCAATACGCCAAGTCGTGGCTGCGTTTTGAGGAGAGCGAACGATGAAATGGCTGATCACACTATGCCTGGCGCTGGTGGCTATCGGATTGGGCTGCGCGTTGGGGGGGCAACACAAGGCCACTACCGCCCAGCCTTCTACGACGCACGGAGCTGAAACCAGCCAGTCCGCGACTCACCCACTCACAACTAGCCCCTCACAGATGGTCGTTGATTCGGCCCTGGCTGATGCGGCCGCTTTATTGCTCAAGCGCGCGGACGCCCTGAAGGAAAGCGATCCCGAAGGGGCCACCTTCCTCCGCCAGGTGGCGTCCGAACTCGCGTCGCAGCCGGCGTCTCGGCAACGAGCGGTACCTGGAGTTCGCATGCCAAGGCGCCCAGGCAGTCCAATCGTGGTCAGCGAGGGCGTAGGGTATGGCGACGTCGTAATCGGCGCCACTGCCGAGGAGATAATTGATGCTCTCGGCCCACCCGACCGACGGGCCGATTCACCGCATTTATGGAGACTGTAGCATCAATACAGAGCATTTCTGCTGATGTGAGGCCTTCTTGGC
>CAZOIA010000030.1:0-39120 GCA_964579675.1 uncultured Planctomycetales bacterium | reverse complement strand
CGCCAGGCGGCGGACCTCAGTCCTGAAGTCTTGCCCACGACTTCGTTATCGCGGTTGCAGCACTCCTGGCTGTTCGCCCCCGCTTATTGTTGACCCTGCGCCGGTTCGCACTACACTGAACATGGGGCGGTCAAGCGTTCCGGCCGCAAACTGGGTCATTCATTGGCAAGAGGTGGGTATCATGAAACGCAGGCTTTGCGGACGCGTGCTGTCGGCTGCGCTTTGCATGTGGCTCGCGCCGGTGCTGTCGGTTCCCGTCGCCAAGGCCGCCGTGGACGAATCGGCATCTGATGCCGCAGCCCTTGTTGAGCATCTGATTGACATGGCCGACATTTCCCAGGGCATCTGCTGCGTTCTTGGCTGCGGCGACGCGAAAGTCGCTTTGGAGCTCGCCCGCCGGGACGGGTTTTTCGTGCACGTCTTGGACTCGGACGCCACCGGAATCGAAACGGCCCGCCGGGCGCTGGACGGCGAGGGGCTTCACGGAACACGGGCCGTCGCGGAAAAGAGCGCGCTCAGCCAGCTTCCTTATGCTGACAACCTCGTCGATCTGGTTGTCGCCGCCTGCATGACCCGAGGCCGCCTCCACGAGCTTCCGTTATCTGAGGTGCTGCGCGTCCTGCGTCCCGGGGGCAAAGCCGTTCTGGGCAGCGGGCGCGACGCAGGCGCCGACGCGGGCGGGCTGAGCGTAGAGCAGTTGAAGGAGTGGACGCAAGCCGCCGGCCCGGGCAACTCCGCGGTTCGCGAGGATAGATTCGGCACCTGGGCCGAGCTCACCAAGCCAGCCCTGCCCGGCGTGGACGATTGGAGCCACTGGGAACACGGCCCGGACAACAACCCGGTTTCAACCGATGCCGTGATCAAGGCCCCGTACATGACCCAATGGCTGGGCACGCCGCTCTACATCGGAATGCCCGCGATCACCACCGCCTCGGCGGGCAGGATATTCATTGCCATGGGCCACATCGCTCACCATGAGCGCGAGGAGCCCTGGGTCAACACGCTGCTCGCTCGCAACGGCTACAACGGAACGATACTCTGGAGCCGCAAGCTCCCCGACGGCTACCTCGCCCACCGATCCGCGTTCATTGCCACCCCCGACGTGTTCTACATGATTGCCATGGACGGCCAGGGTGTCCTCCTCCTCGACCCGCAGACCGGCGAGCAGGTGGACCGCGTTCACATCCCCGGCCTCGGGGGTGAGTGGAAATGGATCGCCCTCAAGGACGGCGTTCTGTTCGCCCTGGTGGGAAAGGAGAAGGACCCCGCCGAAACCACGATGGTCCGCAGCTCACGTACGCACTGGAGTTGGGGCGAGCTGAGCAAAGGCTATTACCGCAGGCGGGTCCCGTGGGGATTCGGCACGAAGCTCCTGGCCTATGACCTTGCCAACAAGTCCGTCCGGTGGACACATGATGAGGACCAGCCCGTCGATTCGCGGGCGATGGTCATGGGGGGCGGGCGTCTTTACGTCTACGGCCCCGATTCGCACGTCCGCTGTCTCGATGCCGAGAGCGGCAAGGTGCGTTGGACAAACGATGATCCCGAGGTGCGCAGACTCGCCGAAGAGCCGGGCCGGGGGCTGGGATCTACGCCGGGCTTCAGGAGTTGCTGCTTCAGTCTCTATACACCCAAAGCGCTGTTCTTTGAGGCCCAGACGCGGATGAACGTGGTCGCGGTCTCCCTTGAGGACGGGCGCCTGTTGTGGCATCGCAAGAAGACTACCAACAACCCGAACATGATTTACTTGGACGGTCACCTGCTCGTCGGGATCGGTGACGGCGGCAGCACGCTGGTGGTGGACCCGCTCACGGGCAAAACGATCGAAGACCTGGGGTTCAGTAAGCGCTCCTGTGCCCGCCTGACCGCGACGCCCGACTCGCTCTTCGTCCGCGGTATGCCCGAGGGGCTCACCCGCTACGATCGCAAGGCGAAAAAGGTCCGGTTCAACGCTGCCGTTCGCCCGTCGTGTAACGATGGTGTCATCGGGGCCAACGGGCTCCTGTACATGGGGCCCTGGCTGTGTGACTGCAATCTCTCCCTGATGGGTCGGATCGCCTGGTGCTCCGCCGGCGACTTCGAGTTTGAACGCGAGGCCACCGACGCCGATCGCCTGGAGGTCGGCCAGGGCGATATCTTGCGTGTCGCGCCGCTTGAAGTGGCGGCCGATGATTGGCCGACCTATCGGGCCCGTACCGCTCGCAATTCGGCTACGGTCGTGAAGGCACCCGAGAAAGCCACCAGGATCTGGGAGTACCATCCTGAGCGCACCAATCGGTCCACGGCCGCCACCGCCGCCGGCGGCCTGATCTTCCTTTGCGGAAATGACGGCAAGGTCCGCGCGCTGAACGCTGCCACCGGCATGCTGAAGTGGTCTTTCCTGACCGCCGGCCCGATCATGCAGCCACCGACGATCTGGAACGGCCGGGCTTACCTCGGGTCCGGCGATGGGTATATCTACGCCCTCGAAGCGGCAACCGGACGCCTGTTGTGGCGGTTCCGGGCCGCCCCCCTGGAGCGGCGGATCCCGGTGTACGGCTCACTGTGCTCGACTTGGCCGGTCAACACCGGCGTGCTCGTCGAGGACGACGTGGCGTACGCGGCCGCCGGCATCGTTGACTACGACGGCACCTACGTCTACGCCCTCGACGCCGTGACCGGAAAAATCATCTGGCAGAACAGCAGCTCCGGACACCTGGACAAGGAACTGCGCAAAGGCGTCTCTGCCCAAGGCGTGCTTACCGTCGCGGGGGGGCGGCTCTGGATGCCGGGCGGCAACGTGATTTCGCCGGCCGCGTACGACCTGAGAACTGGTGAGTACCTCGCCGGCGGCCCGGGCAACGGTGCGGTGCGGTTTGAGGTCAACCGTGGTGAAGAGATCGGCGTACTGCCCGGCAACTACCTGATGCTCGGCGGCCGACTCCGGTACTCGGCGGTCCAGAACGTGGTCAACCCGGGCCGGTTTGATGCGATCACCATCCCACCCGGAAAAGGCACCGGCAAGGCCCTGCCCTTGAACTCGGGCAAGATCCCCCCCGCCTGGGACGCGGACAAGCTCGTCCTCGTCGATGGGCGCAAGATGGTTCCCACCTGCTACGAATCCGGCCGGATTGAGCAATTCATCAAGGGCGGCGACGCCAAGAAACGCCCCAAGCCCACATGGTCGGCTGACTGGATGGGCAGGAGGGATATCGTCTCGCTCGTGGCGGCACCGAACGCGGTCCTAGCAGTCTGTGAGGCATCTCACCCTGGTCGATTGGCCACCCATTGGAGTGTCTTCTGCCTGAACGCCCGCGACGGTGCGGGGCTCTGGGAACATCCATTGCCCTCCCCTGCCCTGCCGGGCAGCCTGCTTGTCGATCGACGGGGCCGGGTTATCGTGGTCTTGCGGGACGGCGGCGTCGTATGCTTCGGCGGCTACGAGGCGATGCGGGATCGCATATCCGCCCTGGTCAAGGAAGCTTCCGATCCCAGCGTCGGGCGGCGTAGGGCGATCAACCTGCTGCTTGCCGCGCTGGAGCACGCGAGCGACCTCGATGCCCGCACGCTCCTGGTGGAACAATTGAAGGAACTGGGCACGGATGTGCAGACCGAAGCCCGGAAAGTGGGCCGGATCGTGGACTTCAGGCTCCTCGGGCCCGTGCCTTGGGATCACCAGGAAAACCCCACCGACAAGGTGCTCGTAGGGGAGCCCGACGTGGACCTCACGAAAGAGTACAGCGTCGATGGGGCCACCTTGCGGTGGCAGGACTACGCCGCCGACACCCTCAGTGCCGGGATCGACCTGACCCGCATCTACCGCCGCAACACGAACGTGGCGGCTTATGCCTACGCCGAGGTGCGCCTTGACAAAGACCAGGACCTTCTGCTCAAGATCGGCAGCGATGACGGGTTCAAATGCTGGTTCAACGGTCGGGAGGCCGGCCGGTTCGACGGGGCTCGGGCATATCAAGCCGATCAGAACGTGCTGAAGGTCAAAGGTGTCCGGGGCGTGAACAGGATCCTGCTCAAGATCACGCAGGGGGCAGGCGGCTGGGCTTTCGGCGCGCGGCTGACGGATGCGGCAAACGTGCCGATCGATCTCAACGTCGAATGAGTGAACGCCCCGATACGACCATACAACCAGCCGCGACCGCGAGCGAATCGCCTGCCGTCGCGCTTCCGGGGTAACACGGTGTCGTTCTTGAAGGGTGCCATTCCTGTTGCGCTCGTGCTTGCCTGGGCCGGCCGCTTTGTGGCCGAGGCCCCGGCCTGCGACTACGGCACAGTCCGCGACGCCGCGTTCACCGAGCCGAGGGATGTTCATCGACTCTGCGTGATCGCCAACACAAACGACGAGGCCGGGTCCGAAATCCATGGGCAACTGGCGGCTTGGTTCGAGCACAACGGGGCGGAATTGAATATCGAACTCCTGCGAATCGCCGCCGCCGATCCGGATGTGCCGTGGGAAGAATACGGCCTCCCCTCTGCTCCGACTCCTGAGACTCCTCTTCCCGCCGTGGTTCTCGCGGGTCGCTGGGCGCTGGAGAGGAAAGGCTGGGTCATTGACTCCTGGGAGCCGGCCCCGAGCATCGAGGAACTGAACGTGTTGAAATCCTCGCCGGCCAGGAACGCCATCGCAAACCGGCTCGTCCGGAGACTGGCCGTGTTGCTCTACATCCCGGGTACCGACGAGAACGCCGGTGCGGCGGAGAGAGTCCTTGATTCGGTGGCTCAGAGATGGTTGGAGAAAGAACCACTCGGGCTGTCCATCGTGCGGGTGGACCGTTCGGACCGGCGGGAGCGGCTGCTCTTGTCCTTTGTCGGCGCGGGCCAAACGCAATCCGACTGGGTGGCCGTGGTGTTCGGACGCGGGAAGTTCATGAGCCCGCCGCTGGAGGGTGAGGAAATTACCGAGGTTGCGCTCGATGGGCTGATCGAGACGTTGAGGGCCGAGTGCACGTGTCTCCGGCCGCCGGCCAGGCTGGGCGTTGACATCCCCATGACCTGGAACGCATCGCTCGACGAAATCGTGGTGCCGCTTCGCAGCAGCGAAGAGGATCCGGACCTGATACGGGAAGACCTGGTGCTCAACGATATGGGCAACTTGGGGGTCAGGCCGCGAGTGATGGCCAACACTGCATGGACCCTCGGTTCCCTTGTTCTTATAGTGAGTATTGCGACAGCCGCCATGGCGTGGCGCAATCATCGCGGCGAGTCCTAGCCGTCGGCAGACGGAACGGTCCCCCGAGGTATCCAGTTTGCCCTGACGATTGCCGTCGGGCCTGCAGCAATTGC
The DNA here is from genome assembly GCA_964579675.1 of uncultured Planctomycetales bacterium. Lineage (GTDB taxonomy): Bacteria > Planctomycetota > Phycisphaerae > UBA1845 > PWPN01 > CAZOIA01. Next base: position 33,843 of record CAZOIA010000030.1, on the reverse strand, counting down.
CCCGTAGGTCCCCTGAGGCCCGGCCATCGGCATCGGGCAACGTCGTCCGGCAGCCAGGCGCGGAGGAATAGGTCGGGTGGGTATTCGAAAGCTGAGTAACAGCCTGGTCGATCAGGAACTGCGAAGATTGGGCAGGATGACGCTCCTGTGCATTCTCGTTGGCTTGGTCGCCGGTCTCGGCGCCGCCGGCTTCTTTGTCATGCTCGAATGGGGAAGCTCGTTTTGCCTGGGTTACCTGGCCAACTACCACCCGGCCACCGCCGGTTACGAAAAGCCATTGTTCGCGGCCGAGTCTCCGCAGGCCCCCGGTTCGATAGTTCGTTGGGTCTTGCTGATCTTGCCGGCGGCTGGGGGCTTGTTGAGCGGGCTCATCGTTTTCTCATTGGCCCCGGAGGCGGAAGGCCATGGGACCGATGCTGCCATCGAAGCCTACCACTTCAAGGACGGGGCCATCCGCAAGCGCGTGCCGCTGATCAAGGCCGTCACCTCCATGATTACCATCGGGTCCGGCGGATCCGGGGGGCGCGAAGGCCCGATTGCCCAGATCGGCTCGGGCTTCGGATCGATGCTCGGTCAGTGGCTCGAGGTGTCGGCCCACGAGCGGAGAGTGCTCATGGCTGCGGGAATGGCCGCCGGCATCGGTGCGATCTTTCACGCCCCGCTGGCCGGAGCACTGTTCGCCGCCGAGGTGCTCTACCGGGACCCCGATTTCGAGCATGAGACCATTGTCACCGGCTTCATCTCGTCCATCGTCGCCTACAGCGTGTTCGGGGCGATCTTCGGGTTCCATCCCCTCTTCAAGACGCCCGATTACGAGTTTGTCCGGGTGGGCATGCTGCTGCCTTACCTTATACTGGCCGTCGTCGCCGCCCTGGGGGCGATCCTTTACGTCTGGTCTTTCTATGCGTTCCGGGGCCTGATGTTTGATCGCCTGAACATCTCCAACTACTTCAAGCCCGCGATCGGCGGCGTCCTGGTCGGTGTCGTCGGTTTCTATTTGCCGGAGGCCCTGGGCACCGGCTACGGCGTCGTCCAGACGTGCTTTGACAACGACACGCTGGCAACCTCCTCTGCCGACGCCTTGTTGTCGCTCCCATCGGCTCATGGGTTCAGGCATCTGTTGCCGGAGACTATGGGTCCGCTCACCGTGGCGGCGTTGTTGCTGGCGATCATCGGCGTGGCCAAGATTGCCACAACCGCCTTCACCATCGGCAGCGGCGGCAGTGGGGGCGTGTTCGGCCCCGCGGTCGTCATCGGGGGCGCTCTGGGCGGGGCAACCGGACTGGTATGCGCCCAGCTTTTCCCGGGATTGGGTATCAGGCCCGGGTCGTTCGCCCTGGTCGGGATGGCCGGCTTCTTCGCCGGGGCCGCCAACACCCCCGTCTCAACCATCATCATGGTCAGCGAGATGACGGGTAACTACAACCTCCTGGTCCCCTCCATGCTCGTGTGCGTCGTCTCCTACGCCCTGTGCCGGCGCTTCACGCTCTATGAGAAACAGTTGCCCTCGCGACTGGACGCACCGTCCAAATTGGGCAACATGGCCAGCGCGATCCTCCGGCGACTCGCCGTCGAGCAGGCCCTTGCGAAACGGCTAGAGGCTGATCTGGTCGTCGTTCCACGACACATGAGCCTGGCTGAACTCACCAGACAGTTCGCCAACTCGACCCAGGCCTGCTTCCCCGTCGTAGACGAGAAGTGCCGGTTGACCGGCGTCGTCGATGCCCAGACCATCCGGCAAGTCATCACCGAAACCGGCGTCGGGGACCTGATCATCGCAGGTGACATCGAAGTCAGGCCCCCGAACGTGACGCTCCAGGACTCGCTTCTGTCTGCCGTCAACCAGATGGTTAAGGCCAACCGGGACGAACTGGTCGTGGTCGATGAGGACGACCCGCATCAGATGGTCGGTATCCTGAGCCGAGGCAACATCATCGCTGCCTACAATCGACAGATTGTCGGTGGCGGGGCAGAAACTGCCCCCAGCCGGTTGGGCCGACGAACGAGTAGTCATCCACGATGAGTCGCCCCCGGCTGAACGTCTTCTCGGCAAAGCCCGCCAGCGACCAGTCCTGATACGGGTTCCAGTCGGCGTTGGTCTCCATCTTCCGCCAATCGACCTTGATCTTCCTGGTAGGGTGAATGATCGTGATATCCGCGTCACTGCCCCTGGCGATGGCGCCCTTACGCGGATAGAGACCCATCAGCCTGGCGGGGTTGGTGCAACAGGTCGCGACGAGATCCCTGATCCTCATCCGCCCGGCCAGCACGCCGCGTGTGTAGATGATCGGCAACATCGTCTCCACACCCGGCAAACCCATGGGCAGCCGGGTCCAGTCACCCTTCCAGGCCCCCTTCTGCTTGCGCGTGAACGTGCAGGTGTCGCTCGCCACGACCGACACCTCGCCCCCCTTGAGCCCTTTCCATAGCCGCTGCTGATCGCTCTTCTTCTTCACCTGCGGGGAGCAGGCGTAGAGGTGGCCGTCCTTGTGGTCAAACACCGAATCGTCCAGCACCAGGTATTGCGGGCAGGTTTCCGCGTGCACGCATACGCGACGTTTCCGCGCGTCGCGAACAAGGTCGGCACCGGCTCCCGTTGACATATGGACGATATAGAGCGGGCCCCCGGTTGCGCCGGCCCACGCAATCGCTCGCTGGACCGCCTCGGTCTCGATGAAGTGGGGACGCGTCATGGCGTGCAGTCGAACGCCGCTGCGCGCCATCTCCGCCCGGTTGTGGTGCCGGGCGATCAGCTCGTCGAGCACCGGGCCCGACTCCGCGTGAACGAGCAGCATCCCGCCGAGCCGGGCGCATTGCTCCAAAGCGACGAAGATGTCGGCATCGCCGGCCTGCAAGCCCCGGCTCGCGTAGGCCATGAATTGCTTGAAGGTGGGCATGCCCCGCTTGACCATTCCGGGCATCTGTCGGATGTGGCGTTTGCCTTGGGTGAGGCAAACGTGCAGCGCGAAATCGACACAGACCTTGCCCCGGGCCTCGGCCAGCCGGCGGTTTACCGCGTCGGCCAGTGATTCGTTGCCGGCGGCGGTGGCGAAGTCGATGACGGTGGTGATCCCGCCGCGGGCCGCCGCCCGCGTGCCGGTATCGAAGTCGTCGGACGAAACGGTGCCGGCAACGGGCAGCTCGAAATGCACGTGGGCGTCGATCCCGCCCGGAATGACGTATCGGCCCGAGGCATCGACAACGAACGCGGCCTTTGACCGGCGGGTGAGTCCTTTACCCACCGCCGCGATCTTCTCACCCCTGATCGCCACGTCGGCTTTGACCACCCGTTGCGGGGATATCACCGTCCCACTCCTGATGATCGTGTCGTATACCACCCCATGCACTCCAGTTGCCGGTCAATCACCCGCGGCATGACGAGCGGAGATCCGAGCGCCGGCATTATGGTGAGCCCGGCACTGAAGGGCAACCGCGACCGGGTCCATGACACTTTGGGCGGCTCGTCGGAAAGCACCGCCCCCCCAGGTGTTTCCGAACCGCGACCGTAAGGAAGCGGACCCCTCTCCGCAGCGCGTCCATGAGGAGGCGGCCCTGGCGCATCCGCAGATACTCCCCTCCCTGACGGTCGGGGTTCGGAAAAGCGAGGTGCCGCCCCGGTGCCCGCCCGAAAGTCCCCGCCGAGACTGTCATGCACCCACCGCGACCGGCGGCGGCATTGACAATTCCGGCCCTTCTGCTAGAGTGCAGGGGGATGAAGGTGCACAACGCGCTCCGGCAGGCTCCCGACCGCGTCGCCTGCCCGGCGGTTGGGACCCATCCCGCGGCGGTTCCCCTAGCTCAATTGGATAGAGCGCTAGCCTCCGGAGCTAGAGGTTTGAGGTTCGAGTCCTCAGGGGAACGGTTCTCGAGTCTTCCGTGCGTGGCTTGCCTGCCCGTGCTCATCGCGTCAACCTTGGTGATCGGCGTCGGCGATTGTCCGGCCAAGCTTGGGAAGTGGAGTCTGCCTTAGCGGCGGGAGGCGTCAAATGTGGATTGTCACCGGCTGCCTGATCGCACATCTGTCGCTTGTCTCAACTGCCCCGGCCGACCGTTTCGACGGCAAGTACTTCAGCGGTCGCGGCGACGTCGAGTACCTTCAGTTGCTGGACGTCGCCCGGCGGATGTTTGGCCCCGATCCCGAGTGCCAGAACGTGCCCATGCTCTATACGCCGGCGTGGAACGGCCTGGTTGAAGGGCCCACCTGGGGGGCCTGGTGGATCCAGAACAGCTACGGGCCGACGTATTGCGCGCTGCCTTTCTACACCGAGCCGATGATCACCTTCCTCCAGAACGCCCAGGACCTGTGGTTCGACCAGATGGGTGACGGTCGCACTAAGCGGCCCTTTCACCAGCATTCCGGTGCGCAATTCGACTGGGTGCCGCCCGACGGGTGCCTGTGCGACGCCGCCAGCCCCGGGTGGTTCGTCGCCAAGCAGGGCGATGGCCGGGTGGACATCCACGACTGGGGATTCGAGTTCACCGCCGCCGGTATGCTCATGCAGGCTGAACTGCTGCTCATTAGCCGCGACCGCCAGGCCATTGCGCATTACCTGCCGAAGCTCGAGCGGTGCGCGAACTTCATCGAGACCCGGCGCGACCCGAAGAACAACCTGTTCCGGGTCGGCCCGGCCGCGAACCTGCTTGCACCCAGTTACGCGGGCTGGAGGCAGCCCGACGGCACCTATGGTGAAGCGTATCTAACGGGTCTGTCCATTACCTACATTGCTGCCCTGGACCGCCTGATCGAGTTGTACAAGCTCACCGGCGAGCCGGACAAGGCGGCACTGCACGAGAAGCATCGCGAATCGGCCCGCCGCGCCTTGCCGCAGGTCACGACGGATGAGGGCTACTTCATCAAGTCGCTCGATCCGGACGGCACGCGGCACGGGGTGTACGGGTCGGACAAATTCGGCTACTTCGAAGCGTCACCCAATCACGACGCGATTGCCTTCGGCGTAGTGGACGGCGCCCAGGCCGAGCGGATCTACAATAAGATTGCCTCGATCTCGGGCCTGCGCCGGCACGATTTCATCATCGCCAACTGCCCCGGCCTCGACGACATGTACACCGAGCCGAAGGGCCTGTGGCGATTCGGACACTGGGTCAACGGCGGGCACTGGTCCACCTGTGAGGCCCGGATGATCATGGCCTACTATCGACTCGGCAAATTCGAAGACGCCCGCCGATCGATGCGACGACTCCTCACCTTCGCCCGGCGGTTCCGCATGGACAACCCGCTCATCGACTTCGGCAGCAAAGTCTATCAGCCGAAACAGCCGATCAACCTGTGTTACGATTCGTTCGGCCCGCCGGCGGCTTTGATTCGCGGGCTGTTCGAGTACCGCTACCGGGCGGACGGCCTGACGCTGGTGCCCCACATCCCGCCCGGCATCACGGAATTGCAGCAACGGTTTGCGATCCGCTTCGGCAGCAAGCGGCTTTACCTCGCGACGTCCGGCACCGGCCCGATCACCAAGGTCCTGGTCAATGGCAAGCCGCTCAAGTCGGTGACGGACGAATCGGTCTTCCTGCCCTACGACCAGACGCCCGACGTCGCGAACGTCGAGATCATGTTCGCCGACGCACAGCGCAGCAGTTTCTCGGCGCCGGAGCCGGGCGAAGCAGTTGAAACCATCACTTCGACAGGCGAGGTGCCGGCTGAACTGGCGGCCCTCGACGCGCGGGCGGTGAAACTGCGTAGACTGCAGGCGGCACTGCTCAAGGCCGGACTCGGCGGCAGTTACGAAGCGGCCCATGCTCGCCTCGCCGCGGACTGCGTTTCCACGATCCACGCCCGCCGCAAAATGCAGGCCGACGGAGAACTGCAGCCCCTGCCTGAGCCGTCACAAACGGCCGCGGACAAGGCGTACATGGACACCGCAGCCAGACTCTGCGACGGCATCGAGAAGGTCCTGAATGGCTACGCGGGGTCTGCCGATCCTCGCGAGCAGCGCGTTTACGATCTATGGAACTCGACAAGGCAATAGGTGCCGGGAACTTCACGCAAACCACCGCCAGTCGCCCGGGAAGCCAGATGACCGGCAGCACGGAACGGGTTTGGTGGCCCTAACACCTGTGCTCGCGATAACGCCGAAGCGATACGGGCGGTCCACGCCCCGGGCGGATCAGAGGATAGCTATCGCTACGCATTCGCGAATCGCGTCTGGTGCACGGCCTGAAGCAGTCCGGCCAGCATGCGCAGGAACAACACCAGCGGCAGGACAAATGGCAGCCCGGCATACACCAGACCCGCGTCCACGCGACCCAGAAACCAGAGGTGAATCGAGCCGCGATAGTACTGCAACTCCAGTCCGGTGACGCACGCGAGCACGATTACGGTCAGGATCGCCACCAGCAGCAGTCGGGCGGAATGATAGAACAGGATGATGGCGAACGGCTGCAGGCGGCGGTATCCGAAACCCGTGCCCAGCACACCGATGAGGCTCATGATCAGGAACATCGGAACGGTCACGCCCACCCAGCCCATCGTGAAGGCAGCGGCGGAGTCGAGGTTGAAGCCTACACCTTGGACGCTAAGCAGGAAGTAGACCGCGAAATACCCAGCGGCCATTACGGGAACGCCAAGCAGGCAAACCGCGATCGCAAAGCGTCGCGCGGCCGGATACCCGTCGCGGACGGGCAGGCGCTCGTAGAAGCCGGGATCCACCAGTGCATCGCCAAACGTGCAGAGGAACGCGGGTATGCGGGCAAGCCGGCTGCTGCCGGCCTGGGCGAATGCGGGCGGCCGGCGACAACTCGGAAGCGAATACCTGACCGGCGAGCCACATTCGGGGCAGCGGTCCGCCGCGGCCAGGCCGGTCAGGATGTATCCGCAGTCTTCGCACAAAGGCCGGCGCCGCTCCCAGCCCGGGCCCTCGGCCGGACCCGCGTAACGCATCCCCGAGCGGATCCAGATCCAGAAGAACCAGCCCACGTACAGCGCCACGGCGACCCCGGCAGCATCCCCCCGGTCAGAGCCCTTCTCCCAGATCAGGCCGAGCTCGATCGCCTGCAACATCAAACCCAGCACCGCCAGCGACGTGGTGGACCACAGGGTCAGCTTGACGCATCGCCCAAACAGTCGGCGGCCGCGCTCGCCCGCCGCCGCCCAGGGCATCAACAGCCCCGCCAACACCACCAGCCCCACCTCAACCGCCGCTGCGATGCCCAGGCCTAGCAGGAACTGCTCGACCTTCGTGAGTTCATGGACCACGTCCCACGCCAGCACCGCCAGGGGCGAACCGGCGATCTCCGAGACCGTCGGGGGCGGCCACAACGAAGAAGGCTCCTGTCCCGGCGATTGGCCCGAAAGGTATGCCACCCACGAGTATCGTGGCGTCTGGTAGGTGATCGCAATGCACCCGATGCCGTAGATCGTCCAGACGACATGCGCGACGATCGCGCCCGGCCATCGAACGGCTGCGAAATGAACGCCCACCCGTTTGGGCAGCAGCCACAAGAGCGGCGCGAGCACTACCGCGATCGGCCACGGCAGCCAGACGGCACGCACCGGCCTGACCGGAGGATTAACCGGCCAATACTCCGGCAACGCGTCCGTGGGGCTGCTCTGTACCACTGATCGTTCGTCCTGCCCGGTCATGGTCACTGCCCCTCCGGATCGGCCCGGTAGCCCTCGTACTGGCCGAACTCCTCCTCGTCGATCAAGACCCACTCACCCCACGGCTTGTCGCTGCGCCCATGTGGACCGCGCCATTCGGGGAACACCCAATCCCTGCGATCCGGCCAGGGCACCGGCTCGCCCTCTTCATCCCGGAAGACCCCGCCGTTGTCCTCCGTATCCTCGCCCACGGAATACAACAGGTAACCGTCGTAATCATCCAGCCGGTAACAGAGCGCTCCGCCTGAGAATGGATCCTCCGGCACCGCGGACATGTAGTCCGGCACCAGCATCGACAGCTCCTGCGGATACTGCCCGTGATCCGTGACGTACGCCGACAGGGCAAGTGAAACGATCGTCGCGCCGTGCTGAGCCTGCTCTCTCAGGCACAGCCTGAGACCTCCGCCCATTGCAAACATCAACTCCGGCGGCACCGCCGGCCGCTCGGGAACCTGATCCAGGGCCTCCAGTTCAGGCTTCGCATCACGGTAGGACCGGTAGCCTGCGGCAATGTACCGGTCGTAGTGGGACGCCAACAGGTCGTGCATCCGCTGCCGATCCTCGAACAAGGGCGAGAGCAGATTCAGCGAATAGAGGAGCCGGTCATCCGGCGCGGTTTCCTTGCGCCGGCGAAGAACAGCCCAGCCATGACCTTCGCCGTCGTTCGTGTAGTAGTGATCAAGATACGCAGAAATCCCGGCCGCATCACCTTCCAGCGCCGTGATCCATGCCTGCCGGCCATCGAAGGGATGCTCTTCAAGCCACCGGATGAACTCACGGGTTTCCGCGCTCGTGAGCCAGAACTCCCGTGAGAGGATCATGATCTCGTGGAGAGCATACGACCGACATGCGAACCCCACGAGGACAGGAACCGGCATTCCATCGTCCTCAAAACCGCCGCTGAGCCGGAGGATGGTGCAGGCGTCCCGGGCCGCCAGTTCGAAACTGTTCTTCTGGACCATGTGGTAGCGGACCCGGGCTCCCAGCAACCTCGTCAACTCACGCACCCTGCCGCCCGGCAGGGGGCCAAAGCCCGCGGTAGAGGTCAGGCAGAACGGCTCGCCGCTCAGTGAGGTGATCCGTTCAAGGGCAACGTGGACGGCCGGTGACTCGATGTACTTGACGATCTCGCTGAGCTGCAAACGCTCGTCGGGAATCCACTCCCCGTACAACGCGTTGGAAAGGTCAACCGTGATCGTAGTACCGGACTGGGACGAGAATCCCGGATTCCAGTTTCGCGACTGCGGCGTTGTCCGCCAGTACTCCGCTTGCCTGTATGGGACCCATCGCCAGCCCTCGGGCGCGGTGGTGGGAATCGTCACCGTGGGTGTCGGCGGAAGGCTCTTGATCGCAGCTACCAGGTCCGCCGTGCGGTCCACCTCGGGCGGTGGGACCGCCAGGAATATGTCATAGTCCCACGAGGCGAGCCCCAGAGGCGGCTGCATGGTCCATCGCGTGTACGTGAAATGCCCGAGATACGGCACGAGCGCGACGGCCAGCAGACAACGAATCCACCATCGCCGCCGATGCAGCCAGTCCCGCAGGACGTTCAGCGGGTAAGGTGCGTAGGGTTCCATTGGAAACCATTTGAAGCATACCCCTGCCGCCCGGGAGCAGCAATTAGAATCCGTGCGGATTTGTCGAACCGCCCGGCCCCGCATCGTCATCGCCTGGTTTGGGGTACAATAGCGGCCATGTTCAAGATCAGGTCGCTCGAGCTCGATTTCCCCGTCGTGCAGGCGGCGCTGAGCGGGTACAGCGACCTGGCGATGCGCCGGGTGGCCAGACTGCACGGCGCGATTTACACGCTTGGCGAAGCCGTGCTCGATCAGATCGTACTGACCAGAGGCAGGAAGCGGAGTCGGATCACCCGCGTTCAGCCGGACGATCATCCGGTGGGCGGGCAGTTGATGGGGGCCAGGCCCGAGGCCCTCGCGCACGCCGCCGATGCCCTCGTGCAGGCCGGCTACGACTGCGTGGACATCAACTTTGCATGTCCGGTCCGCAAGGTGCTGGGCCGGTGCCGCGGCGGGTTTCTGCTGTCCCAGCCAGCCAGCGCCTTGGAGATCGTTCGCAGCGTGTACGACGCGGTGGCCGGTCGTGGGCCGGTGACGATCAAGATGCGCCGGGGAATGGACGATTCAGCCGAAAGCGAGCGCAACTTCTTCGTGATCCTCGACGGTGCGTTCGAGATCGGCATCGATGCCGTGACCGTCCATAGCCGAACGGTCAGGCAGCGCTACGTCGGCCCGAGCTCGTGGTCGTTCCTGGCGCGGGTCAAGAAGCACGTCGGCGACGGTGTGATTCTGGGCAGCGGCGATCTGTTCTCGGCCGAGGATTGCCTGCGGATGATGGCGGAAACGGGCGTGGACGGCGTGACGCTCGCCCGCGGGTGCATCGGGAATCCCTGGATCTTTCGCGAATGCCGGGCCCTGCTCGCCGGTCAGCCGATCCCTCCAGCGCCGACCGTGGCCGAACAGGGCCGGACCATCGCCCGACATTATGAATGGGCGGTCGAGGTCCATGGCGAGCGGCGTGCGGGCCGGATCATGCGCAAGTTCGGCATCAAGTACAGCGAGCTGCACCCGATGGCCCTGGCGGTGCGCGATGCGTTCATCGCGGTAAGAAGCAGCCGGGATTGGCAGGCGGTGTTGGCTGAGTGGTACGATCCTGAAAGGCCCTGGCCCCCGGCTAAGCGGCGCACGGGACCCGGACACCTCATCGCCGCCGGCGCCTCCGCCGAAGCCTGACGCGAAGACGCGGAGAGAAACGTGGACCGACAAGCGAGTCTTCGGCTATCGGCTCTCAGCCATCACGCTCCAGCGTGCGTGTTCGGTTTTCGGAGTCCCCCGGCTTCGGTCGAAGGCAGGATTGAATCGTGCTGGACTACGTGACGAGACTGCTGTTTGAGGACCTGCCGCTGCTGCTGGTGGCCGAGGTCATCGCGCTGGGCGTGGTGCTGGCGATCCACCGGCGCCGGTTCACCGCTAAGAGCCGGCGGCTCGTATGGATCACTATCGGCGTATGTGCCGCCCTGATCGCGATCCAGAAGCTGACAGTCACGAAGCGCGAGGCGCTCAAGCAGATGGTCTCCGCCCTGGCCCAGGCGGTTGATGACGGGGACGTCTCGGCTATTGGACAACGACTCGACGACGAGTTCCAGGACCGCCAGTGGGATAAGAAGACGTTCCTGGATCAGGTGAGGCTGAGGCTTCAACGTTGGCAGATCGACCAGGCAAGCGTCGGGGGCTTCGAGATCGAGATCGACGGCGAGCAGGGCACGGTATCGTTCCGGGCCACCTGCGACTGGCGCAGCCGGGACCGCGTCGGGTACAAGATATGGAGTTCCTGGAAGCTGCGTTGTGTCCGCCGGGCCGACGGCTGGAAAGTCCTTCGCATTGTGAAAGGAAAGGTGGGACCGGGTGGCACGCTCGATTTCCGTGACGGCTGGCGATACTGAGTCCCGTTTCCGGCATTCCGGCAGCAGGGTCGTGTCCGATTCTGATGGGAAACACTGCGAGAATGAAGCGGCCAAGGCGGGCAGGCCCCGCGATCTCTTGACAGTGGCGTCAACTTCCGGTTTTCTACGCCGGATGGACGAATCGTGACGGGCGAATCCGATTTGACTTCAACCGTTCCTGACCGGGATCTGAGAAGATGGAGAAGGCGCAGCAAAGCCTCGTGAACCTGTCGCATCTCGATTATCTCTCAGAAGAGGTGACGCTCGACGGGCAGGCGTATCGCATGATCCACATTTACGCGGAAGCCCCCGATTACCAGCGTGCAGCCGACTCCGAGGAGGGCACGGCGTGTGTGGATGATGCCGCCCGGGCGGCGGTGGTGTATTTGCGTCACTTCGAGAGCACGGGCGATGAGAACTCGCGGGCCAGGGCCGAGGCCCTTCTAAGGTTCGTCATGTATATGCAAACGCCCGAGGGTCGGTTCCACAACTTCGTGGTCAACAACCGGCTCAAGATCAACCGGACGCACTGGCGGAGCGTGGCGGATCGGGTGGAATGGTGGATGGCCCGCGGCCTATGGGCCCTCGGGACCGGCGCCCGGGCCCTGAAGACGACTGACCCCCAGTTCGCCCAGGCGTGTGCCGACCGTGTTCGCCGGAGCCTGCCCCATCTCGAAAAGCTGTTGGAGAGTTATCCCCAGACCCGGGAGTACCTCGGACGCACGATTCCCACGTGGCTGATCGGCGAAGACGGGGCCGACGCGACAAGCGAGTTGCTGCTGGGCTTGGCCGCCTTCAACCGGGCGGAGCCCACCGTGGCCGTGCAGACCATGATCACCCGCTTTGCCGAGGGGATCGCGCTGATGCGCTACGGCTCCATGAACACGTTCCCATACGGTGCCCACGCCTCGTGGCGGGATGGCTGGCACCCGTGGGGAAACTCCCAGACCCAGGCCCTGGCCGAGGCGGGCATCGTCATCAGTGCCAAGCTCGAAGCGGACCATTTCTATCCCCGGCTGCTGGTCGAAGGCTTCCTCCATTCGATCACCTTCGACGATCTTCACGCCATGCAGTATTTCGAGCGTATCGCCTATGGCGTGCGCTGCGTGGCGGTCGGGCTGATCCGGCTGTTCGAGGCCACCGCCGACGAGAAGTACGCGAAGATGGCGGGTCTGGCCGCCACGTGGTTCACCGGGAACAACGCCGCGGGCTCGCCCATGTACGACCCCGCGACCGGCCGCGGTTACGACGGCCTCCATGGCGAGTCAGAGGTCAACTACAACGCGGGCGCCGAGTCCACCATCGAGGCACTCTACACGATCCTCGAGGTCGAAAGGCATCCCCAGGCGGCGGCTTGGCTGAATGCCAGAGGCGGTGAACCTGCCCGCGTCGAGAAAGATGGAATCGAGTACCAGCACCGCATCTTTGAAGACCCGACCGCCGCGCCGCCGCGCCGGATCGGCCTGGTGATGGACCTCACGCACGAAAGCTTCCAACTCCTCGAAGGTGGATCGCTGGAGGAATTCCTCAGCTCGTAAAGCCCGCAGGGCAGCCCGACAAGAGCCACGCATCCACCTGCAGCCCGGAGGACCTGACTATGGGATCGAAATGTGATCGCGGTCGCGGGTGCGGTACAACTGCATGACCTGCTTGTGGCCGGGGAGCTTCGGCTGCCGGGGGGCCGGCGTATCGTTGTACCAGTAGGCGACCGATGAATACCAATAGGGTTTGAGGCGACCGACTTCCCACGGATTGACGAACGCGATCCTGATCCGGCGATCGAAGCCGATCGCGTCGGCGTCGTGAAACCGGTACATCGTCACCATCGACCGCAGAGGGTCTTTCAGCGGGACCCCGTGCATGGGGCCGACAAACTCGCCGTCCCGGAAGTACCATCCGCCGTTGAAGTAATCCTCCAGTCCCGTTCCGACGAAGCGCGGCGACTCCCAGTCGTCGTCGATGTAGACGTACTCCGGTGCTTCGAGGAACGAGAGGTAGTGCATCGGCTCGCCCTGCATGTGGAGCATCATACCGGCGAAATGTCCGCTGCCCTGCGCTTCGAGAATGAGAGCGTCTTCGCCGGGCTGCCGCCGACCGGTGCGAAACTGTGTGCAGAAATACCCGGTACCCGCCGGCCTGGCGTCGAGTTCCTGATAACTGACGTTCAGAAAGAGGTCGGTCCCGAGCTTGGGGTGCCGGTTCTCGAACTCGATGCGAAAGCCCCTGGCGTACGGCATGGGCCACAGGCTGTAGAACCCCCCGCTGGAGGTGCCCACGAACCGCGAGGTGAACGAGTTGAACTCGCATTGGCCCGCCCCGAAGAAATCGCCCACCGGCGCCTCGACGGCCGGCACCTTCGCCCCGTCCCAGTAGATACGCATGATCAGGGACTTCAGCATTGCCGGGTCGATCACCGCGGACGGGTTCCAATGCTCCCAGAACCAGCCCGGGAACGTGATCCACAGTCGCGAGACGTATCCCGCTCCGCTCACCTCGCCGATGGTTGCTCGCGTTCCGGGTTCAAGGGACCGGGTCTTGGAGCGGTTCCCGGTATTGAACGTTGTCAGTTGCCGCGAAGCGCCCGGCGGCTTACAAGCTGCGGCGAGTAGTCGTGTCATAGGTCCGAGTTCCCTTTCTGGATTCAATAGTTGGCCCGCGGTTCGCTCCATGGTACTCCTCCGCCTCACCTGGTGGGATCATTCGGGTCTTGACGCCCGCCACTGTTCGTAGCGCTGTCGCCATTCGGGCATCTGTTCCAAAGTGACGTTCTGCCAGAGCCCCGCCTGCCTGTTCCGGGCTCCTTGTTCCAGCTTGATGAATCGCTGCTTCCAGACGTGGTCGAACCGGCGGTCCGCGTAGCCGCAGCCCCGGGCGAGAATCTCCTCGTTGAGCATCGTCTCGCTGTTGGCAAGGTAGACGTAGGCGAGCAACCGGCCGTATTTGCCGCGCGCCTTGTCCGGTGCGAGCACCACCCGCACCGGCTTGCCGAGCACGAGCGACTTCGTGAACGCCGACGCCTCGTCGCCGTAGTACATCGCCCCCTTGGGGCTTTTGGACGTCTCCGGCGTATCGACGCCCCACAGGCGAATACGGGTGTGAGGGTACTTGCCGTCCGGGATGCCGATGTCGATCGTGTCGCCGTCAACGACGTTGACGCAGGTGAAGGTCTTGTTGTGATACCGCCCGTGATCGGAGCCGAGCGGTACGTCCAGCCGCTGCCACACGAGCAGCAGGGCCACCGCCAGGACCACGACCATCGCGATCGGCCGGCGCCGCCACGCCCGCGGCCAGATGTCCACCCGGCGGGCAGAGACCTTCCCGTGCGATCGTCGGACCACTGGACCGATCCTTCATCCAGTTCACAGAGGAGCTGATTCACAGGTTCTCGCGGTACCAGTCGATCGCCCGGCGGAGACCTTCGTCGAACATCACGACCGGCTCGTAACCGATCACTTCCCTGGCCCGCGAGACGTCGGCCAGGGAATGTTTCACGTCGCCCGGGCGCAGTTCGGTGTAATGCGACTCGATCCTCTTGCCCAGCAGCTCGTTGATCTCGCTGATGATCTGGTTGACCGTCACCCGCTCGCCGCAGGCGATGTTGACCACTTCACCCTTTATGCGCGGGGCCCGGGCGGCGAGCAGGTTCGCGTACACGACGTTGTCGATGTACGTGAAGTCGCGAGTCTGCTCCCCGTCGCCGAAGATCGTCGGCGGATCATCATGCAGGATCGCGCTCACGAACGCCGGTATCGCCGCCGCGTACTGGCTCTCGGGGTCCTGGCGTGGCCCGAACACGTTGAAGTAGCGAAGGGAGATGGTCTCCAGGCCGTAGCATTCAAAGAAGACCCGCATGTAGTACTCGCCGATGAGCTTGTTGACCGCATAGGGGCTGAGCGGCTCGGGCCGGACCGCTTCGCGCTTCGGCAACTCCGGCAAATCGCCGTACGCGCTGCTGCTGGCGGCGAAGATCACCCGCCGGCACCGGGCCGCCCGCGCCGCGAGCAGGAGATTGAACGTCCCGTCCACGTTCGCCTGATGCGACGTCACCGGGTCTTCCACCGACTTGGGCACCGAGGGCACCGCTCCCTCATGGAAAACGATCTCGACCCCCTCGCACGCCCGCCGGCAATCCTCGGGGCTTCGCAAATCGCCCTCGACCAGTTCAATCGCCCCGGCAAACGGCGACAGGTTCGCCCGCTTGCCGCTGGAGAAGTTGTCCAGCACCCGCACCGGCTCGGCGTCATTGACCAGCCGTTCCACCAGGTGCGACCCGATAAACCCTGCCCCACCTGTCACCAGGTATTTCGCCATCTGTATTCTTCTCCATTTTGGACGGTTCCGCCCCTTGCGAATATCGGCGTCCATCGGCGTTCATCTGCGGTTTCATCATCCTTATCCGTATGCATCGCTGTCCGTCCGTGGTTTCATCTCCGGGCTCAGCACAGCTCCGGATCGGCGGGATACATCGGCGGATTGCCTGCCAACACGCGGATCACGTCGTCCACCACGTCGTTCATTGCCGCAATTCCCTCCTTCGTTCGCGAGGCGATATGGGGTGTCAGCACGCAGTTCGGGGCCGACAGCAGGGGATAGTCCGGCGGCGGCGGCTCGGGATCGTGCACGTCGATCGCCGCCCCTGCAAGGTGCCCCGAGGCAAGTGCGTCGGCCACTGCCGCCGGATCGACCACCGGCCCCCGAGAGGTGTTGACCAGGTACGACCCCTCCTTGAAGTGCGCCAGGGCGGCTGCATTGACCATCCCGCGGGTCAGCCTGGTGAGCGGCACGTGCAGCGTGACTACGTCGGCTTCGCGGTAGACCGCCTCGGCGCTGTCCTTGCTCTGGGCCACGAAGGGCAGCCACCCGATCTCACGAATGTCATGGTAAATCACCCGCATTCCGAAGCCGTTAAACAGCCGCTTGCTCGTCGCCGTCCCGATCCGCCCCATCCCGATCACGCCGAGCCTCTGATGCTGCAGTTCCGTCGGCTTCGGAGTGCCGGCCCGAAGAGAGGCAAATTCACCTTCGCGCAGCCCGTGGTCGGTGTGGACGATCTGTCGCTGGACCGCCAGGATCAGCCCCACCGCCAGGTCGGCGACCGCGTCGGTGCACGCGGCCGGCGTGTACACGACCGGAATACCCGCCTCGGCCGCCGCCTTGAGATCGATGTTGTCCACTCCCACGCCGGCCCGGCCGATGACCCGCAGACGCCTGGCCTTCCTGGCGGCGGCAATCACCCTGGCGGTGACCTGCGAGTAGGTCCGAACGACGAGGGCGTCGGCCTGGGCCACCGCCGCCACCAGGGCTGACTCGTCGCACTCGGCCAGAACGACCACCTCGCCTGCCGCCCGGAGCCGCGACATGGCCGACTCACTCGCCCGCTCCGACACGACGATCCTCGGTTTCGATTCCTCTGCCACGCCGGGCATTATCCTCCGACCCACGCATGCGAACAACAACGCGCCGCCCGCCGTCTCGCTCTCGACAGGCGAGCAGCGATTAGCACCTTGTGGCCTGGTACTTCTCGGCCTCTTCGTTGAACTCGAAGGGCCGGTGGGCGATGAGGACGGGTCGGCGCTGGGCGACGCTGATGAGCAGGCCGATGGCCAGGAAGCTGGCGATCAGGCTGGAGCCGCCGGCACTGACAAAGGGCAGCGTGACGCCGGTGATGGGGCCCAGGCCGACCGTCATGCAGAGGTTGGTCAGGCTCTGTACGGCAATCATGGTCGATAGGCCCACCGCGACCAGCCGGCCGAACGGGTCCTGGGTGAGCGTCGCCACGTCGAATCCGATCACCACGATCGTCAGATAGCAGAGCACCACCAGCAGGCTGCCGACCAACCCCCATTGATGGGCGATGATCGCGAAGATGAGGTCGTTGTGCTTCTCGGGCAGGAAGTTGTATTCGGTAAAGGCACCCCGGCCCCATCCCCGGCCCAGGCGTCCGCCGCTGCCGATGGCGGTCTTGCTCCGGACTAGCTGGTAGCCGCTGTTGGCTTCCCAGTTGTCCAGTTCGTGCCGCCACCGGGCGGCGTCGGCGTTTCCCGGGCGGAGGTAGTCCCACCGCGTGGGGCGAGCCTTGAGCACCCGCGGCGGCCCGGCGAGGTAGTCCCGCAGACGCTCGCTCTGAAGGAGGATCCCGGCGATTCGCAGTCGTTGATAGGGCGCAATGTTGAACCAGAACAAAGGCCCGCACAACAGCCCCAGGCAGATGATCACCAGCAGATGCCTGCCCTTGGCACCGGCGGCAAAGAGCACCGCGAACAACACCGGCAGGAACAACATAACGGTGCCGAGGTCCGGCTGCATGATGATCAGGGCCATCGGCACCAGGGTCAGGGCGAACGGGGCGATCAGCCCGCCGAGCGTGCGGTAGTTGCGGCGATAGCGGAGGTACCAGGCCAGGGCGAGCACGTAGACGATCTTCATCATCTCCGACGGCTGAAGCTGGATGCCACGCATGTGGATCCACCGCCGGGCGCCGCGCCGCACCGGCACGAACGACAGGTCGATCCAGTGGTCAAGGATCAGGCATACCAGCAGCGCGGTGCACGCTACGAACAGGACGTACGAGACGCGACCGAGCCGGTGATATCCGACGCCCAGGGCAGCCAGCATTCCCACCAGACCGACGCCAACGGATACGACCTGCTTGCTGGCATCCCGGGTCAGGATGCCGGCGTGATCAGACGCGCTGGTTGCCTGGATCGTCAGCACCCCCGCCACACAGAGCGGAAGCACCGGCAGCAGCAGGCCCCAACCGTGCTTGGTGGGCAGCGGGATGCCCAGGTTCATCGCATCGCCTCCGCGATCGGTTCGGGCCGGCCGGCACCGCGGTGGCGCATGACCGAGTAGACCATCTCGCGGGCAACCGGGCCGGCCACCTGGCCCCCGTGACCGGCATACTCGATCACGACGGCAATGGCGATGCTGAAGTCGCTGCCGCTCACCGAAGCCTCGCAGCGCTGGCGGGAGGTCAGGTATCCGACGAACCAGGCGTGGGTCGGGTACTCGGCCGCCGGGGTCTGGCTGGTGATCTCGGGCTTGAGATGACCAGGGTAGCGGGCCAGTAGCTCCCTGAGGTTCCGGGCCCGGAGGGTCTCGGTCCGGCCGTCGGGGAAACGGCAGGTATAGAGGGATTCCTGCGGCGGCGGCTCGGCACTGCCGGTCTTGCCCAACAGGACGTAATCGCCTGTGTCGGTGAGGCATGCGTGCGGGAACGCCGTCCCGCCGTCCTCATTGACGACCTGATACATGCCCCGGCGGACGATTCGCCAGTACTCGTCCGGGACGGGCAGGCGAATGGCGGGTCGAGGTTCGGGGCCATCGACCCGGATCGTCACGGGACGATACCCGCCTGAAGCGATGGTGGCCGCCATGTTGGCCACCTGCATCGGCGTGACCTCGAGTTTCCATTGGCCAATGGCCATGTTGCGCGCATCGCCCCCGCCCATGCCGCCCCGGGTGGGCAGGTTCGCGGGCCTTTCCTCCTGCAAACCGGTTCCCGTCAATCGGCCCAGGCCGAACTGCGACATCCAGTAGGCCAACCGCGGCACACGCATCCGCCCGGCCATCACGTAGTAAAACACGTTACAACTGTGTTGGATCGAGAAAACGGGATCGACCGGCCCGTGCCCCCATTTGGCGGCACATCGCCAACGGTCCGGATACTCGGGAAACAGGCAGCCGTGACAAGTGATCGTCTCGGTCGGCCCGACCTTTCCGTCCGTCAGGGCCCCGGCCAGAATCATCGGTTTGACGATCGAGCCGGGCGGGTAGCATCTGCCCTGGCCGATCGCCCGAAACATGGTGGGCCGGCCGAGCAAGTCCCGGGCCAGCAGCAGTCGGCCCTGCCACGGAACGTTCGGGTCGAACGAGGGGTAACTCACCATGGCCAACACCTGCCGCGACGGGACGTCGAGCACGACGGCGGCCCCGCCGGTGCTGAGCGGGTAACGCCTCACCGCAGCCGCCAGCCGATCGTAGAGCGCCTGCTGAAGGGGAAGGTCGATCGTCAGGCGAAGGTCCTTGCCGTTCTGAGGCGCCACCGGCGGGCGGACCGCCCGGCCTTCGATGTCCTCCTGCTCCCGCCCCCGCCGGCCACGCAACCTCTGCTCTGCCAGCGCCTCCACCCCACAGAAGCCGATGACGTCACCCGGGAGATAGCGGGCAAGCTCATCGTCCACGTTGGGATCGTTGTTCAGGTCGTTCTGGTCCACCTCGTGCAGCAGTCCAAGAAAGTGGCCCACCGCCTTGCCTCCGGCATAGAGACGAATGTGACTGGGAACGACCTCGGCCCACGGGTAGTCGGTCAACCGCAGACGGGCTTCCACCTGCTGGTCCTGACCCAGCCCCTTGATGACGGGGTGGGCCATCCGCTCCTCCTGGACGACCGTCTCGATGCCGCGCCGCTCGGACACGATTGCCTTGATCCGCTGCACCCGCGCCACGATCCGGTCGCGGACCCGCGCCAACTCCTCGAGCGGTGTGTTCGTCAGTTCGGCGATGGCGTGCCACGAGGCCGCGATCTCGTCATCAAGTCGCCGGCGAGCGTCCTGCGCGTCTGAGCCACTCCCGGCCAGGGCACTGAGGTAATCCTGATCGCTGGCGAGTACGCGGTAGTGGACGCAGATATCCCAGGACTCGGCATCGCGGGCAAGGGTGCGGCCCTGGCGGTCGGTGATCCTGCCGCGAAGACCGGGGAAGAACCGGACCGGGGTGATCAACATCCGTTGCGCATCGGCCTGGCAGCGGGCTGCACGAACGACCTGCAACTCTGCGAGCCGCAAGATGAGCAATGCCGTCGGCACCGCCAGGATGATCAGCAGCAACTTGAGCCGGCGTTCAAACACATCCTATCCCATGCGTGCCCGGCGCGTTGTTCCCCAGCATGGCAAGATTATACACCACCCAGATACGGAAAAAACGCAAGGAAAGATGGGCTGCACACGGGGCGATCTCGGGAGGAACATACCGACCGGTTAGTATAATTGCGTATAGGCTTCGGCGGTGGATTTGCATCCAGGTCGGGTCTACGGGGCGATAGAGAGTGGATCGGGCGCTGGTGGCGGCCAGGTGAACGTCGGGCGCCCATTGGGGGCGGGGTGCGTTACAGTTCAGGCGGCGGGCGGGAGGAAGCCTTGTGCTGCCTCCGCCAAGCCCCGGCCCAAAGGGTGCGAAGGTGCGAAAGTGGAAAAGGCACGTCGCAGCTGGTGTTTTCTGACTTTCTCGCATTGGCACTTGCTCGCGGGCCGCGTCAGGCCATCGGGGAAAGCCGAGGCCACGGCTTCCTGCGAGCCCCGCCGATTCTGGCACGGACCCATTTGGACGTGCGATGCCCCCGGACGCCTTGCAAACCTGACAGGCGGAGGCTATAGTGCTATGCACAGAATGGAAAGAGTGTGTAAAGGGAACTGTATGGTTGGGCGGCGGGTTTGCGAGCACCCCGGCGGCAAGGTTCGGTGCAATTGAGGTGAGACGGCAGGCGGCAATGGCGATTTCGCAGGAACGTAAACAGCAACTGGTCCAGGAATATCGGCAACACGAGGAGGACACTGGCTCGCCGGAGGTCCAGATTGCCCTGTTAACCGAACGCATCACCGAATTGACCGATCACCTGAAGACGCACAAGAAAGACCACGCGTCCCGGCGCGGTCTGCTCAAGATGGTCGGCAGGCGGTCCAGCTTGTTGAAGTACCTGACGGGCGTGGACCGGGGGCGGTACCAGAACGTCATTGCACGTCTCGGGTTACGAAAGTAGCTGCGTGGCCGACGTGCCGGCGCGACCCGGTGTATCGTGGTCGGTTTTCCCCGAACTTACCCCCCATTTCCCAGGACACTCCCGAGGACGTGACCAGCGGCGCCGGCGGTACCTTCCTGCTGCGGAAGTCCGTGGAACCCGCTGGCGATGCTGTTGAAGACGTGTTGATGTGACGATTGTTGGTGAAGGCAGGTAGATATGATGCAGACAAGCAGGGTTGAACGTGAGATTGGCGGGCGAATGCTGGTGCTGGAGACGGGGAAGGTCGCCAAGCAGGCGGATGGCGCGGTGGTGGCTTGGTACGGTGACTGCGTAGTGCTTGGGACGGCGGTCCACGCGGAGCCGCGCCCGGGCATCGATTTCTTTCCCCTGACGGTGGATTACCGCGAGAAGGCCTACGCGGCGGGCAAGTTTCCCGGCGGCTTCTTCAAGCGTGAAGGTCGGCCGACCAGCAAGGAAATCGTGACGATGCGGATGACCGATCGGCCGATCCGCCCGCTGTTCCCGGACGGGTTCATGAACGAGATCCAGATCCAGGCCTTTGTGCTGGCGGCGGACCCGACCCTCGACGCGGACACCACCGCGATCGTGGCGGGCTCAGCGGCGCTCACGATCAGTTCCGCCCCGTTTGATGGGCCGATCGGCGCCGTCCGCGTGGGTCTGGTGGACGGAAAGCTCGTCATCAACCCGACCCACGAACAAATGGAGGTTTCCGATCTCGACATGGTCCTGGCTGGCCACAAGGACGGCGTGAACATGATCGAGGCCGGCGCCAACGAGGTCAGCGAGAAGGTGATCACCGAGGCGATCGCTTTCGGCTACGAGTCGATCAAGATCATCTGCGAGATGATTTCGGAGCTTCGCGAAAAGGCCGGTAAGGCCTGCACCTGGACCCCGCCTGAGCCGAACGAGGAGTTGGCCCGCGTCGCCCGCGAGAAGTTCTATGACCAGTGCGTCCAGCGTCGTCAGATCCCCGGCAAGCTCGAACGCCAGGAGGCGATGAAGGAGCTTTACGATACGGTTCTCGACGAGCTGTCGCCGGAGGATGGCACGGATCCGCCGTTCGAACGGAGCGAGGTCTACAACGCCATCCAGGCAATCGAGGAGAAGATAGTTGCCGATCAGATCCTCTCGACGGGCAAACGTTCCGACGGCCGGGGCCCCACCGAGGTTCGTCCGATCCTCTGCGAGGTCGGGATCTTGGGCCGGACCCACGGGTCGGCCCTGTTCACGCGGGGCGAGACGCAGTCGCTGGTGGTGGCGACGCTCGGCACCGCCCGTGACGAGCAGATCGTAGACGGCCTGAGCGAGGAATACAGCAAGAAGTTCATGCTTCATTACAACTTCCCGCCGTTCTGCGTGGGTGAGGCCCGGCGGATCATGGGGCCGGGACGCCGGGAGATCGGGCACGGGGCCCTGGCGGAGCGTTCGCTCAAGCCGGTACTCCCGTCGGCCGAGGATTTTCCGTACACGATTCGGCTGGTGAGTGAGATCACCGAGTCGAACGGATCGAGTTCGATGGCGGCGGTGTGCGGCGGGACGCTGGCGTTGATGGACGCGGGGGTGAAGATCTCCCAGCCGGTGGCCGGCATCTCCATCGGCAGCGTTCACAAGGGTGAGAACCGTGTGCTCCTGACCGACATCCTCGGGGAGGAGGATCACTTCGGGGACATGGACTTCAAGGTCGCGGGCACCGGGCGCGGAATCACCGGCATCCAACTGGACCTGAAAGAGCGGTTCGTCGATCAGGAGTTCATCCCCGAGGTGCTTCAACGGGCCCGGGAGGCCCGGATATGGATTCTGCGCGAGATGCTCTCGGTGATCGGTGAACCCAGGCCCGAGATCAGCCCCTACGCCCCGCGGATCTTGACGATCAAGATCGATCCTGAGAAGATCGGGGCGGTGATCGGTCCGGGCGGCAAGGGAATCCGGCGGATCGAGGCCGAAAGCGGCGCCACCGTGGATATTGATGACGACGGCACGGTGACGGTGTCCTGTATGGAGATGAACGGTGCGATTCTGGCCCGCGAGATGGTCGAGCGAATCGCCGAGGGGGTCAAGGTCGGCAGGATCTACAGCGGCAAGGTGATCAGCGTCAAGGACTTCGGCGCGTTCATCGAGCTGAGCCCGGGCCAGGACGGGCTTTGTCATATCAGCGAATTGTCGGACGAATACGTCAGGTCGGTGAGTGATGTGTGCCGGGTCGGTGATGAGATGCGGGTCAAGGTGATCCTGATCGACGACCAGGGCCGCGTGAAGCTGAGCCGCAAGGCGGTGTTGCGGGAAGAGGCTGCTGCCGGCGCCGCCAAGTAGAGCAAGGCGGGCGGCATCGGGACCACTCATCTGCCGATCCGATAGTTGTGAGCGGGCGAGCATACTGTAATGTCGCCCCCTGCCAAACGGTGAAGGCGGGCGCGTTGCCAGCGCGGCGCGAGCGTGCTGGGGGCGCGACCATGAGCATCAGCCGGATGCTTTGCATTTCGCGTTTCTGTTTTTGCGGCGTTCGTCCGCGTCTCGAGCCGGCGATGTGCGGCGCCGGTGTTTGCCGGAGGCAGTAGTGATGGTTACCGGCACGGTCAAATGGTTCGACTGCAAGAAGGGCTTCGGATTCATCCGAGGCACGGAGGAGGGCAAGGACATCTTTGTCCACTACACCAGCATCGAGGGCGAGGGGTTCCGCAGCCTCAAGGACGGGGAAGAGGTCGAGTTCGATCTGGTGGAGTCAGACAAAGGGCTTCAGGCCCACCACGTTCGTCGGGGCAAGGTGTCCCAATCAACCGGCTCGAAAGGCAGTCGGGAGTCGGCACCCGAGACGGGTTGAGCTCGGGCGGTTGCGGGGTTCACCGGCCCGCCTTGGCGCTATAACAGGGTCCCGCTCATCGTCACCCCCGTGGTGACGGCCGGGAACGGGCGGCTGTGAACCATGGGCGAGACTGCATTTATTCTGATCGTTGAAGACGAGGCCCGGCCTGCCGAAGCTCTGGCCGACGGGCTTCGCCGCGAAGGTCATGCTTGCCGGGTTGTCCACTCCGGCGAGGAAGCGCTGGAGAGTATTCGTGCCCGGCGGCCGGACGTGATCGTTGCCGACGGGGCGTTGGATGCCGACGGCAACGGCGCAAACCTGTTGGAGCAAGCCAGGCAGCTCGCGCCGGACACCGAGATCATCGTAATCACCACGCCCGGGGGCGGGCAGGAATCAGCCCCGGCCCTTGGGGTGTTTGACTATCTGGTCAGGCCAGTTGAGCCGGACCACATTCGCAAGCTCGTTTCGACCGCGGCCGAAAAGGCCAAGCACAACCGCCAGCACCGGGCGCTGCAGGAACAGGCCAACCGCCGGTTAGAGTTCGAGGGGCTCATCACCGCCAACCCGCAGATGGAGCGGGTGATCCGGATGCTGCGGCGCGTCGCCGACAGCAAGCTGACCGTGCTGATCCTGGGTGAGTCGGGCACGGGCAAGGAGCTGGCCGCCCGGGCAATCCATCGCCATTCGCCGCGCCGCGACAAGCTCTATCGTGCGATCAACTGTGCAGGCCTGAACGAGAACCTGCTGGAAAGCGAGCTGTTCGGTCACGTCAAGGGCGCGTTTACCGGGGCCGTCTCCGATCGCAAGGGGTTGTTCGAAATCGTGGACGGCGGGACGTTGTTCCTGGACGAGGTGGGTGACATGCCGATCGCGATGCAGGCCAAGCTGCTGCGTACGCTGGAGAACGGCGAGATCCTGCCGGTGGGCAGCAACGAGATCCGGCAAGTGGACGTTCGGGTGGTGGCGGCTACGCGGCGCGATCTTCGCACGATGGTCGAAGCGGGCGAGTTCAGGGACGACCTGTTCTATCGGCTCAACCAGGCGCCAATCCGACTTCCCTCCCTTCGAGAACGGCGCGACGACATTCCCCTGTTGATCGACCACTTCCTGAAGGACGCGAGCAAGGTGCACAACAAAGAGGTCGAGTCGATCACCCCCGAGGCGGTCCGCCGGCTCACCTCGTGCCAGTGGCCGGGAAACGTCCGCGAACTGCGGAGCACCATCGACCAGATGGTCGTCCTGGCGGACCATCCCCGGGTCGACGTCGATGACCTTCCCGAGCACATCCGCGGCAGCACGGACATCGTTCTCGCGAGCGGCCCGAGCACCGCCGGTCTGACCATGGAACAAATGGAAAGAATTCACATTGCCAACACCCTCAGGCTGACGGGCGGCAACCGGGAGAAGACCGCCAAAATGCTCGGGATCGGCGCCCGAACTCTGTACCGGAAACTCAGGGAATACGGATTGCAGTGAGCGCGGAATGGGGGCGGGTTGTGAGTTTTCCGCCCGGCAGGGGCGGGCTTTCGCCCGGTGTGCCGCACCCCGACGCGATCATCGCCGCCGTGGGCATGCCGTCGGGCGGCCCGGCCAGTTACCGGCGCGGGGACCCACGAGTCGATAAGGCTCCCCAATCTATCAAAGACGATGCCGGAGAAACGAGAGCAGTCCAATTCAGGTCTTGCTCCCCGGCGCGGCCGGATTTACGATGTCGAGGATTACAGGAGGCGATTCGCCCACATGGGCGGTGAGCGTCGTACCGCGCCCACGTCCTGGCAACCGAAAACGGGATTTCGACCGACAACATGCTCAAGAACATGTTCACCTACGACGATGGCGGCGTCAAACCTTGGGTGAAGTACGCCGCTCTTGTCATTGCGGTCGGGGCAGGCGGGTACTTCGTTTACACGGGCTGGAGCAGCGAAGATGCATCTCAAGAAGTCACCATGATGTGCCTGACCGAGGGGTGCGACTACAAGACCTCTCGGCCGTTGGAATTCGGCGAAGTGCTGCCGGCCAAATGCCCGAAGTGCGGGAAGAACAGCCTCGTGCCAGCGTTCACCTGCAAGGGCTGCGGCAAGCCGCTGATTCTGAATGAGGACCGGGGTCTGAAGCCGCCGACCATCTGTCCGTACTGCGGTAAGGAGGTCTGGTATGGGCGCTGAAGGAGGTTTGACTCGCACTTTCCCTTTCCGGCGTCAGGAGGCCTTTACGCTCATCGAACTGCTGGTCGTGGTTGCGATCATCGCGCTGTTGCTCAGTATTCTGATGCCCTCGTTGTCGAAAGCGCGGGCTCAGGCCAGGTCGGCCGCGTGTGCCAGTAACATCAGACAGATATGCAGCGCTGAGGCACTCTATCAGAGCGAACAGGCAGGATGGATCCCGGGATCGCCCCTGACCACCGGCTACTTCTTCACGAAGACCGGCTTTGCCTCTTGGAATCCCAAGATTCCCCGGTTCAACCGGTTTATCCTCGAATGGTTCGACTACAGCACGCCGCTGCGGGCGTTGATGCAGGGCCCCAAGACGATCCCGCGTCCCGCCGGTCCCTCCCCCCGGGACGCGGAGGTAACCCAGAAGATCCTCTGGCTGAAAGCCACGGATGAGCCCTTTCACTGCCCGTCCAACCCCCATCTTGCAAGGCCGTGGAGCGGAGACGTGCTGGATGGCTGGCCGACCCCGCGGGCAACCAGTTACCTGACGATGAGTACAATCATGAGAGCGGGCCCCGCCATTTGCGACGAGGCCAAGACGATTTACCGTTCCACGCTGGATCCGACGGATATCGCCCAGAGCCGCCACTGGGAACTCGCGCCGCCGGAGGACTATGTGCCCCGGCACAGCCGGGTCGGGCGGGAGTCAATGAAAGTGTTCATCGCGGACGGTCTTCGCTTCTACGATGGCGATGATAATCCCCTGACGATCAACGTGAAGACTGCGGACACCCTTGGAGCCATGACCGGCACCCCGCCCAGCACCTTCTGGCCGTATGGCCGCGAATACAACTCCGCGAGACTGTACTCCTACCGCCACGGCAACAACAACCGCATTAACGCCGGCTTCTTCGACGGCCACGCGGAGTCGCTGCTGGTTCAGCACGGCCCGGAACCGACCCGGTTTACGGGCAAAGCCATCCACCCGCGGTGGTATTATCCCAGCGGAACTCTGGTGAAGGATCCTCAGGGCGTGCACAAGAACACGATCGCCCCGGACACGAAGCTGCCTTGAACGCCGAGACCGCTCACGCTCACCGCCTCTGCTGGCACACGGGCTCGTCATACCAGGTGCACACGGCCGAGACCTGAGCCTCGTCGATCTCCTTGACGTAGAGATCCGTGGCCGCGGGATGCACACATTCGTTGTAATCCTGCACCAGGAACTCGATCGTTTCGCCGCAGGGGACAATGTCTACGCAGTCCTCAGGCAGATCCTCCGGAAGGCATCTCTCCCGGCAGCGGTACTCGGGTCCCTGACTGTACTCCGGGGCGGTCAACACGTTGGCGCCTCCGGACTGGGCAACGGCTAAACCCATCGACTTGACGTCTTCGCATTGGACCTGCACCACCTTGGATGCCCCGGGCTCAAGGGTGTAGACGGTAGAGCCCGCAGTGATTTGCCAGAGATTGTTTCCTTGAAACAGCTCGGGCCGCGGCAGTCTCAACTCCCCATTGACCCAATCGTGGCACTCTTCCTCCTGCTCTTCCCCGTTGACGATGACCGTACTATCGTCGTCGTCCTCGTGCAACCACAGGTAGCGCCCGGTCGGGTCGTACCCGTCGTGGATATAGAGCGCGATATCGACGTTCACGCAGGCCTCATTGACGATGGAAATGCAAATGGATTGGGGATCCTTACACGACGGCAGCAGCCTTGCCCCCGGAGGATTCGTGCCCACGTGAAGGTACATGGGGTTCGAGGGAGCTGGACAACTGGACCCGATGATCACCGGGATCGCCAGGCAGGACGAGATGATCGAGATCACCAGGCAACGTCGCTTGTGCATGACCGGCCTCCTCATGTGAACCACGTAGCTTACACCGTCCGGCGTGCAGTCTCATCCGTTCCCACCGGTCAGGGGCGCCCTCCGAAAATCTGGCTCAGGGTGTTGTTCTCAAACGCATTCAGTAGCAAGGTGGCGGATTCAAATGGATCGGCCCGCGAGAACGGGCCCCGTTGCGTCGCTCCGTCAATGAGACCGATTGAAACCACAAGGAATACGGGGCTGCGACTGTCCTCATTGATGTAAAATAGGATCGTGTCGCCGGAGTCGAAGTCCGTGCCCGCTTCCAGGGCGGGGTGGTTGAAGGGGGCGACGATCGCATCCTGACTGGGGAAGCTGGCGGCGATCGTCGGAAGCACGGGGTTGTCCAGGTCGCCAATGGCTATACGCGAGACGGGCCAGCCAAGGACCACGCCCGTCTCCCGGCCCTCCGGGTTCAGATTGGTGATGAGATAGGTGTTCACCACGGTGCCGTCGCCGTACACGTCGTACACGATCGGAACGTCGAGCGTGGCGGCGGTGTCGTTAACGACCCGAACCGCGACAAAAGGCTCATCTCCCGGCGCCACCGGGTAGAACTCGCCAAAAATCGAATTGGTCAGACCCGGGTTGATGCATCCGACCGAGGCCGGCAGCAGGGCAACCAGAACCAGATGTTTCTGTCGGAAGCAACGCATGGATCAGAACACCGATAGATTGGCGAAGTAGTTCTGCGCCTGGGTTATCCAGATAACCACGACGTCTCCGCAACTCAAACTGACCCCCATGGCCAGGGGCGGCCGGTCGGAGGCGATTTCGCCAACCCCAGCAACCGTCACCCCTAGTAGCTGGATGCTCGTCACGTCACAATCCTGGATGACCGTGACGTGGTCGAGGTCGTGGGCCGTGCTGAATGGGAGCGCCGGAATCTTCAACTCCAGTTGTCCGCCATTTGTCTTATTGACCGCCACCGTGGCCACCGCCGCAGTATCCGCGGTGTTCATCACCATGATGAGCAGTGTGCCGTCGGGCGGGTCAAGCAGCGCCACCGGATCGAGCCCGAGAGTCATCGCCAGAGAGGGATTGCAACCCGCCACGCCGGCCAGACCCAGTCCAGCCAGCATCAGAACTACAGGTGCTCCAAGGTGACAATCAGGCATCACGAGAACTCTCCAAGGGTGGGCAGACATCAACCCCGTGGCGGTACCTGGGGGAGCCGAGCGAGCCGGATCATTCTACGGCGGACCAGATGGGGCAGGCAAGCGGGGCTGCTCACCGGAGTGCAGATGGCAGGTTGAATAGTCTCGATATCTGTCAAGCCGCCCACAAGGCTCCGGCCCTCTTTTCCCAGGGTGGGCTTGACAAGGAGCCGAGGGGCAGTATCATCCACAGCGTCGGTGATGATACGCCTGGGGAAACACCCGTTCCCATTCCGCACACGGTAGTTAAGCCCAGGCGGCCGATGGTAGTCCCACCGGGCGAGAGTAGGTGATCGCCGACATTTTTTCCATTATTGCGGAAACCCGCGGGCCTCGGTCCGGCGGGTTTTTTTCGCGCTCACCCGGGGCTGCGCGCTGCCGGACGACTTTGTGCACGGGGCAGGGGCGGGGAAACGGCGTTCTTTCGTCACAGATTCATGGTCATGAGGAACTCGGCGTTCGTGCGGACCTTCAACAGGCGGCTGCGGAGCAATTCGACCGACTCGACGACGTTCATGTCGCTCAGGACGCGGCGGAGCTTGTAGATCAGATCGAGTTCTTCCGGGGCCAGCAGCAACTCTTCCTTGCGGGTCCCGCTGGAGTTGATGTCGATGGCGGGCCAGGTCCGCCGGTCGACCAGGCGGCGGTCCAGGTGCAGTTCCGCATTACCCGTCCCCTTGAACTCCTCGAAAATCACCTCGTCCATCTTGCTGCCGGTGTCGATCAGGGCCGTGCCGATGATCGTCAGCGACCCGCCCTCTTCGATATTACGGGCGGCCCCGAAGAACCGCTTGGGTTTCTGCAGTGCGTTGGAGTCGACACCCCCGGTGAGGATCTTGCCGGAGTGAGGTACTTCCGTGTTGTGGGCCCGGGCCAGTCGAGTAATGGAATCGAGCAGGATCACCACGTCGCGCCCGTACTCGACCATCCGGCGGGCCTTCTCGATCACCATCTCGGCGACCTGGACGTGACGACTGGCGGGCTCGTCGAAGGTGGACGAGATGACCTCTGCGGTGGTGGCCCGCTCCATCTCGGTCACCTCCTCGGGCCGCTCGTCGATGAGCAGGATGATCACGTAGACATCCGGATCGTTGGCGGCGATGGCGTTGGCCATCTTCCGCAGCAGGACGGTCTTGCCGGTCCGCGGGGGGGCAACGATCAGCATCCGCTGCCCCTTGCCGATGGGCGTGACGAGATCCACGACCCGCATGTTGATCTCATCGGGCGCAGTCTCCAGATGGAGACGGCCCTCGACGCCGAGTTGGGCGGTATTCGCGTCCTTCGGGCCGGGGTGCAGCGGGGTGAGATCCTCGAAGTTGGCCTTCTCGGCCAGGCGCTCGGGGTCTTCAAGGTTGATGGCCTCGACCCGAAGCAATGCGAAATAGCGCTCGGACTCCTTGGGGGGACGGATCTGACCAGCTACGATGTGCCCCGTCCGCAGGCCGAAACGCCGGATCTGCGACGGACTGACATAGATGTCGTCCTGACAGGGCAGGTAGTTGTATTCCGGGTTGCGCAGGAACCCGAACCCGTCCGGCAGGATTTCCAGCACCCCCTCCCCGTACATCAGCCCGTTCTGGCGAATACGCTCCTTTAGGATCTTGAAGATGAGCTCGGCCTTGGTCAGCCCGGTGTATTCGGTCAGCCCCTCGTTCTTAGCGATCTCGTGCAACGCATCGACGGTGAGCTGCTGCAGGTCCCTGATGTGCAGGTCGCCTCGCTTGATCTCTTCATACTTGGCGTGGGTTTCGGCATCGATCGCTGCTTGCGATTCTCCGGCCCCCGTGTCTTGCCTGTTCTCGTTGGCCACTGCGACCGGTGTCTCTCCTTCCGCCTTGTCCACAGGCCCGGTCTCGACCCCGGTGGTTCTCTTTCGCCCGCCGCCGCGGCTCGACTGACTCCTCGACTTGTCGTTGGCTCTCACCATCTACCAATCCTCCTAGCGGTGATAGAAAAGGGGTAAACCCCTGCATGATTCCAAACAGATTACCCCCCGAGGCGGGCATCCCATTTGGGAAACTGTCACCGCCGCCGGGGCTGGAAGCGGTCAGCTCCCGGAGAGTATTCGAGAGAAGACGCCTTTCACTTCTCGGCGAAGATCGTCAATGTCGGAGTTATTGACTACTCTGTAGTTGGCTTTGCCTCTCTTGACGTCCAGAGGCGCTTGTGTTTTCTCAAGCCGCTGCAGGTCTTCGGCCGTCCAGCCGCGACTGGACAACACGCGATCCCGCCGGATCGATTCATCCGCCTCTACGAAAATGACATAATCACACTGATCCGCCAACCCGGCCTCAAACAGCAACGGAGCGTCCCACACGACCGCGCGGACGGTCGGATCGGCCTGGTACTCGGTCATCAACGCCTGACTGCGGCGGGCGATTCGTGGGTGAACTAACCGCTCCAGCCGCTCCCGAGCAGCCCCATCCCTCGTCACGAGCTGGCGGACAGCGTCGCGATCCACCGCTCCATCCGGTCCGAAGACCCCCTGGCCCCACCACCGGCGCAGGCATGCGAGAACCTCGGGCGAATTCAATTCCTCGCGGTTCACGCGGTCCGAAGCAATAATGGCAGCCCCCAGCTCGCCCAGGATCGAAGCCACCGTACTCTTACCCGATCCAATCCCGCCGGCCAGACCGATGATCGGTTTGCCGGCTTTCACTGTGTGGCTGTCCCTTCAGACCCAGACAATGGCGCTACTTCCCCTGCAGGACAACGGTTTGATAAGCTCCAGTCGCCCGGGATGTCTCTACCCGAGCCCCCCGCGTGACGCTCCGGGATGCACCCCCGCGCCTTGATCCCCTTTCCCCCCACCGCGCTGGTCATGCTCCGCCTGAGGCGGACATATGCCCCCATTACACAGGAGCAGTACAGGCATCCTCGTCAGGGATTCTACTCAGCGCTCCGAGCATGGAGTCCGACGAGCGATGGACATGACGCCTGCAGGCAACGGGCCACGCGTTGACCCCTTTGACGCCGCCCGAGACATTCAAGGCTTGTGTAGTATAACGGCTTGCCGGCCGCTTGTCATCCCCTCTTTTCGACAAAATCGCCCATTTTGTTCGCCGGCCCATCCAGCCCCACGGACCCCGGTCCCCGGGCAGGTGAAACAAGGCTAATCCCTGGTATAACTGCTTGAATGACAAACACTTAGACTACAACCGGTGATAGGTCACCAGCCCCACACGATTGCCTGCCGGATCCATCGCCGTCAACCGCTGGTCATAGAAAGTCCACCCGTGCGACCAGACAAAGGGCGTTCTCCGTTCGGCCATCTGATCCGCGCAATCCGTCACGGACGAGACCTGGATGAGCACCTGTCGCCGAAGTCTGCCCGTATCGTGCTGCCCACCCAGGTTGACGACCAGTTTCGGCCCGGAGTGAGGATAACCCCGAAACATTACCCGCCCCTCCTCGGTCCCGCTATCGACGCGATTCAGGCCGACCAGGCCAGTATAGAAGGCAGCCAGTTCGTCCACCGCCTCCTGCGCCGCGGCAAGGTGAACGTCATCAATAGCCAGGATCCTGGGGGTGTCCATACGCTCAGGTCAGTTGACGGCCCTTCTCCCTCCGCGAACCGTATCGACATGTCGAAGAATCATCACCCGTGCCGTGAGGACAGGGCAATCCCTGCGGCAAAGAGGGTCAACAGCACGGCTGACTCTACGCCCATGCTTCCACAAAACGGCAGGGCCAGGATGTCCTCGAGTCCGCGGGCGCTTCGCCGGACAACCGTGACCGTAGTGTTCTCGGCCGCGGGCAGCAACGGCTTGGCCGCAATTGGAGGTGACCCCAGCGCCGCTTCTATGATCTCCTGCAACAGATCGCCCGTCCCTCCTCCGGCCACGGTGTTGACCAGCTCGGCCAGCTCCAGCAGGGGAACCCCCAACTCGACCGACGCCCCGGTCCCGGGTTGGCTGTGGGCTTGGCCCTCGATCTCAGCCTTCAACACGAACGTCTGCCCGACCTCGGCCGGATACACGTACGGCAGGGCGGTGCTGGCCGGGATGATGACCAGATGCATCGGCCCGAAATCGTCCGTGGGATCGGTCAGGTCCAGGACGGTAACGTTCTCGGGAGCGAGCGACCCGCTTGTGGAGAGCGTGGCGGTGCCGTCCCCCCGGCCGGTCAGGGTCAGGCTCGCGTTCAAGACCGCCGTCGGCTCCCCATCGCCGGGGCGAGTCTGCAGAACACTCAAGACCACGCCGGCCGTCGTCCCCGACAGGTCTTCGTTATCCCGTTCGCCCCAGACCAGCAGAACGCCGTCTAGGAAGAACTGGCTTCGGACACTCAACTCCGTGCCGTCCGGCTCGCGGATCTCGTCCGCGAGGAAGGTGATCTCCCGCGTCTCGGTCGAGTTGGACAGTACAGCGTAGGAGATATCGGGCAGAAGACTGAACGTCCCTATGTCGATGCCGAACTCGTCGGGGTCCGGCGTGAGGCTGGCCCGAGGGTCGAAGAAACTGGTGGTTGCCGTGGCCCCCGCCTCGTCCTGGCCGCCCGTGGTTCGGAAGAGTTCGGCCTCAGCGACCAGCGGGAGATTGCCGGTGGTCTGCTCCAGATCCTCGAAGGCGGAATCAGAGTTGCCGGCGGACCCGCCGACGAACTCCTGCACCTCCGCGGTCACGGTCGCGTCAATGGTGTCAACCACGGCGTACGCCGCAGCAGCACCCCAAACAAGAACGGCCATGGCCAGCGCGACACGGCCTGTATGATATCGAGGCATTCTGGTCGCCTCCTGCAAGCGATTGGACTGTCCGGGCCCCTGCCGGCTGACCACTATCAACTGTATGGCCAAAGTGCTGGAAAGTCGAGTGCTCACCCGGAAGCTGCGACCCGGGCGAGCCTCCGCCCGGACAACCTGCCCGCGAAACCCTGCAACAGTACTGAACAAGCGGAGCCCCTCGATGCAATCGACTTTGTGGCGCGAGATCCACACGCTCACGCTTTAGCACCTTCGCACGTTCGCACTTTCACACGGGTGCATGACACTTTGGGCGGCTTGTTGGAAGGCGCCGCCCCCAGGTGTT